>JALYTT010000462.1 GCA_030854145.1 Chloroflexota bacterium | reverse complement strand
CCTACTTAGCATGTGAGAGAGCTTCAGGAGCGCGTTCGCCTATTCGGCGTTATGAATTGCCATTCAGCCTCCCAAGCCGCCTTACTTCACTTCTCGCCCTGTAAGTGGGGCTGTAGTACTAGTCCGCATCAAGCAGGCGCAGGGAAAGAGCGTAGAAGCTCAACAGCGTTGCCTGGCGCTGCTGGCACAACAGTCCGCCAGCCCTCAGGGAGTGCCACTGCGCGCTCGCCTCAACTGGCAAATCCAGATGACGTTGCTCCGGCTCCAGCTCGCGAGCGAAGATATCACCGCAGTAGAGCGTTGGGCGAGGAGTCATGTCCAGCAAGCGGGCGCATGGCTACCAGAAAGCGAACGAGAAGACCTGCTGAGCGCGCGCCTGCTACTGGCGCAAAAGAGGAACGAAGAGGCGCGGGAGATAACTGAACGTGTGGCCGAGGCAGCTCAACGAGCTGGTCGCACACGCATCGCTCTGGAGGCTCACCTCCTCACATCTCTGGCGTACGCCTCCACTCACCTCATGCAGGAAGCCCGGCAGCAAGCACAGATGCTTGTTGCTCAGACCACTTCCGAAGGTTACCTGCGCCTCTTTCTGGATGAGGGAGAGGCCATGGCAACACTGTTACAGGCTCTCGTACCGACTACGCGCGGAGAGGTGCAGGGCGCGTATCTACGCCGCATTCTGCTGGCCTTTGCTCACCGACAAGGAGAGGGCATGGCACCCGGACCGGCAACACTCATAGAACCACTGAGTGCGCAAGAGCAGCGCGTGCTGCGTTTGCTCGCCGGTGGTCACACGAATCCCGAAATCGCCAGCGCCCTGGTCGTCTCCGTGAACACCGTGAAGACGCAGGTACAGAGTATCTTTCGTAAGCTCAATGTGAAGAACCGTGTCGAGGCCAGCAAAATCGCGCACCAACTGCACCTTCTCTAAAGCACGCATCGCACCCCAACATCCCGTATTTCCCCAACCAGCCAGGGCAATCACCCGGCGCAATCATCCAGGTGGGCGATGAAAGCAGCTCTTGCTTACACTACACTGGAGCCATAAGAGAACTGCATAGAGCGATCTGCAAGACAGACTCAAAGATCAAAACAACGCGTAAAGAAAGGCAGGAACTATGGCCCAGGAAAAAGTGCCAGTGCTGATTATTGGCGGAGGAATCGTTGGCTTATCCGCCTCACTCTTCCTCTCGTATCACGGTATTCGCTCGTTGCTGGTCGAGCGCCATGCCGGCACCTCGATTCATCCACGCGCGCGTGGCGTCAACGGGCGCACGATGGAACTCTATCGCGAAGTGGGACTGGAAGACGCGATACGTGAGGCCGGGCAAGCGCTCCAACCGGCCTTAGGTTTTTTCAAGGGAGCAACCCTGGGAGAAGCCCTGGAGGGCCACGATCCCGAACAACACAGGCAGATGATGGCCTTCTTCCAGAAAATGACCACTAGTGACGAGATCAGCCCCACAACAGGCAGTCGTGGCACCCAGGACCTGGTTGAGCCGATCTTGCTGGACGCGACGCGTACACGAGGAGGCGATGTGCGCTTCTCCACTGAACTGCTCTCCTTCGAGCAGGATAGCACAGGCGTGAACGCGACAGTGCGCGACCGTGTCAGTGGCACAGACAGCAGTGTACGCGCCGAATATATGATCGCCGCCGATGGCGCTAACAGTCCTGTGTTGCGCACGCTCGGCATTCCATGCAGCCACAGCGGCTCAGAGGGGCATCTGCTCAACATTCTCTTTCACGCGGACCTGAGTGCATTCGTGCGCGGCAGGGAGTTTAGCATATGCATGATTGAGCGCCCGGAAGTGACGGGGCTGCTGATCTCCATCAACAATCGCGACATCTGGACCTTCCATATCCTCTACGATCAGGCAAAAGGGGAGACGCCAGCCGATTTCCCGCCAGAGCGCTGTAGACACCTGATCCAACTCGCGCTTGGCCTGCCCGGTGTTGAGGTCGAGATCAAGAGTATACTCCCCTGGATATCCACTGTGCGCGTGGCGGAGCGCTTGCAGCAGGGGCGCGTGTTTCTGGCCGGGGACGCGCGGCCCACCAGATGCCGCCCTGGGGTGGTCAGGGGGCCAATACCGGCATTCCCGACGCGCATAACCTTGCCTGGAAGCTGGCCGCAGTGCTCAAAGGAGAGGCGGAACCGGCGCTGCTCGACACGTATAACGTCGAGCGCCAGCCGGTCGGGCAGCAGGCCGCCGAGTCATCAGGCACGCGAGCGGATGAGCGGGGTCTGCTGGCCTGGGGGAGTATGACAGCTCCCATGTCCGCCAATTACTTCCAGGTTCTAGGAGGCTATGGCTACAAATACACGTCCCAGGCGATCATTTCAGAAGTTGATGGCGATCCCGACGCTCTGGATCTCAACGGGCAGCCTGGCACGCGCGTCCCCCATCTCTGGGTGGAGTATCAGGGCGAGCGACGCTCCACGATTGACCTGGCCGCCGGCAATTTTGTGCTGCTGGCCGGTCCCACTGGTGAAGGTTGGTGCGATGCAGCGCGCGCGGCTGAGGCCCACCTGGGGATCGCATTGAAAGCCTATCGCATTGCTCCCGCTGGCGACCTGCGCGCTCCAGAGCAGCTCTGGCCGGACAAGGCTGGCATTCACGCGGATGGCGCGCTGCTCGTCCGACCAGATGGCTTCGTGGCCTGGCGCGTCGGGGAGGAGGGCAAAAATCCCCGGCAGGCTCTTGAGGAGGTCCTTTCGCGCATCCTGGGTCGAGCCTCGCGCGTAGTCTGATAAGCAGAGAGGTACCAATAAAGATACCCATAATAAGAAGGAGACAATAGTCTGGCGATAACACGCGGGAACAAGTAGATAATGGTATGAACAATAGAGCCACTTTGGCTCTTTGAGCAGGAATAATGGCTGTGCTATTATGGGGAGCGATTTCAGTCTGGAAACGGGAGTAGAGATATGATTATCATTGATGAGGAAAGGCCATCGGGCTCGCCTTTTGTCGAACAGATCTGGCGCAGCCATAGTGAGGGCACTGCCCCGTTTCTCTCAATTGCCGCGAGCCGTTGCGAACTGGTGGTCACCAAACTGCATGGCAAGATCACGATGACGGTGCGAGGACCAGAGACCAAAGCCACACCTCTTGGAGACAGCCCTTCCGCCGGGGAGTGGTTCGGCATTCTCTTGAAGTTGGGCACGTTTCTGCCGCATCTGCCTAGCAGAAGTCTCACCGATACAGAGGTAACCCTACCTGAAGCGACGAGTCACACCTTCTGGCTCTCTAGTTCTGCCTGGGAATTTCCTACCTATGACAATGCGGAAATCTTCGTGAACCGACTGGCGCGTGCCGGGTTGCTGGCTCACGATCCCGTCATCGAGGCCGCCTTGCAAGGGCAGATCAAAGACCTCACACCACGCTCCGTCCAGTATCACTTCTTGCAGGCAACCGGGATCACTCAGAACATGGCGCGACAAATCGAGCGTGCCCGCTATGCTACCCTCCTCTTACAGCAAGGCGTCTCGATCCTGGACACCATTCAGCAGGCCGGGTATTACGATCAGCCGCATCTGACCCGGTCGCTTCAGCGCTTTATTGGACACACCCCTGCTGAGCTACTCCATCACAGCCGACCAGAGCAGCTTTCGCTTTTGTACAAGACAACGCCTTTCCCTTGAGGTATACTCCCCTTGTCTCATGAACAACAAGAGGATTGAACATAGAAACGGAGGGAATCATGCGAAACATCGTTGTATCAGAGTTTGTGTCGTTGGACAATGTCATACAAGCGCCTGGTGGCGCAGAAGAAGATACCGAGGGCGGCTTTACCCAAGGCGGGTGGACAGGGCCGTTCTGGCACGATGACATTGGCGCGCACTTCTTTGAGGAAATGAGCCACAGTGACACGCTACTTCTAGGGCGCAAAACATGGCAGATCCACGGCGGGGCATTTGAACCAATGCCAGCCGGTGACCCCTTTGGCGATGCAATGAACACCATGCCGAAGTACGTTGTTTCCACAACACTGACAACGGCCTCAGCCTGGCGCAACTCAACCTTGATTAGCAGCAATGTTGTCGAGGAAGTACGCACCTTGAAAGCACAGCCCGGCAAGAACATCGTCATCGATGGCAGCAGCGTGCTGGTTCATACCCTGGCCGAGCACGATCTGATTGACGAATATAGCCTGTTCGTTTACCCGGTTGTGCTCGGCAATGGCAAGAAGCTTTTTCCTGAGGGGCTGCATGTTCATCTGCGCCTGATCGAATCCAGGCCACTGCCATCAGGCGTTGTGCTCATGCACTACGCGCGCGCATAATGGACCGCCGGCTATGCAAGGGTAAGCAGAGCCTGAGCTACCAGTGCCAAAGAGATGCCTCGGAGACAGGCGGTGGTATCAGCCCACAGGAAGGAGAATATGCATATCACTGTCGTCGCCGGACAATTCCCTGTGACGCTGGATATCCAGCGCAATCTGGAGCAGATCGTCTCCATTGTGCAGAGCGCACACGCCGATGAGTTAGTCGTGCTGCCAGAGGGAGCGGTGTCTGGCTATGCGGGCGATATCTCGTTCCTCAAGCGCATCAATACGTCCTTCTTAGAGGATGCATTAACGATTCTGGCAGAACTCGTTCAGCAGAGAAGGTGTCATCTCATCGTTGGATCGTGCCTCTTTGAGGAAGGAGGTTGGTTCAACGCGGGCCTGTACTTCTCTCCTGATCGCGAGCGCGCCGTGTACCGCAAAGTGAACCTCGCGACCCATGAACGTGGCGCGATGAAAGCCGGGGCCGAGCTGCCAGTTTTTCCCATACATTTTGCGCATACCAGCATCAATGTGGGTATCCAGCTCTGCCGGGAGATCCGCTTCCCTGAACAGTGGCGTGCTCTGGCGTACCAGGGAGCGGATATATTTGCGTATCTCACCAATGCCACAAATCCCGGCGAGCGCCTCTCTGTGTGGAGAAGCCACCTGGTCAGCCGCGCCGCCGAAAATCAGCGCTTTGTGGTGAGCGCGAATACCGCGCACCCGCTCCAACACTGTCCAACAATGCTCATTTCCCCGCGAGGCGAAGTACTGCACGAAGTTGTCTCGGACAGGACCGAAATGCTCAGACAGCGTATCTCGCTGGCGGAAAATGCCAACTGGTACCTCAGTCAGTGTCGAACAGAGCTTGTTAGCCTCACTTACCAGGATCAACGGATGCAGCTTGAATGAAAAAGCGTGTATACGGCAATGTAAAAGTCCCAGGCCTCCCACCATCCGCGTAAGGGTTCAGCTTGACGCGCACGTTATCTCACCCCAGGGATTTTCGTTTCATACCATCGTGGACACCCCTGCTCCCTCCGCTGAGCCAGTGCATACTGAAGCGGGAGTTTAATTTGGCACTCACTACACAGCAATTTCATACAAAGCTGCTGCTTATGTGAAACGCGTCCTGGTAAACGCTGAGAGGTCACAACCAGGACGTAGAACGGGTCCACCTGTCCACTCACGTGTGGGCAGTCGGGCAAGCTGCCCAATAGGCGTCAAGTGAAGGCATCGCTTGCAGAAAGCGAGCGGCGTCTCCGTAGGGCGTGGCTTGCCTCGCCAGTCGGCCCGCAGGGCGCGTTAGGTG
>JALYTT010000461.1 GCA_030854145.1 Chloroflexota bacterium | reverse complement strand
TGCTGTGGATCGGCGGCCGCGGGCATATTGCGAAGAATGTGAGCGTGGAGAAGGTATGAATAGAGGAGATGTGCCGAGCGGGGGCATGCCGTGGACGAGCATGCCGTGGGCGGGCATGCAGGGCGCTGGCCTGCGCCCTGTTCCAACGACGCGCGGCATCTCGTCCCCGATTTCGTATCGGCGAATGTGCTGCTCTGCGCCCAGCATGCCCACGTTCGGCACATCTGTTTTCATGTACGGGCGCCGCTGGCCTGCGCCCAGCGCCGCTCTCTTTCGTGTACGGGCGCCGCTGGCCTGCGCCCAGCATGCCCCCAGCGCCGCTCTCTTTCGTGTACGGGCGCCGCTGGCCTGCGCCCAGCATGCCCCCAGCGCCGCTCTCTTTCGTGTACGGGCACCGCTGGCCTGCGCCCAGCATGCCTGCGCAATCTCTGCCTGCCCCCTGTTCCAACGCCGCCATCTTGCCAGCAGATGCGCTCGCCATCTTTGTCTCATCCGTTATATATGGTATAGACCGTTATTTAGCGTCAACTAGAAAGCTGATGGTGCCTTTATGCTGCCAGAAGAATATGATCTCGAACAGAAAGATATCCTGGAACTCTCCAATCGCGATTACCTGGCGGGCTTCTTTTTGAAGCTGGGCTACGATATCTCTGTGCGCCATGAGCAGACGACGACGGCGCTGGGCATCAATGATGGCTATCTCCGGCAGCAGATCAGGCATATCGAGCAGCTTGCACGCTTTCGTGATGACTTTGGGCTGGAGTTGCGCGTCTACCTGGTTGAGCTTTCTTCTGTGACCAGCGCGGCGGCTCAGGCGCTGGTGCGCCACTTCAGGGACCGCGAGGGCGATTATGTGTTTGTGCTGGTGAAGCAGCATGATTACCAGGAAATCGATTTTGTGTTTCTGGATCGCTTCCATGAAGATGCTACCATGAAGGCCGGGCAACTCTCGCTTGGGTTGGCGGATAAGGATGCGCTGCCTGTCGGAGCGTCCTATAAAGCTGGGGGTGGTCAGGCGCGACCGCGGGTGCTGTCGGTAGCGCGCACGCGGGCCAGCCGGGTGGCGTTGCGGGTGCTGCGGCGCTTCAGCATTACCGAGGGGGATGTGCTGGCGCAGGTTGAGGTCATACGAGGGGGCTATGCGGTAGCGGAGTGGAGCGAGGAGTTTTTCAATAACCGCGCGCTCTTCTCAGATTATTTTCTCAGCGAACTCCTGCCAGATCTCGGGGAGTGGCGGGAGGAGTCGCTGGACCGCAAGTCGTGGCGCGCGCTGTATGATGACGCGCGCCGCGAACTGCTCGGCAAGCCGGTCCCCGAGTTGCGCGAGCGCCTGCTGCTGCCAGCCTTTGGCCTGCTTGGCTTCGTAGCCAGCGCGCTCGATAGACATAAGGGGCAAGACGGCGGGGAGGAGAGGGAGCGGCAGGCGGACTTTATCCTCGCCAGCCAGGAGAGTCCCGGCACGCCTCTGGCCCTCTGTCTGAGCTATCCCTGGGGGCGCAACCTGGATAGCCAGGTGGGCGAGGACCACGATCCCCTGACGTGGCGCGAGAATCCTGGCGCCGTGGTGGTGACGCTGCTGGACCAGGGCAGCGCCGATTGGGCTATTGTGACCAATGGCAAGATCTGGCGCCTGTATTCGGCAAAGGCCCACAGCCGCGCTACGAACTACTATGAGATCGACCTGGAAGAGACGCTGGCGATCCCCAATCGCGAGGCGGCGGATGCTAACACGGCCTTCCGCTACTTCTGGCTGTTCTTCCGCGCCTCCGCCTATGTCGCCGAAGAGCAGGTGATCGAGGGCGGGGAGACGCGCCGCCTCTGCTTCCTGGATGACCTGGTGCGCCGCAGCGAGCTGTTTGCCCACGCGTTGGGCGAGCAACTCAAGGAGCGCGTCTTCGATGATATCTTCCCGCATTTCGCGCAGGGCTTTGTGCAGTATGCGCGCACTCGGCGTTCCTTAGAGGGTGTGGAGGGCCGTGAGAGCAGCGTTGAAGAAGAGATCAGCGATACGCGGCTGGAGGAGTTTTTTAACGGGACACTGGCCTTTCTGTATCGCCTGCTTTTCTTGCTGTATGCCGAGAGTCGCGACCTGCTGCCTGTGCGCGAGCAGCATGGCTACTACGCGGTCAGCTTGCAGGCGTTGAAGACGCAGATCGCTGAGCGGGCGCGCACTATCAAGGACGAGGCGCCAGATAGGATCAGGGGCGCGTACTCCACACACAGCACCGCGCTGTATGACCAGTTGCAGACGCTCTTCCGCGCGGTGGACAAAGGCAGCCCGGAGTTGAACGTGCCGATCTACAATGGCGGCCTCTTCATGACGGAACCGCTGGCGGACGACGATGCGCCCGAAGCCAGGGTGGCGCGTTTCCTGGCCACGCACAAGATCCCCGACCAGTACCTGGCCCTGGGCCTCGACCGGATGGCGCGCGACCTCGACGAGAAGCGCAAGGAGTTGACGCAGATCGACTACAAGAGCCTGGGCGTGCGCCACCTGGGCAGCATCTACGAGGGGCTGCTGGAGTTCCGGCTGCGCCTGGCCACGCGCAAGATGGTGGTGGTCAAGGGCAAGAAGACCGAGGAGATCATCCCGCTCAGCGAGGCCAGCGAGACCAAACGCGTGATCCTGCGGCGCGGCCGGGGCAAGGATGACCCCTATCGCGGCTACGATGTGGGCGAGGTGTATCTGGAGAACGACCGCCGCGAGCGCAAGGCCACCGGCAGCTACTACACCCCCGATTATATCGTGAAGTACATCGTGGCGCAGACCGTCGGCCCCGTGCTCGATGAGAAGTTTGAGGCCCTGCGCCCGCAGTTCGCGCGCGCGGAACTGACGCTCAGGACGATGCAGAGCCGGCAGCGGGCGCTCAGCCAGCAGAGGAGCACCTCGACGCAGGCGCCGGAGACGGAGGCCTACAACGTGCATAGGGACCTCAATAGCGCCTTCTTCAATATCAAGGTGCTCGACCCGGCTATGGGCAGCGGCCACTTCCTGGTGGAGGCCGTGGACTACATCACCGACCGCATGACCAAGTTCCTGGCCGGCTTCCCCTGGAACCCCGTCGTCGAGGCGCTGGCGGAGACGCGCAAGACCATCCAGCGCGCCATGGAGAGGCAGGAGGTCTCCATCGACCCCGAACGGCTGACCGACATCAACCTGCTGAAGCGCCAGGTCTTGAAGAGCTGCATCTACGGCGTGGATGTCAACCAGATGGCCGTCGAACTGGCGAAGGTCAGCGTCTGGCTCGACAGCTTCACGCTGGGCGCGCCCCTCTCGTTCCTCGATCACCACCTGAAGTGGGGCAACTCGCTGATCGGCGGCGATGTGCAGGAGGCCCAGCAGGCCCTGGCGAAGAGCCTGTGGGGCCACAAGTTCGCGCGCCTCTTCGATGCCGCCAACCTGATGCGCCGCCTGAGCGAGCAGGCCGATAACACCTTCGCCGATGTGGTGCAGTCGCGCGAGATGTTCAGGGACGCCGACCGCGCCATCGCGCCCTTCAAGCAGCTTATGAATGTGTGGATCAGCGAGTATTTCGGCGCCAAGGGCGCGCAGACCACCATCCAGGTCTACGGCGACGATATCATCGAGGGCACCTACGGCAACCGCGTCAACCAGAAAGACCGTGAGGCCATCACCTTCGCGCAGGCCCTGGCCGCGCGCAAGCACTTCTTCCACTGGGAGTTAGAGTTCCCCGAAGTGTTCTGCGACGCCGAAGGCCGCAAGCCCAACGGCGGCTTCGACGCGGTGGTGGGCAATCCCCCCTACGTGCGCCAGGAGGGCCTGGGCGACGACAAACCCGCCTTCAAGGTGATGTACCGCGTCTTCAACAGCATCGCCGACCTGTATACCTACTTCATCGAGCGCGGCCATAAGATGCTCCACCAGGACGGCAGGTTCGGCATGATTACGGCCAATAAGTTTATGCGCGCAAATTATGGAGCCGCTCTACGTACCTACCTTACCAAAGAGGTGAGGCTGGAACAGCTTGTAGACTTTGGGGAACTACGTGTTTTCGGTGACGCGGCAACTGACCCTATGATAACCATATCCAGCAACAATCCTCCTAGAACCTCTATCGAGTACGTTCAACTCAAAAGTCTCGATTTCGAGAGCTTGGACAGCGTAGTAAAAGCCAATGCAATTATCTTGTTTGAAAAAGCTTTAAGCGGCTCTAATTGGTCTTTAGCTACGGATAGAACTCAAGAATTGCTGGATAAACTAAGGACTAAGGGCCTACCTTTAGGAAAATATGTGGAGGGGAGAATCAGAAGGGGTATACTAACTGGTTTTAATGAAGCATTTATCATAGATCGCAATACTCGTGATAAGTTGATAGAAGAGGACTACAAAAGTGGAGAAATCATTAAGCCATTTCTCATAGGTGATGACGTACGTAAGTATACGTATAATTCTCAACAGAGATACTTAATTTGGACTTACGTTGGTATTCCAATTGCTACATACCCTGCTATTTATAAATACTTGCAGAGGTATCAAATCCCTCTTGAAAAACGTTGGGATAAAGGCAATCATTGGTGGGAACTTCGGCACTGCGACTACTACCTTGAATTTGAGAAACCCAAAATTATATACCCAGAGATAGCTATGAGTAGTAGATTTACTCTGGACGAAGCTGGATATTTTAGTAACAAAACAACTTTCATAATCCCTTACAACAATCAATATTTATTGGCTATTCTAAATTCGAAGCTAATATGGTTCGTTTTAAAAAGAACCTGTGCTAGTTTAGGAGATGTGGATAAAGGAGGAAGATTGAACTTACAAACTATCTATGTTGAGTCTATACCCATCCGTCGCATCTCCTTCACCACCCCCTCCGTCGAACGCGCCCAGCTCGTCCAGGCCGCTACATCCCATTACCACGCCTGCATAGCGAGCGGTGATTGGGAGCCATTGCTGGCCTTTGTGCGCCAGCAGATCGCGCGTGAGCCGGAGGCGGCGGATGTGGTACACGACCTGCTGGCCTGGCTGGCGGAGGAGATGCTGCGGCTGAACCGCGAGAAGCGCGCGGAGCAGAAGGACTTCCTGGGCTGGCTCACGGGGGCGTTCGGCATGCAGCCGCAGCCGGATAAGGATGGGCGCGTGGGCATCGAGGCGCTGACCGGCAAGGCGCGGCTGCTGGACTACGCCGGCGATTACCAGAAGGGCGAGGCGCACCTGGCATACGAAGAGGTCGAGGAGATCCTGCGCCGCAACCGCAACCGCTTGCAGGTCTCCCCCAACGATCCCGTCCCCTGGTCACGGCTGCGCGCCAGATACCAGGCCAGCCTGGATATCGTGCTGCCCCTCAAGCAGCGCCTGGAGAGGACTGACGCGCTGATCGATAAGATCGTGTATCGCCTGTATGGGCTGACGGAGGAGGAGGAGCGGATTGTGAGTGGGTGATGGGAGAGCAGGGCGCAGGCCAGCGGCGCCCCTACACGACAGACCAGGGCGCAGGCCAGCGGCGCCCCTACACGACAGACCAGGGCGCAGGCCAGCGGCGCCCCTACACGACAGACCAGGGCGCAGGCCAGCGGCGCCCCTACACGAAATGCCAGACTCCGCTCTCCCCACAGATCCCTCCCC
>JALYTT010000460.1 GCA_030854145.1 Chloroflexota bacterium | reverse complement strand
GCGGACCGCTCTGGCTGGATAGCGACCGGCGCGAGCTTTCTCGATGGCCGTTGGATTGATATCCGTTCCAAAAATCTGTATGGGGAGTGTGAGCGAGCGTTCCTCTAAAAACTCCAGCAGGCAGATAGCCAGAGAGTACGCTTCCTCGCCGCTGGAACAGCCCGGCACCCAGATCCTGATCGGGTCATGAGAGGCCTTCGCCTTGACGAGGAGTGGAAAGACCTCCTGGACCAGGGCCTGTAAGGTGGCAGGCGTACGAAAAAACGAGGTCACCGAGATCAGCACCTCCTGGAGCAAAGTATCTACTTCGGCGCGGGAGGTTTGCAGGAAGAGGAGGTACTCCGGGAAGCTCTTCATCTGTTGCAGAACCATACGGTGCAGGATACGCCGCCGGATGGTCATGGGTTTATAGGCCGTAAAATCCAGATTGGCATGCTGAGACAGCACATAGAGAATCTGCTGGAACCCCTGCTCATGATCAGCACTTTCTGTGCTTGTTCCCGCGTTGCTCACCGGGCGCAGAGCGGGATGGGAGCTGAGCTTGCTGAGTTTCGCGGCGATGCCTTCGGGGGAGCCAACCCAGTCCACACAGCCAGCGGCGATGGCGCTCTGCGGCATCTCGTAGTAGGCGGCCGAGGCCTCATTCTGGGCGAAAGTGCTACCCCCGCGCTCTTTGATGGTCTGCAGGCCGCGCGTGCCATCGGAGGCGGTGCCGGAGAGGATGACACCGATAGCGTCCTGCTGCTGCGCGTCTGCCAGCGAGCACAAGAATGTATCGATGGGGAGGTGCCGGCCGGCCTCCTGGGTGCGGGGTAGCAGCGTGAGCTGGCCCTGGGTCAGGGACATATCCGTGTTAGGGGCAATGACGTAGACATGGTCAGCTTCGACGAGCATGCCGTCGGTGGCCTCGTTTACAGGCATAGGCGTGATGCGAGCAAGCAGGCTGGCTAAGATGCTCTCGTGCGTCGCCTCCAGATGCTGCACCAGCACATAGGCCATCCCGGTGGCGGCGGGCAAGTGCGCCAGCAGGGCGGTAAAGGCCTTGAGTCCACCAGCGGACGCGCCAATACCTACAATAGGAAAGGTTGATAGCCCGCTTTCTTTTGTGTTCTTTGTCAGTTCAGGTGTGCTCGCCATCGGTTGCCCCGCTTCATATAGCTAGTAGAAGAGCAAAGCCTACAGGAGGCCTATTTTTGTACGGTTGCTTGCCCCTTCTCTTTAGTATAATGGGGGCGCCAAAAGTGGTGGATAGGGCGCAGGCGAGCGGCGCCCAATAAGCCCACGAAGTGCGCAACGAGATGACCAATAGCAAATCAGCAGAAAAATATGCCTTCTTAAGGAGGAAGAATACATGGATTCCTCATAAAGGAGGCATATATGAACAATATCATCGATTCGACGGTGATCATCCAGACCTTTTCGCACTCGGTTCCCTCAACCCCCTCGTGGTTTGGCGAGGTGGTGCTCATCATCGAGCATCTGCGCAAGCAAGGCGTCCTGAGCAAGATCAGTGAGCGCGTGCGTTTTCGGCGGCGACGCTTCGGTCATTATGAGGTGATCGACTTTCTCGCGGTCCTCTTTGGCTATGCCATCAGCGGGGAACACACATTGGAAGCCTTCTATCAGAGACTGCACCCTTTTGCGGTCCCCTTCATGGCCTTGTTTGAGCGTGATCGGCTGCCGGCTCGCTCGACGCTCTCACGCTTTTTGACCGCTCTGACACAGGAGCCAGTTGAAGCCCTACGCTGCCTGTTTCTCGATGACCTGCTCAGCCGCCCGCTCTCCAAAGAGCTGCAAACAGGCGATCTGGTGGATCGAGAGGGAGCGGCTCGGATCGTCTTCGATATTGATGGCACCCGTGAGGCGGCCCGCCAACGCGCCCTTCCTCAGGCAGAGGAACTGCCACCAGCCTTTCGACGATTGGATGACCTCTGTGCCCCTGGCTACACGGGGCGCAAGCGAGGGGAAATTGTCCGGACCCGCACGGTCATCAGTCAGGCTCACTCCTCTCAATGGCTCGGCACGTTCGGCAACCGAGGCAATGGACTCTACCGAGCAGAATTACGCCAGGCTCTCTCGGCCATCGGTCGCTATCTGGCTGCGCACCAGCTCTCGCAGGAGCATGCCCTGCTGCGCTTTGATGGACAATATGGCACGGGGGCTGTGATCTCCGATCTGGCAGGCTTCCTCTTCGTCATGCGCGGCAAAGACGACACGGTCCTTGATCATCCTCTGGTTCAAGCCCGCCTCCACCTGCCCCCCGACCAGTTCCTGCACCGCCCTGAAAGTCTGGTCGTGCGGAGCCTCTACGACTGCCCTGATGTGCCAGTGGGGCCTGAAGGCGTCCATTGCCGCGTGGTGGTGGCAACCCATCCTGCTGGCAAAAAGAAGAGCCGGATTGGCGTCAGGCGGGAAGGCATCGTCTATGAACTCTTCTTCACCCGCTTGCCCCAACAGGGCTTCACGGCTTCGGACGTCGTGGAGCTGTATCTGCATCGTGGCGCCTTTGAACCGGTTCTTGCTGATGAAGATGCTGAACAAGATCCGGATCGTTGGTGTAGTCAGTCATCTCGTGGGCAGGAGTGCTGGCAGATCGTGACGCAATGGGTCTGGAACCTGCGTCTGGAACTGGGTCATCAGCTTCATCCTGATCCGCTGCGCACGACCGAGTTTGCTCCTGCCTGCTCGTCTGCGCACGAAGACGTGGCCAACTTCCCTTCTCCCCCACACGGATATGGGCCACCAGAGGTGGCTCTGCCCTGGAAAGCTGGTCGCTTCTCTGGTCGAGATTTTGCCTTCCAGCCAGATGGGACGCTGCGTTGTCCGGCAGGGCAATCGTTGGTGGTCCATGAGCGACGCCCAGAAGCCGATGGAAGTCTGCGGATGGTGTATGCTGCCAGCATCCGTAGTTGCCGCCCCTGCCCTGTGCGCGAGCACTGTCAATGGCAGGGCAGTGCCACCAAAAAGCCTCGCCAGGTGAGCGTGCTGCTCCATCCTCTCGTGATCGGCCCGGCCCCTCTTCTCTGGCATGATTGGAGTCGCAGGCGGTATCGACGTGTCTGCATCCAGCTCTTGCGCCATCAGAGGGTAGAGGTGCACCATGGGCAAGACAGTGAGGTCCGCTCTGCCCTGGGACCCCCGACCCTTTCTCGTGCGCAGCGGGCGCATTATCGGCTCTCTTTTGCCGAGCGGCTCGCGCGCAATGTCTGGGTCTCTTCGGCCAGCCGACCAATCATCACGCTCTTCGGAGTACCAGAGACCTTCTCGGCGCTTCTCGGACTCTCGGCGACCTAACCAGCCATCGCCTTGAGTAAGAGCATTCCATCTCCTCGGAAAGGCCTGCCTTTCCGAGGAGATGCTCATGTCTTTTTGGCCTCACCTTGCCTCGATTGCTCCCATGTGCTACGCGTTTTGTTCCTTTTCCTTCTGTGGCTATCACCTCTCAGGCATGCAAACCCCAGGTCGGGGACGCTTTCGAACTCTTCCTGCGCGATACGCTCATCAACATCTCGTTGCGCACTTCGTGGGCAGGTGGGGCAGGTCGTATTGACGAAGCTCTCGATAGCGGCCAGGGGAGAGGTGCCGGTCCCCGTTGGCATCCACGCCTCCACGTCCGGCAGCAGCACCGGCAACTGCTCCTCCGGCACTGGCACGGTTCCATGATCGGGACAGTAGATGATCGGGATGGGCGAACCCCAGTAGCGCTGGCGGCTAATCAGCCAGTCGCGCAGGCGATATTTGGCGGTGCGCCTCCCCAGTTCACGCGCTTCAAACCACGCCAGAATCTCGCCGCGTGCCTGCTCCGAAGTCATACCGGAATATGCGCCAGAATCGACAAGGACGCCGGGCCGCACAAAAGCCTCTCTGGTTGTACCGGCACTGGCAGGGACAGCAGCCTGCGCGGGCTGCACGACGAAGCGCACCGGCAGACCCATCTCCTGAGCAAAGGCCATATCTGTCTCATCGTGCGCCGGCACGCCCATCACCGCGCCCGCGCCGTGTCCCTCTAGCACAAAATCAGCTACCCAGATCGGCACACGCTCGCCGGTCAACGGATGCAGCGCGTAGGCCCCCGTGAAGACACCTGTCATCGTGCGCTCAGCGCCCGTGCGCTGGCGGCTCGCCGTCTCCTGATAGCTGGCGACGGCCTCGCGGTATGCCGCGTCCGTGATGCTGGCAACCAGGGGATGTTGCGGGGCCAGGGCCACAAAGGTCATGCCAAAGATCGTGTCCGGCCGCGTCGTGTAGGCCTGCACGCTGTGTTGCGGCATGTCAGCGATCGTCATGCTGAACTCCAGTCCCTCGGAACGGCCAATCCAGTTGCGCTGGGTCGTCTTCACCCGTTCAGACCAATCGATCTGCTCCAGGCCATCCAGCAGGCGCTGAGCATATGTCGTCAATTTCAGGAACCACTGCCTCAGCCAGCGTCGCTCTACAACGCTAGCGCAGCGCTCGCAGCGCCCGTCGATGACCTGCTCATCCGCCAGCACCGTTTTGTCTTTGGGACACCAGTTCACAGCCGCCACCTTCCGTTCAGCCAGGCCAGCCTTGAATAGTTGCAGGAAGATCCACTGCGTCCAGCGATAGTAGTCTGGATCGGTGGTGTTCAGCTCGTGTGACCAATCGAAGCGGTTCCCGATGCGCTTCAACTGCTCCTCGCGAAAATGTTCGACATTCCGCGCAGTGAGAGTACGCGGGTGGATACCTTGCTTAATGGCGAAGTTTTCGCTGTGAATGCCGAAGGCATCGAAGCCTATCGGCTCAAAGACATCGTAGCCCTGCATCGCCATCCAGCGACCATGAATGTCCGAGCCGATGTACGAATACATGTTGCCGACATGCAGCCCTTCAGCCGACGGATAGGGAAACATCATCAGATTGTAGTAGGGGCGTTGAGCGCGGCGCAGATCAACCTGGTAGAGTTTCTGCGCCTCCCACCTGGCCCGCCATCTGGCCTCGAAGGCGGCGAAGTCATATTTCGGCGAGCGTGTTTGCGTCATCTGCTGCCTGGGCGCCGCGCCAGTCACAGCAGCGGGTAGTCTCGTCTCTGTCATCGAACCCTCCTCGTATGCATATGGGCCAGAGTATTGCACGCGGAGGGCATCAAAAAAGCGCCCTCCGCCCCGGCAAGGGCGAAAAGTGCGCTCAGGAAAGCGCGCGGACCGGACAGCATCACGCCCGGCCGGACGCCATCGGTCGCGTCCCTACATTCGCGGTACCACCTTGTTTCACTGCTGTCTTGCAACAACAGTCTTATGGGTGCTAACACACCCGAACCCGCTAACGGGAGTACCCGGCGCCAGCTACTCAGGTCCCCAACTCAGGACCGTTTCACCGCCGCGGCTCACAAGGGAGCTTCAGATAGGCCTCAATACTGACTCGCACCACCCGTCAGCTCTCTGCAAGCGCGGCGCATCCTACTTTCCTTGTTCATGGCCATTAACATGATTCGCTTACTAGAAAAGTACCTGCTTTTTTGCGATTTGTCAAGTAGGGAGAGGGCGCAGGCAGGGCTTTGGAGTGTACCCGAAAGTCCCGAAAAATGGAAAAGGAGGCTACTCCTTGCTAGAATAGGAAAAGCATAAATCACCTATAAAGGCAGG
>JALYTT010000459.1 GCA_030854145.1 Chloroflexota bacterium | reverse complement strand
CCGTCCTGGTGGTGACAGGACGGCGAGGCAAGCCACGCGCTACGGGAGGACCTATCTCTCTTCCGGTTAATTCGTTTTATCGTCCAGATGGCATTTACCTTATGTATCGCATTTGCGTATATGTATATATCAGGGAACAATGCGTGCTTCCCATATTGTTCACGGAACGTGCCTGTTACAATAGTACCTGCAAGTTATTTTTTAATAGAGGAGATGCCGCATGAGTGAAATGCTTCAGTCTGGGCGGGTGGCGGAGATCGCCAGCGTCCCCAGCGTAGGGGAGGCGCCGCAGGGGATTGGCATGGCGGTAGCTTTTGATTGGGGCCTTGTGGTACAGATCATCGCCATGCCATTTGTGGGCTTTCTTTTAGGCAGCGGGTCTGTTTCCCCGCTCAAGGGCGCGAACCTGAGTCCGCTGGTTCTGGCCCTGATAAGCTGGCCTTTTGCCATCCTCCTCGGCATTTTTGGCGAGGGCGTGCGGCGAGGTTGGCGCTGGACGCGCCTGGTTCAGATAGTGGCGAACTCCCTGGGCTTCCTGGGGGGCCTGGCGACGCTGCCCTCGTTGTGGCACAGCATCCAGGCCGGCAATTATTGGCCTGTGGTCACGAGCGTGATCCTGGTGATTTTCTCGCCCTTGATCGCCTGGCGCCTGAGCCGCCCGGCCACGGGGCGCTGGTTCAGGACTGTGAGCAGCGCCCAGGCGCGTACGCGGCATGGCGGTGCCTGGCCCTGGCTCATCCTCCTCTGGAGTATCGTGGGCGGCGTATTGCAGGCTATCGCGTCTCTGCAACGGTAATCCTCAGTTGAAACGCAACTGCTCTGGCCCTCGTGTAAGTCAACATGAAGAGACTCTCGATAGATCACGAGGAGCAGTATTATGGCATCTAAAAAAGCATGTTTAATCATTAACCCCAGAGCGGGCGAGAACCTGGCGAAAATAAACGATATTCTCGCGGTGCTCTCGGCTGCTGGCTGGAAGACAGAACTGGCCTTGAAAGAGTATGGCGGGCATGCCATGACCCTGGCGACCAAAGCGGCTGACGACGACTATGACATGATCATAGCCTACGGCGGCGATGGGACGCTCAACCAGGTTGTCAATGGCATCATGAACGCCAAAGGGCAACAGAGTATCTTTGGTGTCTTGCCTGGCGGTACCGCCAATGTGTGGGCCGGTGAGTCCGGCGTGCCAGGTGATTCCGTCAGGGCCGCGCTCAGCCTGGTTGATAGCGAAGTGCGCAAAGTTGATATCGGCCATGTAGAGGTTGAAGGCTTGACCTTCCTTGATGCGACCACAGGCGAGCAGAGCGACCAGCAGGACAAAAAGAGCAAGAAAGCCAATAGGAAAGTACAGGCATCCTCTAAGGCGAAACATCATTTTCTGTTGATGGCGGGCCTGGGTATCGATGCCGCTGTGATGAATAGCGTCTCCAAGCCGCTGAAGTATCATATAGGTCCCCTGGCGGTTGGGGTTGCAGCAGCGCAAAAACTGCCTGAGCAACACCCCTTCCCCGTCGAAGTGCGCTCAAAGGGCAGCGGCGGCGAGGAGAGTGTGCTCTGGAAAGGCGAGGCCTTACAGGTCGTCGTCGGGAACACACGGAAGTACGGCGATCTGGTGGAAATGACGCCCGACGCGTATATCGACGATGGGCTTCTGGATGTCTGTGTCATCACAGCCGGCAACCCCATCAATACCATGCAGCAGGTGACATCGCTCTTGCTGCGCCGCAAGCCTGATAACACGACCTCCGAGTACTTCCGTGGCGCCCACCTGCACATCAGCGTACCGGCATCCATTGATCTGCAACTGGATGGCTCCACAGGCAAGCTCAAGGACTACCTGAGCAAGTCTGACCGGAAAGCCCTCGAACACGCGGAAGATGCCGACAAGGTCATGGTCAACTATCGCTTTGATGCTATGCCGCGTGCTTTGCGAGCCGCTATCCCGCGTTCCTATGACAATACGCTCTTCAAGAAAGACGAGCAGAAGGACGAGGGTCAGCCGGTCGCGCAGAATCTAGAGGCAGGCCAGGCGGAGCAACATATGGAGGAGCATACCGAGGAGCACAATAACGAGCATGGCGAGGAAGTCCATGGCGAACTGCTCGATAAGATCAATGCGTTGCTGGATCATGGACGCAAAGTGACGATCGTAGGTATGAGCCCGAACAAGGTCAAGAAGCACACCTACCACATTATCGCGGGCACGATAGTGAAGGAGGCCACTGGCGAGGTCAGGCCGTGCGCTGTGCTCGTTGATGAGGATGCGACTGTGCTCGACCATGATGGGAGGCGTGTCACTCCCGATGCCTTCCACGAGTTAAAAGAGGGCGACACCATCGCCGTCGATGGCAGTAAGAGCAAACGCGGCGTGATCCACCCGGAGCATGTTGTGATCTAAGTGAACCGGCACTGAACCGAATATGGTACATTGTGACGCGGGTGCTTTCTCCATCTGCGTCACGCGTTTGCTGCGCGGGCCGGACACAGAAGACCGGGGAACCAGCGACACCTAGCTGAAAACCGCGCTAGCGCGCAGTGGCTAGAGGTTCAAGGGAAGTCCTGTGCGCGGCCGGGCTAAGCGCTTGCAACGCTTGTGTACTCGGCAGGACTTGATTGGGCCGCCCTAGCAGGTAACCCTGTACGGCATGGGCCCCCACCTGCTCCACGAGATCGAGCATCTCGACATCCTCGATGCCTTCCGCGATCACGTAGCTGTTCATTTGCCGCGCTATATCTGTGATACTGGTAAAGATGGTGCGGGCGGTGGCATCGGTGAGCGCTTTGACGACGATGGCGCGATCAATTTTGACGAAATCAACGGCTAATTGGCTCAGCATCTCCAGACCGGCATTGCCTGCTCCCGTGTCATCCAGGGCCAGGCGGAAACCCAGGGCGCGCAAGCTGCGCGCCTCACGGATGACCACCTCAAGGCGGACTACCGAGCGCTCCGTAATCTCGATGACGACGCGATCAGGAGTCAAGCCGGCAGAGAGCACGGCCTCCAGGAGAATGGCGCCGGTGAGTACATTATGGTCCAACGTCTGGGGGGTCAGATTAAGGAAAAGTAGGGTATCGGGCGGCAATTCAGCGGCTCGCTCCAGAATGGCGTGGACGCACAGGTAGTCCAGTTCATGCGCCCGTCCAATCTTCTCCGCGATATCGAAGGCCTCCTGCGGCCCATTAAAGCCATAGTCCGCCGGTGGTCGTGTGAGCGCCTCAAAGGACAGAACGCGATTCTGCTCAATGTCCCAGATAGGTTGGAAGGCCACATTGACATGCCCCTCGCTGAGCAAGCGATGCAGCGCGTGTACTTTGGCCGGAGCAATGAGAGAGACACTCTCACGCATATCTTCAAAGGTGACAATGGTGTTGTGGCTGCGCCGTTTGGCTTCAGCCGCGGCCAGGTGGGCCTGTTCTTGCAGGACCTCGATATCGCTGGCTTCTGCGATATTGACGGCGACGCCGATGCTGATGGTCGCGCCAAACAAACCCTGCTCGGCAGTGTGACGGAGCTGTTCCAGGACGTTCACTGCATCCGGCAGGGCTATATGGGGCAGAATCATAGCGAACTCATCGCCGCCCAGTCGATAGATATATTCGGAGTAGTGTGCCTGTTGCAGAATAGTCGCGAAGGTTGTCAGAACGAGGTCCCCTTGCAGGTGCCCAGATGTATCGTTGATCAACTTTAGCTCGTCAATATCAATGATGGCCAGCGCCATAGTCTCTCCCTGCTCGCAGGCGGAGACCATCTCGCGCTGCAGGTCGTCATGGAAGGCGCGGTGGTTACCCAGAGCAGTCAGGTTGTCAGTCAGGGCGGTTCGTGCAAGCCGGGCCATCTCAGTGCTGGTTCCCTCGTCAATCCTGCGTTGATAGGTGCGTACCACGAGCAGCAGGCCCCCCAGGAGGAACAGACCAACAGGAAACACGATGAGAGTGGAGACAAACACCAGGTGTTCCGTTGTGCTTAATGCCGCCAGGCGTTGAAGCGCCTCGGCGCGGTAGCTGATCGCCTGGGTATTGACAGTTTGCTGCATAACGGTAAAGACAGGATCAATTTTATTGTGATCAAGATCCATCGCCAGGGTAGTGTTGCCTCTATCAACGGCCGCAAACATCAGGTGTGTGGCTATCAAATAAAGTTGGTGTGTCGTCAGCACCTTCTCTACTACGATACGGTCATGAGCATCACCTTGATTATAGATGTTGTGCAGAGCATTGATAAGGTTGTTTGCTGCCGCCTTATGCGCCGCGAGAGGTTCAGGCCCTGGCTCAAGGCGGTACTTACGCTCTAATGACTCCTCAGCGCCAACGGCAAAGCGGGCTTGCTGGTACTGGTCATTGAGGTATTCTGAGAGAGTAGTGCGATTGATGGCCTGTTGTGTGGTCAGGGCTGCCCACATCGAAAAGGCTGTCAACACAAGCAGGATGGCGGTCAATCCCAGCGACGTGAGGCGACTAAGCGTATGATTTTTCTTCATTGATTCTATGTCTTCCTTCTCTGCGTGTTGGCGAATCATCTCACCATTGCTTATCGGCTCTGTGGAGCAAATCAGGAGGGAAGAGTGTGTTGCCAACACAACATAGAAGACTATCGAAGGACGCGTGACTATGCTATACTGCGCTATGGAAACGTCTTGTTTCTTAATGTCCTATTTCTTATAGAATATGTGTTGAAAGGTCGCAAGTGGTGAGTGAAGTTCCAGCATCCTTAGAATGGAGTTCCGTTCTCAATGTCATTCAAATCGACAGCGTTCGTTCTGTTCTTCCAGCATTAGATCAGGCGGGTATCATCGCGTATACGGATGGCGCGTGCATTAAGAATCCCGGTGGCCCGGCCGGCTGGTCCGCGTTACTGTGGGCGGCGGTTGATTTTGTGGATGGCAGCGTTCGTGAAGAGGCTGCCTGCCTGGAATGTTATGGCCATATCCCCAGGGCGCAGACGACGACGAATAATCGGGCGGAGATTGCGGCCGTGCTGGCTGTGCTCTCCCTGGCTCCGACAGTCCTCCCTCTGACTATCTACAGTGATAGCGAATATACTATCAAGGTAGCCATGGGTACCTATCAGATGAAGGCGAACCCTGATTTGTGGCAGGTATATCGCAAGCTGCTCGGCTATCGTAGACAGCCTCCTACGTTTATCTGGGTGCGCGGGCATGCCGGGCACCTGCATAATGAGCGTGCCGATGAGCTGGCGGGCCTGGGTGCGTGGAATAGCGATCATGCCGCCTATGCGAAGTGGCAGGCCTCGAACGCGCCAGAAGCTCACAATGCTCCCGCTTCACCCGAAAGAGAGGCTATGCGTCAGAACGTTCAGAAACTCAAGGATTTCTTCGACAGCCGGGACTCTGACACTTCGCGTGTCAGCAGCACTGAGCGCGATTTCATCCGTGATATGGCCAAACGCCTCCGCAAGAATGATTTCACACCCTCCGAAAAGCAGGCCAACTGGATCAAGGGTCTGACGGCAAAGTACAGGGTCTAAGTCTGGCTCCCAGCAAAATGTGATTGTTTTGTTATGGCCGCGAGTGGATTCTCTGCTACAATCTACAGAGAAGATGTCAGGACGCCGCCTCTCCCGTAGCGCGTGGCTTGCCTCGCCGTCCTGGAAG
>JALYTT010000458.1 GCA_030854145.1 Chloroflexota bacterium | reverse complement strand
CAGGAAGAGAAGACCCGATTGTTCCTGCGACCAGGAAAGGCATCTCCGCATATGAATATCATACCGCTTCGTGTGGCCTTAGCTCAAATAAACGTGACTGTTGGCGATCTACACGGGAATACCGCCAGGATCCTGACTGCTATGCAGCAGGCGCATGCCGCCGGGGCGCATATTGTCTGTGTGCCGGAACTGGCGCTGACGGGCTATCCTCCCGAGGACCTGCTGCTCAAGCCGGGCTTTGTGGATGCCAACCTGCGCAGGCTGCAAGAACTCATCGACGAGAGCCGCCGCCTACCCGGCTTGACCGCTGTGATCGGCTTCGTGGATCGCGATCACGATATCTACAACGCCGCTGCTGTGGTCCACGAGGGACAACTCTACGGCACGTACCACAAGCACTACCTGCCAAACTACGGTGTCTTCGACGAGAATCGCTACTTCCAGGCCGGCCGGCAGGCGCCCATTTTCGTCATCAATGACGTACATGTGGGCGTGAACATCTGCGAGGATGTATGGTATCCCACTGGTCCCATGACCTTACAGGCGCATGCCGGGGCCGAGGTCATCATCAACATCAACGGCTCGCCCTATTATGCCGGCAAGGGCGACTTCCGCGAAGAGATGCTGGCCACGCGCGCCGCCGATAACGGAGTGATCGTGGTCTACCTGAACATGGTGGGCGGCCAGGATGAACTGGTCTTCGATGGCGGCAGTATGGTCTTCAACGAGCAGGGCAAGCTGATCGCGCGCGCCAAAGAGTTCGCGGAGGATATGCTCATCGTTGACCTGGATACCGCCTCGGTCTTCCGCTCGCGCCTGCACGATCCCCGGCGCCGCCAGGAGCGCCTGCAAGTCACCGAGGCCGTGGTACCCTGCATCGAAGTGCAGACCCAGCCGGTCGCGCCACCGGCGCCACCTACAGCCGATAAGGTGCTGCTGCACGCGCCCCAGCGCATTGAGCCCAAGATGGATCGGCTGCCAGAGATCTACTCAGCGCTAGTTCTGGGCACGGGCGACTACGTGCGCAAGACAGGCTTCAAGAAGGCCATCATTGGCCTATCGGGCGGCATCGACTCCTCGCTCACAGCGGCCATCGCCGTTGACGCGCTGGGATCTGAAAACGTGCTGGGCGTCTCCATGCCCTCCGGCTACTCCTCGGAGGGCAGCAAGACCGACGCGCAGCAGCTCGCCGAGAACCTGGGTATACAGTACGTCACCGTGCCGATTGAGGAGACGTTCCGGGCCTCGCTGAAGATGCTCCAGCCTGCTCTGGGCGAGGGTGATCTGGGGCTGGCCGCCGAGAACTTGCAGGCGCGCATTCGCGGCAACATCCTGATGGCCATCTCCAACAAGCAGGGGCCAATCGTGCTGACCACAGGCAATAAATCCGAGATGGCCACCGGCTATAGTACGCTCTACGGCGATATGGCCGGTGGCTTCGCCGTGCTCAAGGACGTGCTGAAGACGCTGGTATACGAGCTGTCCAGCTATCGCAACACCCTGGGCGCCGTGCCAGTGATCCCGCCGGCGGTGATCGAGAAGCCGCCCTCCGCCGAACTGCGCCCCGGCCAGCAGGATACCGATAACCTGCCGCCCTACGACGTGCTCGACCCGATCTTGCAGGCCTACGCCGAGGACGACCGTAGCTTTGAAGAGATACTCGCCATGGGCTTCGATCAGCAGGTCGTTGAACGCGTCATGCGCCTGGTGGATATCAGTGAATACAAGCGCCGTCAGGCCCCTCCCGGCGTCAAGATCACCCCGCGCGCCTTCGGACGCGACCGCCGCCTGCCGATTACCAATGGATACAGGGAGCAGGTGTAGGGCGCAGGCCAGCGGCGCCCCTACACGAAACAGAATGTGCGGTTACCTTACAGTGCATTCTGTTTCGTGTAGGGGCGTCGCTGGCCTCATTGGTTGATACTAAATAGGGGGAACGTGCGTGGTTGGAGCCGGGCGCAGGCCAGCGGCGCCCCTACACGAAATAAAGCGTCCAGCACATTGTAGAGAAGCCCCGGCATGGCTCCATTTCATGTAGGGGCGCCGCTGGCCTGCGCCCGGCTCCAACACGACATCTCTCCCTCTATTTAGTATCAACGAATGAGGCCAGCGGCGCCCCTACACGAAACCAGGGGCCGCTTCGTGTGTTCGTAGGGCGTGGCTTGCCTCGCCAGTCAGGCCCCAGGCCTATCCGCGGATGACTGGCGAGGCAAGCCACGCCCTACGGATGCGCCTGTGTGGCCAGCCACGCGTTATGGGATACCTATTGGACCAGCGCCTGAATTGTCGCCTTAAATGTATCAGCCCGTTCCTCCCAGGTCGCCCCGGCCTGCTCGATGCGGCTGTACAACGTTTCCAGGCCTAGATTGCCAGCGCCTCCCAGGTGGCTGCGAGCTTTCAGGCGTTCGCTGAGCTGCTCGCGGCTTTCGGGAGGTGGCGCGGCGTGGCGATCCAGTTGCGCAGTGACTTCGGCGCCCACGATGCGGTAGGCATCGCGGAAAGGCAGTTGCGCGCTGCGCGTGAGTTCGTAGGCGCGGTCGGCGGCGAAGAGTTCAAAGGTGCAGGCGGCTACCAGGCGCTCGATGTTGACCTTGAGCGAGCCGGCGACCAGAGCGCAGATCGCCAGGCTCTCGCGCGCGATGTCCAGGGCCTCCATGAAGGGGCGTTTCGTCTCCTGGTAGTCCATGTTGTAGCCGGAGGGCAGGCCGCTCACGATGCCCAGGATCTGCTGCTGGAGGGCCAGCATGGTCTGTGTGCGCGCGCGCACCAGCTCCATTACACCCAGGTTGCGCTTCTGCGGCATGATGCTGCTGCCTGTACAGAGTTCCTGCGGTGGCTGGAAGAAGCCGTACTCGGCCGTCGTGAAGAGCAGGATGTCCTGCGCCAGCTTGCTCAGGTCGAGCATGATCTGCGCCAGGGCCTGCACGATAGCAGCTTCAATCTTGCCCCGGCTGTTCTGCACATAGATCACGTTATTCTGTACGCGCGCGAAGCCAAGCTGCTCGGCGGTATATTGACGATCAATGGCGATAGGTACGCCGTAGCCCGCGGCCGAGCCCAGTGGCGACTGGTCATTGAGCACGTAGGCCGCCGAGAGCAACTGCTCGTCATCGAGCAGTGCCTCCGCGAAGCTGGCGGCCCACAGTCCTACCGACGAAAGCATGGCGCGCTGCATGTGCGTGTAGCCGGGCATTGGCACATCGGCATGCTCGCTTGCCATCTGCCAGAGCGTGGCGCAGAGATCGTTCATCTCTGTCGCCACCTCGTGCAGTTGTTCCTTCGCATACAGGCGCAGGTCCACCAGCACCTGGTCGTTGCGCGAGCGGGCCATGTGGATCTTCTTGCCCGCCACGCCCGCCGTCTCAGCCAGATAGTTCTCGACGCGTGTGTGGACATCCTCGTCATTTAGCGTGATCGTGAACTGCCCGCTGGCCTCCAGCGCCAGGATCTCGCGCAGGGCATCTTTCAGCGCGCGATGCTCCTCTGTGTTCAGCACGCCGATCTTCTCCAGCATAGCCGCGTGCGCCAGCGAGCCCCAGACATCGTGGCGCACCAGGCGCGCATCGAGCGTGCTGTTCTGCGCGGCCTCGAAGCGTTCCACCTGCTCGTTTAAGTGATAACTTTTCTGCCAGAGCTTCGTCATGATGGTAGCTCTTCCTGGCCCGCGTAGGCGCTCGCTTCAGGACCTCCGTTGTTGATGCCCAGCAGGGCGTTGCGGCGGGCGATCAATTCGTAGGGCAGCCCGCGAATATGCGCGGCGGGGGCGCACTCCTTCTGATTGAAGCTCGCGCTCTTGATCGAGCGCACATCCGGGAAGAAGAGTCCGCCGGCTGCCGAGCGCGCCACGATGTCGATGTTGCCCTTGTAAAGCTGGACAGTGTATTCGCCGTTGACAACTTTTTGCGTGCTGGCGATAAAGGCGTCGATGGCCTCTTTCAGCGGGTGGAACCATTCGCCGTGGTAGACCAGCCGGGACCAGTGCGCGTCAAGCTGGCGTTTCAACTGCACCTCCTCTTTGGTCAGGCAGAACTGTTCAAGGTCGCGGTGCAGCTTCAGCAGGATGGTGGCGGCGGGCGCCTCGTAGATTTCGCGGGACTTCAGGCCCATGATGCCATCCTCGAAGAGATCGATCTTGCCGATGCCGTTGGCGCCGCCGACGATGTTGAGGCGCTCAATAAGTTGGTCGAGCGGCAGATCTTGCCCATCGATGGCTACGGGCAGGCCGTTGTGCCAGGTGAGCGTGATGCTGGTCGGAGTGTTGGGAGCCTTGGTGGGAGGCGTCAGCCACATCCAGATCGAATCGGGCAGCACCGTATCCAGGTCGATGCCGCCGCTGGCGATGGAGCGGCACCACATCGTCTTATCGTCTCCGCCCACGATCACCTCTTCGACCAGCACGCCGTAGTGTTCCATGAGCAACTGTTCCTCGCCGCGCGTGAGGTCGAAGTCGCGCACGGGCACAAAAATGCTGGTGCCGGGTGCGAAGAGGCTGAAGACGTTATGCATGCGGTACTGGTCGTTCCCTTTGCCGCTGGACCCCTCCATCAGGGCATCGCAGCCCAGTTCAAGGGCCTTTCTCGCGACATGGGAGGCGATCAACTGGCGCGTCATCGAGGTAGAGACGGGATAGCCATTGTAGTCGGAATTTGCCTGGATGGCTTTGCTTAGCCACTGGTGGGTAAACTCCTGCTTCGCGTCGATGGTCAGCGGTGTGATGCCCAGTTCAGCGGCGCGCTGGTTGCTCTGCTCGATCTCCTCCTTGCCCTGTCCTACGTCGACGGTAATCGCGAAGAGTGCGCGCGCGTGGTACTTGTGCTGGGCGAGTTTGACGCAGAGGGTAGAGTCGAGACCGCCGGAATAGGCCAGGGCGATGCTTTTGCCCTGGGGCACATCAACGGAGGCGATTTTGTGCAGCGCCACTTCAAGCGGGCTGCCGCTGATGGTCGCCGTCACCTGCTGCGCGGCGTTGGCCTGGGAGACCTGATTGCTGGTTGCCATGTGTGATACTCCTTCAATAGATGCGCTATGGAAGGAGCGCCGGGCACAATAAAAAACCCTCGCCCCTTCCTGAACTACATTGAAGGGACGAGAGTAGTCAATCGTCGCATATATGCCTGTTGCGGCGCGAACGTGCTACACCCGTGGTGCCACCCCTATTGTCACCGCGCGCCACGTAGCTGCAATCTTTCTCACACCGGCGTGATGAAATATCAGGTGACCACTCAAGCGGTTATTCTGCTGCGTGGGAACCACCCACCCGCCCCTACTTGCCCGTCCAGCAATGGACGGACTTTCTTCGGTCGGCCGCTCACGAAGGCGTTCCAGGTTGCGTACCCCTTCCGAACTTTCACCATGCATCGGATCGCTGTCGGTCGCTCTCCCTGTACTCTGTTCGCTCAACGCGGGTCAGACGGTACTATAAATGTTGTGCTCTTTCAGTTATACCAGCAGATTTCTGAAATGTCAAGCTCAAGCTCGCTCTCGCCAGGGCTTTGGAGTGTACCCGAAATACAGGATTTGCAGTAATAGAGAGGATCGCGATCCTTTGTCCTGAAGTGAGGAAACACCCAGCTTTATGCCCTCTCTTCGGTACTGCTGAAAAGCGAGTAAACAGGCAAAACGGGTAC
>JALYTT010000052.1 GCA_030854145.1 Chloroflexota bacterium | reverse complement strand
GAACCGCCCTGCGGGCGGACTGGCGAGGCAAGCCACGCCCTACGGAGACGCGAAGTGGGCCTTCTTTTGGATTTCCGTTCACGCCCATAGGGTACGTTATGCTACTCGTCTTCCATCCCCTGCTCCAAAGCCAATAGTTCAGCGAGCGCCTGATCTGCGTCTGCCCGCACGGTCAGCGACTCAGGGTCTTTCCGTAGTTCCAACAGCCGCTGGATAGCGCGGTCGGGAATAGGGCAGCGCAACGTTCCCAACGTCCTGGCGGCCCTGCTCCGCACTTCCCAGAAGGGATGATCGAGCAGCGCTATGACGGTTTCCAGCACGGCCGACGTTGCTCGTCCCAGCAAAGCTACCGTCTCCGCAAGGCGATAGTCCATCCGCGCGGCGAAGGCGCCCTGCACTGGCTCTCCGCGCACTATCGCCTTTAACATGGGTACAAGCTCCTGTAGGACGGCGGGATAACTTTCCTGGAGATGCTGGAAGGCCAGGCGACAGATTTCTGCATGATTGGAACCCAGTAGCGGCCACAGAACGGCCAGAGGGACGCGTGAGCCGAACTGTTTCAACGCCTCCAGCACGACGATACGTTCATCATTATAACTGTGCTCCTCCTTGTTCGTGTTCAATAACTGGAGCAGTGGTTCAATCGGCGCACAGGCATTGAGCGCTCCCAGGGTCTGGATCGCAGTAGCGCGTATCGTATCAGCGCTCTCAGAGCAGCTATGATCGTGAGCGGCGTATCGTCCATCAGCATCATGCAGGGTAGCCAGGACCAGGGGCAGCCACTCGCCTGCCCTGGTGGCCTGAATCGCTTGGAGGACGACCCGGCGCATCGCCGGGCGAGGGTCGTCATGCAGCCGCTGTAGAATTTGCTCCGGCAGCGACTCAGCCAGGTTTCCTAAGGCATACTTCATACGCCACCCCATCGCGCTGTTCTCGCTCTCAGACAGGGCAGTCAGCATTGCCTCCAGAGGAGTATACGCTCCCAAGGAGCTTAATGCGTAAAAGATAGCCTCGCTGACTGGCTCATCCGCGCTATCCATGTGCATGAGTAATGTAGCAACAGGAGCGCGTTCACCTGATGTGCAGAGCGCCTCGGCGGCCTCTCCTACTATATGTGCATCTTTATGGTCCAGCAGCGAGACAAGGGGTGCTACAGGAATAGCCACGCCCAGGCTCCCCAATTCAGCTAACACGCTAATGGCACTCATGACTACAGTAGCATCTGGATCGTTGAGGAGCTTGAGTAGAGGCTCAAGTGGAATCTCCTTGCCGTGTTCCTTGAATGCTCTGATGCCTCCCCTTCTCGTTTCTGGATCATTGTCTTTCAAGGCCCAGAGCGCGCTGCTTCTGATCTGCACCTCCCTGTCCTCCAGGGCTTGTAAGAGAAGATCCACGGCTGCTGGTGTCCCCAATTCACCCAGTGCCGATAATACGTGACAGCGGGTTTCTAGCGTTTGCTCAGGATCGCTTAAGAGTCCCATAAATACAGGAAGAGGTGCCCGCTCTCCCAGCGCACCAAGTAGGCGTATAGCCGCGTGACGGACTGGCTTATGGGGGTCTTCCAATAGCGCCAATACAGTTTCAAGAGGGATGTAGTCAGCAATACCGGCCAGGGCTTTGACGACGCCTGACTGTAATCTGTTATGATCCTCGCCTAATAGAGGCAGCAATTGTTCCAATGGCGTCTGCTTGCCAAGGCGCTTGACGGTATTCACTACATACTCCCCCATGCCTTCGTAGATGCACCAGCGTGTTGCCTGGAGCAGATATTCCAGTGGCAGGTTCACCCCTAGATCGCTCAGGACGACCATCGCCTCGGAGCGCGTCGTGCGATCTCTGCTGGGGTCCTGGGCCACAGCGCTAATCAACTGCATACTTTCGTCATCATGGACGAGACCGAGCAGAGAGACAGCGAGCCATTGATCATTGGGCGTATTGCCCAGAGCATGGGCCAAGTTACCAGGTAATACCCACTCGTAGAGTATGTGAAATAGCTGCTGTATACATTTGGGATAGAATGCTGTCCCACGTGTTTCTGCAAAAATCACACGTATCAAGGCTTCTATGGGAGCTTGGGCGCCGACATGGCATAGGGAAACGATAATTGGTGCAATGGTAGTTTCAGATACGCGTTGTTTTAACATTGGCAAGAGCAGCTCCAGGGAGACTTCAACGCCTCGCAACTGAAGCAGTCGGATAAGTTCCCAGTACGTACCCCCATAAGCATTGATAATTTCCTCATCTTGTAGGAGTGCCAGGATAGGCGCGGTGGGGACGTGTTGATATAACACACGCAATGCCTGGCTGGCAAATTGTGCGCTAGTAGGGGAGCGAGACCATACCATCTCTACTAAAGATGAGATCGGCGCATCTGCTCCCAGGGCGGCTATGGCCTGCACCGCCGCATTTCCCGTGACCGAATGTTCCAGCATGGGCAGCAGGATATGCGCGGGGAGAGTCACATGACGCCGGGTAAGCACCGCTAAGGCCTGCGCACGGATATGCTCATCGCTATGCTGGAGCAAGCTGCCTGTTTGGGTATAGAATACAGCGGCGAGACTGAGCAAAAGCGGATTTTCTCCCCAGGGAGCGATCTGCGCATTCTGTTGCAGCTCTGCTATATAGGCTTCCGCCGAGGGCAATGCAGGCTTCAGGGTCGGTGTCACATCTCTATAGAAGGCATCATAGAACGCGGGCAGCAACTGGCGAGCCAACGTTAAGCGCTGCTGTTTGTCCAGCGATTGCAGCTCCCATTCTGCGAACCGGCTGTGCGCGAATTGTCCGCCCTTATACTCAGTGAAACGTGAACCGATAATCCAGGTTCCCCGGCAACGCGGCACCTCTGTATTGAGAAAGGCGATCACCTCCGGTCGCAGCGCTGGCAATACCTCATCCAGGCTGTCGAGACAGAGAAACGCGTTGCCATCGTGTACCGCAGCCAGCAAGATATGTGCAAAGCGCGGATCGATAGCCAGTTCAGCGCTAAGGTGTTGGCTATAGACCGCAAATGATAGCCCTGCGCGCATCAGGTCGGGCAGCGAAATGAAGAGTGGTAATGGAGCAGTAGGGTCACCCTGAGCTTTCGTGATCGCCGTGCAGAGCAGAGCCTTCAGGGCGGTGGTCTTGCCCATTCCTGGTCCACCAAGCACGACCATGCGCCGGTGTTCGCTTTTGGCGAGGGCTTCAGCGCCATCCCTTGCCCTCACAACGTCCGCTGCCACCGCTGACTGCTCATCCTGAGGCGCGAGCGGATCGTGACGTAAGACCAGTGGTTGAAAAACGGTATGCAGGGGCAATGTGTGCCTGGCCGCATCAAGGGGAAGGGTGACCGTTCCGTAGCGGGCAAGCAGCCTTTCAAGGTACTGCTCACGCGCCTTCTGCGGATCAAAGAACGCCATGGAGATACTTCTTTTCTTTGCGTCTATAGTCCTGGTACTGTACGGTGCGAGGAGGCGCCGTACAGCTTTTGCTAGTATAGCAATGGATCAGGCACTATGCAAGAGGCACTGCTGGCCAATTTAATAACTTAATAACTTAATAATGTGTTCTTGTTTTTCCGCTACAGTCTATGCTATACTCGGCTTGTTGAGATAGCGTTCCCTCAAGCAGAAAGGAGCAGCGTTACATGAAAAACACCCCTTCTATTATGCTGTGTACCGTATCTGCTAGTAGCCTGATGCTGCTCTCTTAAGGTACACACGCCCCTACAACGAATAGCGCCGTATCGCATCAGAGGCAACTATGCGCTCTGGCCGGTATGCCTTCACTCACTCAAAAAAAGAAAGCGTTGAGGAAAGAAAACGTGTATCAACATGGCACAACAGGCACAATCAAAACAGAACTCACGGCACGTGATCAAGCAAACATTACGAAGCTGATCGAGGAGTATAACCGTTATGAAGGGGTGGACTTCCCCGTACCACTGGAAGAGATGCTTGCACCGTCAGGAAACAAGCCAGCCCACTTGCTCCATTATCAGGATGACGCCCTCACCGGCTTCGTCTACCTCCAACATGGTACGGAGATCGAGATTTACGGCATGGTGCATCCAGATCAGCGGCGCAAAGGGGTAGGCACGGCTCTGCTTGAGGCGGCCAGGGTTGTCTGGCGGCAGGAAGATGCCCATGGCCTGCTGCTGGTTTGTGACAGCGCCTTATCCTCTGGCAAAGCGTTTGCGGAGGCAAGCAGGGGAACCTATCGCTTCTCAGAGCATCGCATGGTGCTGGACCCGAGCTGCATCGAGCGTCCACAACTGCCACAAGAGCAGCAGGTACAGTTCCGGCGGGCAGCAGTCGCCGAAGTTCCCATCCTCACTCATCTCGTTTCACACGCCTTTGATGATCCTGAAGAGGAGACGGCCCGCTGGATCGCAGAGGATATACAGACAGACAACGAGCGCTTTTACATTGGCCTGCTAGAAGGGCAGCCAATTGGGGCGCTCAGAACCGTCAGCTTTGGCGCGCAGATCGATATCGCCACCTTTGGCGTGTTGCAGCCATATCGTGGGCGGGGCTACGGTCGGCAAATGCTCCTGGCCATCGTTGATCTGCTGCTTGAGGAACACTGGCCCACCGTCGCTCTTGACGTGGAGACGAAGAACGCCAACGCCCTCGGACTCTACGAGTCTTGCGGCTTTCGTACCAGCAGAACATACGATTACTATCAGTTCATCGAAGAACAACCGGCGCGTTCGTAGGCTGATGGTTGCATCACCGTCTCTCCTTTTTTACTTCCCGGCCAGGCGTGTAAGCACCGGGGCGAAGTTTTCCATCTGTTGTGTAGAGACTTGCAGGTAGGAGAACCCGTAGCGTTCACGCTGCTCAAGGAGGTGGGCGACCGCCTGTTCAGTATTCAAGGGTCTCTTTGGCATGGACCACCCTCCTGTCTGGGAGGAGAGGGGTGTGCTACTATCGCTGATTTCCAGGTCGAAGATCGTCTGGCTCAGTTCCAGCTCGGCGAAGCGCTGGCCGGCAGCTTCTCTGATCCAGGCGATCTTTTGCTCCAGAGTGGCGTCTGTCGGGTCCGCCCCGTGTGCGCTGATTTTTGAGCCGATGGCAATGATATCGGCTTCTCTGGCTGCCAGGCTGAGCATGCGTTCTCCCGCACCTGCCACGAGAATAGGCATGCGTGGCTTCTGGACGGGCCTGATATTGCCTTTCAGCTCTGTCACTGTGTAATACTTGCCGCTGAAATTGACCGTCTCTTCTGTAAAGAGCTGCTTCATCACCTGAATGGTCTCCTCAAGCTGGCCGATACGCGCGCCCGCACTGGCAAACGCCATCCCCATCTGTTCAAACTCAACTGAAGAGACGCCCGTTCCCAGGCCAAGTTCAAAGCGACCATCTGAAAGCAGATCAAGGGTGGCAGCTTCTCTGGCGAGGAGTACAGGATGACGATACCCATTACAGAATACATAACTGCCAACACGCAGCGAGGAGGTAACTGCGGCCGCGACAGCTAATGCTGGTATAGGCGCAAGAGTACCGCCAGTTGTGCGATCTGGCATTAACAGGGTGGCGTAGCCAAGCTCTTCGGCTCGGCGGGCAATGCTGACCCAGGCGCTCCGCGAGGGAGCATAGGCCGCCACAAGGCCAAAACGAAATGCTCGGGGCATATTGAATGCTTCTCCTTTTGAATGACCGGCTTTTCCCTTTACAGGAGCCGGCATATAGACTATTCTGTAGACAGTCTATCCAATTATATTTTAGATATACAGACTATACAATAGAATTGTTGGAGGAGTCAAGTCACCTATGAGTCCTCGCCCGTACCGACTCGGCCAGCGCCAGGCAGCCAGCGAACAGACTAGATCTCGCATCCTGAGCGCCGCGCGCGAATTACTGATAGCAAGTGATGGTTTCTCTTCTTTTTCTCTTGATCAGGTGGCTCGCCAGGCAGATGTAGCTCGCATGACCATTTATCACCAGTTTGGCTCAAAGAGCGGGCTGCTCGAAGCCTTGTGCGATGCTCTGGCGGCCAGCGGTGGGATGGAACAACTCGCGAACGCCTTTCGCCAACCGGAGGCGCGCGATGTGCTAACCCAGTACTTGCTGGTTTTTAGCCGCTTCTGGGATGCCGACCGGCTCGTCACTCGCCGGCTGCGGGCGCTGGCGGCCCTCGACCCGGATTTTGAGCAGGTGATACGGGCAAGAGACGAGCGGAGGCGTCAGGGAGTACGCGTGATCACACAGCGGCTGGTCGAGCAGCAGGTGCTTCCTCCTGACGCATCTCTTGACGAGATCGTTGACATGCTCTTCATGCTAAGTAGCTTTGAGACCTTTGATACGCTGGCCGGACCCACGCGTAGCCTGCTAGAGGTTGCGCCGCTGGTGTGCCGGCTGGCACGCGCGGCGCTGCATGGCAACAATGGATAATCGGTAGATGGAGGTGGGCTACAACATTAGCTATCATATGAGATGGGCAGGACACCGGCTCATATGATAGCTTGCTCAATAGGTCAAAGGTGTACAATCAGAAGCAGAGCCGGGGGTACAATTATTTGGCCTGATCCTCTTCCCATGTATGTATACCCGGATTCAACGCTTCGGGACGAGTGCATGTGCTGGTAAGAGTGATATGTCTTCCCTCGGTAGCAGACTGCATGAATGATTCTATGATATCGAGGACATGGTAGGCCATCTCTCCATTCGCGCGATGGACACGGCCGGAACGCATGGCATGAGCCATATCGGCGATCCCTATGCCACGTGAATTGCTGGTATAGCCATGGGTGAGAGGTACTTCGCGCCAGCTCTCGTCGTTTGCCCGGCGAACGTAGACCGGGCCATCGAAGCGATTGGGGTCGGGTGTACTCAAGGTGCCCTCTGTGCCATAGATTTCGATAAAGGGTAAGCGCTGATGCCAGACATCGAAACTCGTGAGAATGGTGCCGCTGGCGCCGCTGGCGAATTCCATAATCCCGGCGATGTGGGTCGGGGTATTCACGGGGATCTTGGTGCCGAATTTCGGCTCACTGCTCACTGTGCGTTCGGGAAAGGTCGTTTGCACCGAGGCCGTCACACGCGCGATTGGACCCATCATCGCGATGAGCGCTGTGAGATAATACGGACCTATATCAAACATGGGACCGGCACCGGGTTGATAAAAGAAATAGGGATCTGGATGCCACTGTTCCATACCATGGTTCACCCTGAAGGCTGTCGCGGCAACCGGCGTGCCAATCTGTCCATCATTGATCAACTTGATGCACGTTTGAAAGCCTCCCCCAAGAAATGTATCAGGAGCGTTGCCAAGGCGCACCTGTTTGGCCTGCGCGGCTTCTAGAATGGCTTTGCCATCTGTCCGCCGTGTGGCTAAGGGTTTTTCGCCGTAGACGGCTTTGCCGGCCGCAATCGCTTGTAAGGCGACTTCGGCATGCGCATTGGGGATGGTGAGGTTGATGACGATCTCGATGTCTGGATCAGCCAGCAATTCTTCAACTGTGCAAGCTTTAGGTATGCCGTACTGCTTCGCCTGGCTGATAGCGCGTTGCATATCGAGATCCGCGCAAGCGGCGACCTGCAAAATATCAAAGAGACGAGGAGCTTGAAGATAGATGGAACTGATGTTGCCACACCCGATGATGCCAATGGCGGTTTTATTGTTCATAGAGTCGTCACAAACTTTCTTCTATGTATGCCACGCATTCAGGTACATGCGCTAGTAGTGTAGGGAAGAAGATGGAGGAACTGCCGCAGTTCCCCCACCGGTTTTTGACGATGGACACGAGCGCCATATCAGTGCAGCCTAACGCAAACCTTCCCATAGCGCTCGCTCGGCGCGGCGAGGGTCTTCCAGCAGATCAGAATGGGTGTCGAACTGCATTGTCGGTCTCTGGTTCGGGTCGTATTGTGACCAGCCGGGATCGCCATGGGTGGCAAAGCTCACCCAGGCGGCATGCATTCTGTCAGCCGTCTGCTGGGGAGGGGCGTCTCCCAGCAGCACCTCCATGCCTTCGAGAGCGAGCGTGTCGAAGACGAACGGGACCTCCAGGGCGTGACACGAGCCAAGCTGGCCAGCAAAGGCGGGCGAGCGCCAGGCGAACTCGTACATATAGGTGCGCCCGTTGTTCCGTATGTGGGCCTCGGCCAGGCGGATGGCGGGGATACGGAAAAACCAGTCGGTGATAATGGCCTCGTACACATCACCCGCGCTGGCACCGGGACGCGTTGCCCGGTAGGTGGCCAGCGTCTCGGCCACCGGGAGTCCATACAGAGCGACTGTCCCGGCCAGGATGTCCTCGTTGATGGCATTGATCGCGCCGTTGGGGACCATAAACAGGCGCTCTTCCTCAGTCGTAGTTCCAACCATAATGTCGATCTCTGCGCTCGCGCCAGCCGCGATGAGGTCAATCGGGAGTGCAGGCAGGACATCTCCGTCGATTACCGGCTCAAAAGGCATCAGGTTGGCCGCCACTTCGCCCCAGCGTGCAGGGTCCGGGTGCTCAAAAACATCGGCGCTCAATGCCAGTTGGGCCGCGAGCAGCCGGTCGGAGGGAATCGCCGCGATGGCTTCTACCTCAGGCTTGATATCCAGTGCCTCGGCAAGGTACTGGCTTATCCTCTGCGCGCTTGTGGCAGAGATGGCGTGATGACCAGCCCCGCTTTGAGCAATGGCTCGCCGGAATAGCCCTCTGGCTCGCGGCATCGCGAGGAGCGAGCCGACACTCATCCCGCCAGCCGATTGACCAAAGATCGTGACGTTATAGGGATCGCCACCAAAGGCCGCGATGTTCTCCTGCACCCAGGTCAGGGCCGCCACCTGATCAAGCAAGCCAAGATTGGCGCTCCCCTGTCCCAGGAAGAGGAAGCCGTCCACACCCAGGCGATAGTTGATGGTGACACATACCACCCCATCGCGCGCGAAGCGCCTGCCATCATACGTGGATATCGCGCCCGTCCCATTGGCGAACGCGCCGCCATGAATCCAGACCATCACTGGCAGCCCGGCCTTGCCTGGACCGGGTGTCCATATATTGAGGTTCAGGCAGTCCTCACCGGCGATGGCCGGCTCCGGCAAAAGGACATCGAAAGGTGGGAAATATGGTGGCTTGGTGACGGTCGCGCCATAGGTGAGTGCATCGCGCACACCATTCCACGGCTCGACCGGTTGTGGTGGCTGAAAGCGACGCGCCCCGAACGGTGATGCTGCATAGGGGATACCTTTGAAGACGGCGATCCCTTCAATCGTGGCGCCGCGCACTGCGCCCGACCGCGTTCTGACAACAGTGTCCATATCCATCGGCCTTTCCAGAGTAGGTACAAGCGAGCACAAAACTACAGCTAGTATACCATACATATATGTCAATGATTTTCTTTGTCCAATAGCATAGGGACGGTTCATTTCCTGACACGCATCGCACAGGCGGGAATGGAAAAGCACACATTGTTGTTCTCGTCTGATGAGACAGTACAGATAGACCTATCACCTATCAGGAGAACAATAAAACTATGAAGATTCTCTACACAGCTACAGCCACCGTCAAGGGTGGAAGGAACGGACAGGCGCAGTCCTCTGACGGCAATCTGCAAGTACATTTAAGCGTTCCCAAAGAGATGGGGGGAGATGGTACTCAGGGCACAAATCCTGAGCAGTTGTTTGCTGCCGGGTACGCAGCCTGCTTCCAGTCAGCCCTTGAGCAGGTCGCGCGCCGTCAACACGTAGAGGCGGGTCCCACGACGATTACAGCCAATGTGGGCATTGGACCAACGGGCCAGGGCGGCTTCGGACTCGATGTCGAACTGCATATCTTCATTCCTGGTGTAGACAAAGCCACCGCTGAAAAACTCGTTGCGCTGGCCCACGAAGTCTGCCCGTACTCGAATGCCACGCGCGGCAATATCCCTGTCAGGCTGGTTGTCGAGGAGCAACCCATCGTTGCCTCGTGACGCGTTGAGCCAATACATCTGAGGAGACGCATGAAGATAGCCATTCCCGACGACTACCAGGATGCTGTGAGAACGCTCGACTGCTTTCAGAAGCTCAATGGGCAGCAGATTGTGATCCTTCGTGAACATAGAGGTGACCCCGAAGTCCTGGCGGATCACTTGCAGGGAGTGGAGGCGCTTGTGCTCATTCGCGAGCGCACGCCCATCATTGAGGCACTCCTGGCGCGCTTGCCGGACCTGCGCCTCATCGTCCAGACCGGCAAACGGGCCCCACACATTGATCTCGCGGCCTGCACCCGCCACGGCGTCGCCGTCGTCTATGCTACACCCCCCGATCCGGGAAGACCCTATGCGACGTCGGAGTTGACCTGGGGGCTGATCCTGGCCGCGATGCGCTTCATTCCCCAGGAGGTCGCATCCATGAAGGCGGGCCACTGGCAGAGTATGTTGGGGCGGACCCTCCACGGTCGCACACTGGGCATCTTCGGCTATGGAAACATCGGGCGCCTGGTCGCCACCTACGGACAGGCATTCGGGATGCGGGTGCTGGCATGGGGACGAGAGGGGTCCCGCGCCCGCGCCCAGGCCGACGGTATCGAGGTGGCTGCCAGTCGGGACGCGTTGTTTAGCGATGCCGATGTACTGAGCCTGCACCTCGTCCTGACGGAGGAGACGCGGGGCCTTGTCTCGGCCGGCGACCTGGAGAAGATGAAAGCGTCTGCCCTGTTCGTCAACACCAGTCGCGCAGCTTTGATTGAACCGGGTGCTCTGGAAAAGGCGCTCGGCACTGGTCATCCGGGGTATGCCGCGGTCGATGTGTACGAGAGCGAACCGGTCGCGGACCATCCACTGCTGCATATGGACAATGTGGTCTGCACTCCACACCTGGGCTATGTCGAAAAGGACAGTTACGAATCCCTGTTCGAGGCTGCCTTCGATCAACTTCTGGCCTTTATCGCTGGCGATCGGGTGAACGTCGCCAATCCAGAAGCCCTCAAGCATGTGTGAGGGCTTCTGGATTGACAATGGCGGGCAGACCGAGAATTCCACCGTAACTCCCAAAAAAGTACGCCTTCTCTGGACTACGAAGCGAGAAACTCGACGATCGCTGAAGCGAAGCGAGGTAATCGCACGATGCTGAGATGATCGCCGGGGAGCAGTAACGTCTGGGCATCGGAGATAGCGGAAGCGAGTATCTCAGGCCGGGCGGCCAGTTGATCATTATCCCCGGTGATGAGCAGCGTTGGGGCCTTAATCTGATTGAGTGGGATGTGGCTCGCATGCCTGGAAACCGCTTGAGCGGCAAGTGCCTCACGGTCACCCCCGACCCGATCTGCATAGGCGCGAAACGCCCTGGCGGTCGGGTCGGTAATAGTGTCCGCATCCTGAACGTGCATGGCGTCGGCGAGTGCCGCACCAGAGAGCGTGCGCGTATTCACTCCGCCTCGATTCACCACCCCGGCACCAACTCCGCCGACCACCAGGCGACGGATATGTTCATCCTGGCTGGCGGTAATGAGCGAGACTATAGCTCCCATGGAATACCCGACCAGATCGACGTGTGTCGCTCTCATAATATCGAAGAGCTGGCGCAGATCCTGTGCCATCTTCTCTTCACCGTAGAAGCTGGGGTCATGCGGCTTGTCGGATTCGCCGTGTCCGCGTGCATCGAGTGCTACAACCTGGCGTCCGGCATTCGTCAGCGCCGCGACGATGCCAGGCTGAACCCAATTGATGTTGGCATTGGCAATAAACCCGTGATGCAGAAATATGAGTGGCAACGTGCCACCCGTCCCCCATACCTGGTAAGCGATCTCGATACCATCAAACGAGGTGAAGCGTTCCATCCAGGCTATCCTTTCTTGCTAGAAATTCACTGGTATTGACTATCCTTCTGACCCGAACAGCAGGCAGCAGCATATTATTTATACCTGGTATAGTATAAAACGCAGAGAGGAAGTAAGCAACGCGTGTAGTTATCCTTCTTGTTCTATGAAATCCGGGCTACATGTGTCACCACTAATCAGGAGCAGTGTGTGGTTGGAATTGACCCGATTTTGGGGAGGACTCAAAAAACCCTCCTGGTCTTCCTCCATGCCCGCCTCGGCGCCAGAATCCCCGCTAAGTTTGGCTTAATGAGGGCCAATATTGTCCGCATAGAGGCATATACTCTGTATGAACTCACCAAGGGGTGATTCGCTCACCATAAAGAGATCACTCGATTGAGGAGAGTAAGTTAGCCAGGTCGTGATCCCAAAAGTGTTCGAACCTTCAAAAAATGGCTCACCCTTGGGCTAAAAAATAGACAAACCTTGGGCTTATGTACCACCAGGCACTGAAAGGTGGGAATTTCCACCCTTCAGTGCAAATTCCCACCCTTCAACTAATTTATCATCTGGTTCCCTAAAACCGTTTGTCACATTACCTGCACGTACCCGTTGGCCCAACGAGTGACGAAGTCAGTTGATTGGGGCTGGTCACCTGAATACCGCCACGTCCAGGATAGGTGTGGTCAGCAGGCAAGGCGCCGCTCCAGGTAAATGTATAGGTGCGCACAGTTTGTCCAGGGCCGAAGGTGATGCTGGCCGGGGTTTGTCCGCGCCCATTGTTGATCGTGTAATTGAACTGAACGGTCCCACCAGGGCTACTGGGCGCAACATGAATAGTGGCCGTATAGGTCACCACCACAGATGTCCCGCAAGCCAGTCCTTGAATGGATGCCGGACTCACCGTCATATTCACGCTCGTGACCTGAAATGCCGCCGCATATGTACACTGCCCTGTTGGTCCAACAAGTGACGAAGTTAGTTGATTGGGACTGGTCACTTGAATACCTCCTGGCTCAGGATAGGTATGGTCGGTAGGCAAGGTGCCACTCCAGGTAAAAGCATACGTTTTCGTGGTCTCTCCTTGACCAAAAATGATGCTGGCCGGGGTCTGGCCGCGCCCATTGTTGATCGTGTAATTGAACTGAACGGTCCCACCAGGGCTATTAGCTACAACGTGAATGGTAGCCGTATAGGTTACTACTATCGAAGTACCACACGCCAGCCCTTGCACAGATGCGGGGCTTACCGCCATATCGATTTTCGTGACCTGAAACTTCCCAGACGTACACTGCCCCGTTGGCGCCACTAGCGGAGAAGTTAGTTGATTGGGGCTGGTCACCTGGACCCCACCGAGTCCAGGATAGGTATGGTCAGCAGGCAATGCGCCACTCCAGGTAAAAGTATACGCTTTAGTGGTTTCTCCTGGATTGAAGGTGATGCTGGCCGGGGTTTGTCCCCGCCCATTGTTGACCGTGTAATTGAATTGCACGGTTCCTCCGACGCTATGCGGGGTGACGTGGAAGAGAGCCGTATAGGTCACGGTCACGTTGGTACCGCAAGAGATGCCCGCGATCGATCCAGGTGTCACCGACATAGTGACCGAAGTGACCTTCAATGGCGCATGAGCAGTGGAAGTGACCGATGGTGGATTAGGGGAGCCAGTACCTCCATTATTATGGCGAGCCGCGTAAAAAGCAATGGCCATGCTGCCAACCAGGGCTACCAGGACAATAGCCGCCGCCAATGTACCGAGTCGCTGAAAGAGAGGGGAGCGTCGCGGGGGTGCTCCACGGAGGTTACCCATAGCTCCAACACCAGAGTGCGTTTGTGAATTTTGCATAGGTACTTCTTTCTTGTTTGCTTGCATATCTTGTTCAAAAAGAGTAGCGCCCGTAATACGGTTCCAGATCCGATCAAGCGTCTCTTGCTCAATTTTGGCATCGGTCTGGTAGTAGCTGCGGAGATGCGCCATGGCCTCCGCGTCTAGCTGATCGCCTTCTCTGGATTGCCTCACACTGTCAATTTGCCTGTCGACTTCTTCCGGCAAAAAAAACTCATCATTTTCAGCCACGCTCCTGCTCCTCCCTTCTTCGTCGATAGATTTTCCGTAAAAGATTTAAGCTGCGTGAAAGCGTGACGCGCACCATGTTTTCCTGTTTTCCCAACGTGGTCGCGATCTCACTACAGGATAAATCCTGGCCAAAGCGCATGCGTAAAATCTGCTGTTGAAGCGGGGGCAAATTTTGCAGGTGAGTATACAAATCCAAATAATCCTCTTGCCGCAATGCCGCGTATTCGGGACTTGCCATCTCATCTTCAAAAAGACCATCAGCGACATGCTCAAGTGTCACATTCTGGCGCGTTTTCGCGCGCCTGTACGTATCTATGACTTTGTTGCGCGTAACGCGCCAGAGCCACAACTGTTTCTCTTGCTCCGCAAGCGCAGGAAATTTTGCATTCTCGATAGCTGCCACGAAAACTTCCACCACCAGGTCTTCGGCGTCTTCTTCTGAGGCAAGGCGCATACGGACATAGGTAAGCAGACCTGGGGCGTATTTCCGGTAGAGGAAAGCCATCTCCTGCTGCGCCTGTGTCATATGCCCGTTCGCTTGCATCATTTCCCTCGTGTCGTCTGAGTCACTCGCCTTAACTATCGTTTCACCTGGCGAAATATTACAAGGATTGGGGGTCAATTTTTACTACGAAACTGTTTTGTATGATACAATACGCTTGTGTTAATCCCTTTATGCATGGCTACATGAGGATGTACTGGACTAAGATGCTACTGCGATGGGCAGAGACGTCAGAAGAAGTCTTCAAGCATGCTGTGTATCTCAACGATACATACGAGCTTGATGGGCGCGTTTCACTTCTGGGAATGTGGGCTACACGTATTACCAGCCTGTAATCTGGAAGCCCGCCCAGTAATAGGGATCAGCATAGGGACGCAGATCGGGAGCCTCCTGCGTCTCTGCCCTGTCCTGTACCAGTTCCTGCGCCTGCGCGGCATCAAAACGCATACTGCGCCCACGCACCATAACGAGCTGATTGCTCATGTGCGCTTTCAGTTCCGCTATCTTCTGTTCATGCTCAATAGTATTCCCAGGGAGCGCAAGCTCTTCTTTCTCTTCATGGATTGTTTGTGCTGAGAGCGATACCAAAGCCTGCCAGTGTTGTAGTTCACGATTGGTAACCGTACGTAGCCAGTGTTGCGCTTTTGCCAGAGCTACTGCTGGCGGCTGGTCGTAGAGATGGGGAAACCACTCCTGGGCGAAACGCACCATCAGGATGTAGGTGGCCCTGTCGTCTACCGCCCACAATGTGGCTAGAACCGCCGCCGCCCCTGCCTGTAGCATGCCGGCTGCCAGGCTGCGAACCTCATCATGCGCACCCTGGAGATCGAGAATAGCCGTCTGGCAGGCTGAAAGGATAAACAGGCGTAATCCTCGCAGATCGGCCTGGTAACTCAGCATATCTGCTAAGGTGAGCGTCTCTGCATTTGCAAGCAGCAGCCTTGAACGTAAGAAATCACGCGTGTCAAACATGCCATGGCAGGACGCATCGACAACATAGCCTTTGTGCAGAGCCTCGATGAGCCAACTGCGCGTTGCTTGCCATTGCACTTTGACGCCCTCCGCCTGCCCGCTCTGCTTGCCCAACAGGGCCAATGTGAGCGCTTCAGCTTCGCTCCAACGCAACTCCTGGCGTGTTGGATAGGGGTTTCCTACTGCATAGATCCCTGCGCGCGTTGTAAGGCTGCGTTCATTGTGTAGAAGTGCGCGTCCACTGGGCGCAATACTCAGGGGAAGGACCTCGGAGAGCGTCTGCCCAGCAGGTAACAGGATGCCACCGAGAGGCAAGAGTGAGAGTGGACCACAGGGAACAATAGTCAGACTGGAAGCACCTATAGCGAGCAGCCAGGAGGCCAGGGGTTCTACCACATGCGTGCTCAGAAGTGCCTGACAGCGTTGCAACTCACGTTGTAAGACAGCATGACAGAGCGTTTCGCTTACAAGCGCGGAGTTCCTGGCGCTCAACGAGCTAAGCGACTGCTCGACGAGGTGAGCCAACCCTGGGAGTGAGCAGACAAACTGAGCCGCGCTATCGAGCGCGCCCCTGTTCCCTCGATGCATGCATGCTTCATGCAGGGTTGCAGCCTTTTCTCGAAACGTGGTTCCAGAAAAAGCTTGCAGCAATTCAAATGCGTTCCCACTCTGAGCGCAGTAGAATCCACCAATAATGTCACCCGCATCGTCGTCTAAACATGTTTTCACTAAGCCATTGACCAGCTCATCCGTAAGAGCAGGCAGATCGAGTGCTACAAAATGTGCTGTGTCCTGTGCCTGTTTGAGGTTGGACACTGTCGCTACGGCAATACCACCCCAGGGTGTGGCCGCAAGATAGACGAGCGCATGCCCCGGTCCACACCCGTCTACAATCTGCACGATGGTCATAGCATCAGGTACAGTGGCGAAGAAGGATGCCGGGTCTCTGGCGGTGCGAATCTCCTCAACGAGTGTATCGAAGGCAGCTTTTGCCTCACGATAAGAGGCAGTACGTTCGAGCATGACCTGTCTCTGGCTGTTGTCATCCAGGGTATTTGGGAGTGGGGCATGCAATGTCGCCTGTGCTTCAATAAACGCGCGGTGTACAGCAATGTAACGCGCGCGCCGCTCAAGATTGCGAATGCTGGTCGGATCAGCCGTATGAATCTCCATGGCCTGGGATAGACCCCGCGCTCGCCCACGCTCAATCGTCATCGCAGCTTCATCTACACATCCCAGGCGTATGAGCGCAAAGCCATCGCGTACCGTGGCATCCCGTCCCTCTTTGAGGATCATATCGAGTCCAACGGCCCCGGTACTCAGAGCAACAAGCAAATCCTCAGCTTTATGGGCCGAGGCATAAGCATCATGGACTGCCGCCCAATCCTCACGCACCGCCAACGTCTCAGCACACAGGAGTTGGAGATGGCGATGTTCGCTGGGGAAGGCATGCAGGGTGTAGATCTCTAGCGCCTTGTGATAGCAGGCCAGCGCGTTCCTAAGATTTTCTTCACGTTCCCCTGCCAGGCGTCTCTGGTAGACTGTGCCCAGATTCTGTTGAGCCATAGCGTATTCAATAGGCAAGGTGTTCGGTGTAAAGATGCGCAGCGCCTCGCAGTAATAGGCAATGGAGCGTTCCAGGTTGTCAGCGCGTGCCCCTGCCAGGCGGAGCTGATACACTTCTCCCAGGTTGTTTTGAAGTTTCCCATATTGAAGAGGGAATGCCTCGAAGGTCCAGACCTGCAAAGCCGCGTGGTAACAGGCGATCGCCTGTTCAAGATTGTCACGTCGCTTCCCCTCGACACGGACACCATACACCACGCCTAAATTGTTTTGTAGCATAGCATACTGATAAGGAAACATACTTCTGGTGAAGATCTTTGCCGCCTGCTGGTAACAGTCTATGGCTCGCTCCAGATTATGGCCGCGCTCTCCCGTCGTACGTTGCCAGTACACGATGCCAAGGTTATTCTGCGCGTTCGCATATTTTATGGGAAAAGCTTCTATTGTGTAGATATGTAAGGACCGGTGATAATAGGTGATGGCTCGTTCCAGGTTATCACGTTGCTCTCCAGCAATACGTTGCGAAAACGCTGTAGCCAGAGCGTGTTGGCTTAGGGCGTACTCGACGGGTGCATCTTCAGGCGTGAGGACATCCTCTGCCTGCCGGTAATAGGTGATGGCTTGTTCCAGGTTATCGTGTCGCTCTCCTGCAATGCGTTGAAGATAGGCCGTACCCAACGTGAGCAAGGTTTGAGCATACTCAAGAGGAAACGTCTCCAGGCTATAGATGTGCAGGGCCCTATGACAATGAGCAATCGCTTGCTCTATATTTTCTTGCCGAATGCCGGCTATGCGGAGTTGATAGGCCTGTCCCAGTCCATGCTGAATCTGAGCATATTTCATAGGATCATGCTCCAGCGTATAAAGCTGGAGCGCGTCCTGATAATACTGAAGTGCCCGCTCTCGATTGTCTCGTTGTGTGCCTGCAATGCGTTCTCGATACGCGGTGCCGAGCGTAATGTGTACATCAGCATAGTGACACGGGTAGCGTTGTAGTGTATAGACCTGGAGCGCTGCTTCACACGCTACAATGGCCGCTTCCATCTGTTGTGAGCGATCAGCACCGAGATGCTCCAGACAGGCCATGGCAAATTCATGCTGGAGGGTGGCATATGTCTCAGGAGCAACCTCAGCAGCGTTGCTGGCACGACTCAAGGCGTTGCGCAAGAGTTGCATGCGCGCTTCCGCTGTCTCATAGGGCCGTGCCGACCCGCGTAAGGTTGTCAATTGTTGCTCAACCGCGGTAAGCCATGACGATACGTCGAGAATAGGAGGCACCGGCTGAGAGTGTGTAGCGTCCTGGTCTCCTGGCGCTGTCGGTTGATCAGAATGAGCTGGCTCCATCGAATCTCCTCCCGGGTATTGAAACATGGTTTCAAAAATATAGCCAGATATGGACTTTTATTCTACCTTTTTAGCCTCTTCCTCTTTAGATTTTCCTCCTCATGAAGATGAAACTGAACACTTAAAGTTCAGAAACAAACATTGTTACGAGACCTTAATCTCAGCAATCTCTATCGTAACCTCATATCCTAACCTCTCTGAAAGCACCTGGCAGACAGCAGATGCCAAATCAGGTCTCACCGCTTCATCTCGTTCCATTTTTTCAATGGTTGGGCGTGATACCCCAGATAGTCGGTAGAGTTCAGAGATATTTAGTGCAGCCTTGATACGCAGTTCTCTCACTTTAGACATCAGTACGACTCCTATGGACAAATCTAATTTGTCCATATCTTAACACAAGGATACAATAATAGGAAGGTATCGTCAAATATTGTAAAAAATAGCTAAAAATATATTGATTTTTCAATTTTTCTATGTTATTCTTTCTATGCGTCCTGAAGGATAACTCAATATGTTTGCTTGTAAAATATGTAAAGAGTTTAACGTACTGTAGTAGTCAAGGATGATTTTAAACATCTTGGTTATGTGTCTTCGTAGCGCGTCTTAGTAAGAGTGGCCTTTTATAGACAACAATTTATTCGGAGGCGCAAGTCTGAAGAAGCTTATAAGACTGGCCGATGCGCTAACATCGGCCAAGTGTTAAGCGTCTAGCTACCATTAAGCAAACCTAGACCCTCATCCCTCACAGTATGAGACTGAGCCGGTCTAGCGTCAAGCACAAGAAAGGGCTTGAAGCATGGTGAACTCTGCCGGAACCGCTCGTAGGAGTACCATTGTCCCTTTACCAGGAGTCCCCTCACAGGGCCAGTGCCAACAAGACGCCACGAGCTATGTCTCTTCTGTTTCCTCGTATGCCATCGGTGTCATTGATCCCGCGCACCTCCTCATGCTGTCTGCCCATCTCTCCAACGGCGAGATATGCCCGTTGCTTGTTCCGAAGTCGGTGCCCCTCTGGATACTGCATCACCCTGAGTTCCGCGATGGATACGAACGGAACTACTTCTCTCAAGAGGAAGAAGAAGACGAGGAATGGAGCGGGGTGTCCCAAATGGTGAACCTGATCTACTCGAAGGTGCTTGGGGAGGGCTTTGAAGACCTTTCCTCTGGTAACGTTGCGCCAGACTTTGGTGCATGGGAGATCGGCTGGCTGCTGCGGGATTTCACCCGATTGGCGGAGGCCGACCGAACACTGGCTCTCACAGGGATGGCGCATCTGTGTTTCCTGGTATCGTTTCTGCCACAAGAGCCGCCAGTCTCCTGGCCGTCGGCGAGTCTTCTGCGAGCCTGGTGGCAGCACAATGATGCTGTGAAAGCCTATCGGGCGCGTGTGCGTCTCTACCGAGAGCAGGGCAAGAGCTACAATGAGGCGCAACGGTTAGCCCTGCGCTAAGAAGAGAACTGCCACGGAGATGTATTTCCGAATAC
>JALYTT010000457.1 GCA_030854145.1 Chloroflexota bacterium | reverse complement strand
CCTGATAACTACCAGGACGGCGAGGCAAGCCACGCGCTACGGAACGGCCTACCTCTCTTTCTCTGATGGTCCACGGTGTAAGGGCCATTGTTTCTCGCGGGTCGAGATGGTTCCCTCCTGAAAATCATGGCAATACACCATTGCGTATGCTATACTACATGCCTACATGCCTACAATGCACATTTTTCTCCCTGCACAATATTTGGGAACCAGGAACAGAGTATGTTTTACGATCATATAAAAATTCACGTTAAAGCCGGCGCTGGTGGCGACGGGTCTATCCATTTCCGGCGCGAGAAGTTTGTACCGCGCGGCGGGCCGGATGGTGGCGATGGCGGGCGGGGTGGTAGCCTCTACCTGCAGGCCACCTCCGGCATGAATACGCTCATTGATTATCGCTACCGCCAGCGTTTTAAGGCGGGCGATGGTGGTCCGGGGGCGCGCCAGAAGATGCACGGCGCCAAGGGTGAGGATGTGACACTGCTGGTGCCCTGCGGCACGCTTGTGCGCGACCCCGATAGTGGGGATCTGATCGCGGATCTCACTGAAGATGGGCAACAGGTGATGGTGGCGCGCGGCGGGCGCGGTGGTCTGGGGAACGTGCATTTCGCCACCTCGACGAACCAGGCCCCGCGCGAGGCTCAGAATGGTGAGCCTGGCCAGGAGCGCTGGCTCTACCTTGAACTGAGCCTGATCGCGGATGTGGGCCTCGTGGGCTACCCGAACGCTGGCAAATCGACCCTGCTCTCAGTGGTGACCGCTGCACAGCCCAAAATTGCCGATTATCCCTTTACAACGCTCTCGCCAAACCTGGGCGTCGTCGGCGTCGGTCAACCTGGCAGCGGTGACGAGGCCAGTTTTGTGCTCGCCGACATTCCGGGCCTGATCGAGGGCGCGGCCCAGGGTGTTGGCCTGGGGCATGAATTCCTGCGCCATATCCAGCGCACGCGCCTGCTGATCCACATGCTTGATGGAGCCGCCGAACGCGAGCCCTGGCAGGATTTCCAGGCCATCAACCACGAACTGCACGAATATGATAAACGCCTGGCGACGCGCCCGCAAATCGTGGTGCTGAATAAGATGGACCTGCCCGAAGCTCAGGCCCTCTGGCACGCGCTCAAGGCCAGGGCTGAAGAGGCCGGGTATACGGCCTTTGCGATCTCCGCGGCCGCGCACCAGGGGACCGAGGAGCTGATGCAGTCTGTCGCCGGGCGCCTGCGTGAGATTCGGCAGGAGGAGGCGGAGAGCGTGACCGCGCATCCAGCCCCCGATATGGAGGGTCCCGTCCTGCGTCCGCAGCCGGAAGATGCCTTTGTCGTGTCGCGCGAGGCCGGGGTCTACGTGGTACGCGGCAAGCGTGTAGAGCGTGCCGTGAATATGACCAGGCTGGATAGCGACGAGAGCATGGACCGCCTGCAGGGGACGCTGGAGAAGATGGGTGTCACAAAGGCGCTGGAGGAGGCCGGCGTCCAGGCCGGCAACGTTGTGCGCTTCGGCAGGATTGAGTTGATCTGGGGCGAATGAGGAGACAGGCATGGGCAAAATTCATGCCAAAGGGATATGCGTCGGAAATTGCACAAGATATGTGCTATACTTGCAGTGGTAGAGCATGCCTGTTTTGTATGTAATTTCTCTGCCAGCTAACACAGAATGCGAGAGAAACCGCACCCATGGGCGAGACACTGAACCTTTTATTTCGGAGCCGCGATGATAACACTTTTGGGGTCGAGGTAAAGGAGAGTTGGTCCGGGCGTGTTGTCAGCGGCAGCTTTGTTCCTCCTTTCACCTCCAGGCAACTCAACGCCTTGCAGAAGAAACTCAATAGCCTGGAGAGTGGCGATGCTGAATTGCGTGACGTTGGAGAGCGTCTCTTCTTAGCGTTATGCAGTGCCAGCACTTCCGGTAGCAGCGTGCGCGAACCCTCGGATCAGCCGGTACGGGCCGTGCTGCGCAGTGTTATTCAACGGACCCTGCGCAGGCGTGGCACCGTAGCCTTGACGTTTAGCTTTACGCCTGAATGCGCCGAATTCGCGCGTTATCCCTGGGAACTCCTGCACAATGGCGAGCACTTCTTGCTGGCCTCTGGCGTGTTTACGCTCACGCGTATGCTACTGCGCCCGGATGCCCCCGTCGGCTGTGAACTGCCAGTGCATCCACCGATGAGCATGCTCTATATCGGCGCCTCGCCCTGCGACTGCTCGCCCTTAGAGATTGAGCGCAGTTTTGAGGCGCTCAAGCGAGGACTTTCTCGTTTGCTTGAGAGTGGCCAGTTGAGCTTGAACAGGTTGGAGCCAGCGACTTTCGATGAACTCGTGCGCTATCTCAACTCCTATGGTGGCGTCGGCATCTTTGACGACAGCGAGACGCGCGCCCCTTGCTATATCGTGCATTTCGATGGGCACGGCGCGCATGGTCGCCTCTGTCCACGGGAGGAGTGTAGCGCGCTCAATGAGCCTGATGAGCGCAAGTGCGTCACCTGTGGCACATCGCTCAATCGCGTGAAGGCGCAGACCTACCTGTGTTTCTGCAATGATGAGGGCAGCAATCGCTATATCGATACGCAATCCCTGCGCGATCTCTTCATGACGAGCGACGTGCGGCTGGCTGTGTTCTCAGCCTGCGAGACCGCCACGCTGACAGGCGAGAGCGCGCGCCATCAGCGCGTGGCCTTCGATACCACGCTGGCGACGGCCCTGGTGACCGCCCAGGTGCCGGCGGTGGTGGCCATGCCGTTCTCGCTGCAAGATGATCTAAGCCCGACATTCATGTTCCACTTCTACGAGGCGCTGGCCGATGGGCGCACGCTGGAGGAGGCACTCTCGCGCGCGCGCCATGCCATGCTGCCCATGCATCAAAAGGGCTGGTTCATTCCAGTGCTCTATCGTCACGTCAGCGAAGGGCAGGAGGGGCCAGTGGCGCTGCTGGCGCACCAGGATGATCTCGATGAGAGTGACCATCCCCTGGCGCACCTGGGAGCCTCGACCAACTTTGTGGGACGCGAGCAGGAGGTGCAGGACCTGGGCGCGCTGCTGACCGCCGCCGCCAGGGGTGAGGAGCAGCGCTTAGAGTCAAAGGGCCAGTATAAACTGCGTCCCGGCATGCGCCACCTCGCGCTCACAGGACCCGCCGGCATCGGCAAGAGCGCGCTGGCCTTCGAGGTAGTGCGCCGTAACCAGAGCAAGTTCCCCGGTCCCGGCGGCGTCATCGGCATCTCGCTGCAGGGAGGTAAGCTATTTGCTGAGGCGTTGATCGAGATCGCGCACTACCTGCCGAATGTCTCCACACGCTCTCTGCACACGCCAGACGTGAACCATCGCGAGCGTCTGGTGCTCAACGCCTTCCGTGCGCGTGTGAGCCGCGAGCTGCCCTGCCTGCTGTTGATCGACAGTTTCGAGGAGGTCAAGGAGCAGGCAGAGATCAAAGCCTGGCTGCGCTTCCTCTGCGACCTGCCGGAGCAGGCGGTGGTCATGCTCACATCGCGCTCCAATCCTGCTGCCATGGGTGTACTGGAGGGGGCTTCGTGTCGCTGGTATGAGTACAGCGTGGGCAAGATGAACGACGAGGAACTGCTCAAGCTCTTTACCGAACTGGCGGCCGAGAGCGGCCTGGATAAGCGCATTCACCTCGATGATCCCGTGCAGCAGGAGACCTTGCGCGAGATCTGCACCTTGCTGGATGGCTATCCACTGGGGGCCGAACTGATTTTCGGCACGGCGCATTCGATTGGCGGGAAGGTCTATACGCCGGAGGCCGCCACCCGCTCCCTGGAGGAGGTGCGCGATGAGTTGCGCGATACGCCGCTGGCGGGCATCTGGGCCGTGCTAGAGGTAGCCTATCTGCGCCTGAGCCCATCGGCGCGCCTGCTCCTCTCCTACCTCGCCACCTTCAAGCTGCCGTTCAGCAGCAAGCAAATTGTGATGCTGGTGGCGCCTGAGTCGCAGCCCTCGTCCGAGGAGCCGGTCTCCCTGGAGCGCGAGCACCACCTGGATATTGTTCCTGCCGAGAAGCTGCGTCTCGCCGGGGAGGCGGCGCCGCGCGAGCTTGCCAGGAACTGGCGCGCGGCGCGCGATGAGCTGGTGCAGGCCTCGTTTATGGGCTTCGATGGGCGCGTCTACACCATTCACGCGCAGGTGCGCAATTTCGCGCTCTCCTACCTGCCCCAGGAGGAGCGTGGCCGCGTCCATCGCGTGGCGGCCGCCTACTATCTCAGCCTGCCCCATCCCAGCCCGGAGGAGTGGTTCGCGGCCTTTGAACACCTGGAGGGCGCCGGCGAACCACAGGATCTTCAGGAGGCTGTGCGTCTGGCTGTGCGCGCCTCGTGGGATTTAAGCGGCCGGGGTCACGCTCCCCAACTGCTGGCCATGTTGCGCAAGGCCGAGTTCCACGCGCTGCGCCTCAAAGATAGAACAGGCGAGGGCCAGATCCAGTGCTGCCTGGGCGCGATCCTGCGCCAGCTTGGCAAGTATGCCGAGGCGGTGGGCTGTCTCACGCGCAGCTTGACCTTGCATCGTGAGCAGCAGGAAAGCGACGAAGCTGGTTGGGCGCTCTACGAACTGGCGATGCTCTGTCGCGAAGAGGGGAATTTTCAGCAGGCCACCCAGTATGCCCAGGAGGCGCTCGACCTCTTCCGCGAGACCGGCGACAAGAAGGGCGAGGCCTGGATGCAGATGGTTCAGGGCCAGGTCAGCCGCGGCTATGGAAAGTACTATGATGCCCTGGGACGCTTCGATATGGCCCTGCGCGGCTTCCGCGACCTCTACAATGATGAAGGCTGCGCCTGGACGCTGCGCGACCGGGGAACCGTCCACGAAGCCCTTGGCCACTATAGCGAGGCGCTCGTGGACTACGATGAGGCCCTGCGTCTCTTTACCACCTTGGGCCTGCGTTCGGGCCAGGCCTGGGTCTCCGCCGACCAGTGCGTGGTGTACACGGACAGGGGCAAGCTCGACCTGGCGGAGCGTGCGTGCCACAATGCTATTGTCATCTTCCACGAGCAGGGCATCCGGCGCGGTGAAGGCTGGGCCTTGCGCGCGATGGGCGATATCCTGCGCGAGCGCCACAACTATGGCGATGCGCGCAGCTACTATGAGAAGGCCGCCGCTATCTTCGGTGCCCTGGGGGACCGCGTGGACCTGGCGCGTGTGGTGAATGCTCAGGGCGCGCTCTCCTTCGACGAGGGTGAGCCGCTGGCCGCCAAAGAATACTACGAGCAGGCGCTCTCCCTCGCACACGAGCAGGGCGTGCGCCAGTTGGAGGGTCGCGCATCGCGTGGCCTGGGCGATGTGGCGCGTGTCATGCGATCTTTTGCCGATGCCGAGCACTACTACCAGATCGCCGCTGAGATCGCCACCGACCTCGACACCCCGGCCGAGTTACGCGCCGTGCTCCATCGCCAGGGCGACCTCTGTCACGCGCGCGGCCAGTCTGCCGAGGCGCTTGACCGCTGGTTGCAGGCCCTCGCTCTCGATCGCCGCCTGGGCCATCCCGCCCGCCAGTATCTCCAGAATAAAGTGGATACACTGGTCACGGCGCAACACCTGGAAGAGACCCACGCGGAACTCAGTAAAAAATATGGGTTGGGTGACCCCACGTAGGGACCCGACTTGCCGTCTCCGTAGGGGCGATGGCTTGCCTCGCCCGCTGGG
>JALYTT010000456.1 GCA_030854145.1 Chloroflexota bacterium | reverse complement strand
TTATAGCAGTAGACGCTAGCATGTTCAACTGGCCCACCGACGTACTATGTGTTACCGCCACTACAAAGCGCTCGTCTCTTATACAGACATCTCTCGATCAGGATATTCACCCATGAAACGTTGGCAGCCATTCATTCCGTCCATCAGCATTTTTTGTCTCGCCCTGCTGGTCCGCGTCATCTATAATGGCACCGTCGCTCACAATTACCAGCCGTCACACGATTCGCTCGTCTACCAGAGCATCGCCCTCAACCTGCTCCAGGGCCACTGCTTCTGCATCTATCCCCATATTCCCACGGTTGATCGTGCTCCGCTCTGGCCAGCGCTCATTGCGCTGATCTACGGCCTCTTTGGGCCGCACGACTATTTTGTGCGCCTTTTCTTATGCGGTATTGGCGCGGGCACCTGCCTGCTGCTCTCACTGTTCGCGCGTGACCTCTTTGGGCAACGTATGGGCAGCCTGGCAGGCGTGATCGCGGCCCTCTATCCTGAACTCTATATCTACGACGGCTGGCTGTATTCCGAATCCATCTCCATCTTCCTGCTGTTCGCGCTCTGCTACAGCCTGTATCACCTGCAACGCGCGTCCCGGCGACCGCTCTGGGCCTGGATAGCCTGCGGCGTCCTGCTCGCGCTGGTGGCCTTTGTGCGCCCCACCGGCCTGCTGATTATCGGCATCGTCATGCTCTGGGCACTTTTTACCGCACGCACACAACATATACCGTGGCCGTCCATCCTCAAGGGAGCCGGCGCTACCCTGCTGGTCTCGCTGGCGTTGATTGCTCCCTGGACGTTGCGCAACTACCTGGTCTCCGGCGGCTTCGTGCCTATCGCTACCGGGGAGGGCACAGTTCTGCTGGGCGCGTATAACGACCAGATCCTGAGCAAGCCACATTATATCGGCACATGGATCAGTCCGCCAACGGTGAATCGTCCCCTGGCCAGCCATTACCCCGCCGAGTGCTCCGCTACCTGCCAGGTCGCACGTGAGGCCGACTTTAAGAACCACGCGGAGCAGTGGGTGGGCGAGCATATCAGTAGCATGCCTTTCCTGCTGTGGACGCACTTTATCAACATATGGCAACCGGCGACCCAGGAAGCTGACCTGCCCACGGGACGCTTCAGCAATCTACCTGCCACACAGATCGTGCTGGCTATGATGAATACCATGCCGCTCTGTATCTTCGCGCTGGCCGCGTTTGGCCTTGTTGCCACCTGGAAGAGCTGGCAGGAGTTGACTTTTCTCTATCTGGTGATCCTGATGACGATTGCCCAATGCCTGGTCTTCTATGGCAGCGCGCGTTTCCGGGCGCCCCTTGAACCAATGCTTATCTTGTTCGCCACCGGTGCCATCTGCTGGCTATCCTCAAGAGGCAAAAGGACACGCCTTGATGACCCGCCCGTGCTAAAAACAAACAAAAGCCCCGCTCTCCCTCGGGGAATACATTCCCAAAAGGAAGAGTGAGGCATACTTTTCGCGGTCTATGCGTTTATCTGAAAAGACCTCGCTCACTTACTCGTGGTCGAGGTCTTCAGGCTCAAGCTCGTCTTCTTCCTCATCATCCTCGTCACTATCCGGATAGGTCGCCCAATCGGAATAACTGGCCGGATATGACTCCTTACGAATCTGGATCGTCGGTTGAATGACTGGAAAAGGTCTCAGCCCAGTAGGAGCAGCAGGACCCTCCATCTGCGTTTCATACGCAGGAGCGCCTTCCCGCACCAGGACTTCGTTTTCCCAGGCTACCGACTCAAAGCCCAGCCGGCGCAGGTCCATGACCATACCGGGCCAGGTATCTTCGGCATCAACCGCCCACCAATCACGTCCCATAGACCTTACAGGTCGAACACGCAAAGGTCGGTTGATATCGCCCAGATTAGCCAGCAACGCTGCACGTTTCCGTTCGGTCTTTTTCATAAAACCTCCGTTATGGAGACCCATAGGCTTTCAGGCTATGGGAGGGAACAACGGCTGCTACAGCAGCACGTTCCAGTGTACTTGCGATCCCCCTAAGGGGATAGAGTGTCTGACGACTCTAAACCGTTCCTCACTACCATACCACATAAACGAGAGCTTGTGCCAGGGTGACTTTTCCAATGTCTCTACATCTTGTTGACAGCCCTCGCAAAAAAATGCATACTGCCTACAGAACGCCGCTAGCATACAAGCATTTGTCATTCTCGGCATTACAGGGAACAGGGAGATGAGTCAGGCGATACACACATTCAAAACTATCCCGCAGACGACCTTCAGGCGCCTGCGCAATACCCCCAGCTACATCTTTCTTGTCTGGCGCTGGGGCACCTGGCTCTACGCGCTGGTCTGGATCATTGCGCGCCGGCCATATCTTGATCCACCGCAGGTGAATACAGCCATTATTCTTTTGCTGGTCACGTTCATCCAATCGCTGGTCGTCACACTCTACGCCCCTGTGCTGCAAATCTTTCTGCCCGACTTTCTGCGATTCAATAGACGACCGCGGGACGAGCGCCGTACCCACCAGCTCACCACAAAGCCACAGAGGGCGCGTCAGATCCGGCGCCCGCAGCCGCTGGCCGCCGACGAAGAGGCCGAGATTGCGCCCCCCATGGCGCGCAGTCGCAACCTCTACCGGGATCTCGTCGTCTATGGCCTGGACGTGGTCATCTGCGGCCTGGTGATCTACTTCAGCGGACCTTTCGGGCGACCTCCTTTTGGCGCCTCCTCCCCTTTCTATCGCTATGGCCTCTCGACGATCTTCGTCGCTGCTTTCGCCTATCACTACCGGGGCGGGCTGCTGGCCGCGTGCGGCTATGAACTGTTTGTGCTGTTCGGCGCCTACTTCCCACCGCCCGGAACAATACCTTTCACAATCCAACTACAAGACCTGGCAGGCGCCGTGGTGGATGCCCCGCTGATCGCGATCCTCTCCGCCTTCCTGGCTACACTGCTTGAAAGCTATACGCGCAGCAAGAGGCGCGAGCAAGACAACGTGCGCCGCCAACGTGCCTTCATGCGTGTCAGCGAGACCCTGGTGACGGGCGCACATGACCGCCAGAAACTGCTGCGCCAGAGCGCCGAACAGATTCGCCGGGGCGGGCATTTTGAGCGCCTGATCGTGGCCTTGCTTACTAATAACGAGAGCGGCGAGGAACGACGGCAGGCGGAGATCAACACCTATATCGAAGCCGGCCTGGAAGCCAGCCTGGTCGAAGATATCTCGTCAGATGAGAGCGAAACGTTCATAGAGCAGGTGGGACAGGCAGGCGAAAAACTCGTCTCCTTCGAGCCGCTGGACAGGGGCACGGCCAGTGATGGCTATGGCCTGGCCCGCCTCTACATCCCCTTTTTCAAGGATGGGCAGGTGTACCTGATCCTGGGCGCCGAAAGCGTCAGGCAGACCCCCTTCGAGACGAAACACGACGAGTTCCTGAGTATCGTCGGCCCGCAACTCCTGGTCACGCTTGAGAATATGCGCCTGACCGAGCAGACCGCCGAACTCGCCGCCAGCGCCGAACGCGGCCGCATCGCGCGCGAGATGCACGATGGGGTCGCGCAACTGGTCTACATGCTGAGTCTGAACACCGAGACCTGCTCCGCCCTCGCGCATCGCCTGGCCGACGCCACCCCTGAAGATGCGCAGACACTGGCGCCCCTGACCGATCGGCTGGATAAGCTGGTGACCATCTCGAAGCAGGCCCTGTGGGAGACACGCCTCTATATGTTTACGCTCAAGCCGCTGATCAGTGGCTCGACAACCCTGACAGAGATGCTGACAAACCAGGCGCGTGAATTCGAGACCATCAGCGGCCTGCCAGCGCGTTTAGAGGTCGAGGGCGAAGAGCAGGGAACTCACGGCGATCAGCGCCTCTCGCGCAAGAGGGCGCAGGTGGGGACTGCCATCTTTCGCATCACACAGGAGGCGCTGACCAACGCCTATAAACATGCCGGCGCCTCCCAGGTCCTGGTACGCCTGCACTACCTCCCACGCGCTATCGAGGTAGAGATTCGCGACGATGGCAAAGGGCTGAACCTGCTGCCGCCCAGCGATGATCTCACAGCTGCCGGCGAGCAACAGCGCATCTACTCCGGCCACGGGCTACGCGGCATGCGTGAGCGCGCCGAAGAACTGGACGGCACATTCGATGTGAGGCAGCTCCCCGAAGGCGGCGCCTGCGTGTACACCTGTATCCCGGTCTGAAAAACAAGCGATGGAGGCAGAGATGGCGAAGATACGCGTAATGATTGTAGACGATCACGAGGTAGTGCGCCTGGGCATGCGCGCCGCTTTCGAACTGGAGGCTGATCTCGCCGTGGTGGGCGAGGCCAGCAACGGAGCCGAGGCGCTGGCCAAGGTTCCCGTACTGGACCCTCAGGTGATCCTGATGGATGTACGCATGGAGAAGATGGGCGGCATCGAGGCCTGCCGCGAGATAAAGAGCCGCTACCCCAACGTGTCTGTGCTGATGATTACCTCCTACACTGACAACGATGCCGTGGTCTCCTCGGTCCTCGCCGGAGCCAGCGGCTATCTGTTGAAGAACGTGAGCCGCGCCGAACTGCTGCGCTCGCTTCGTCTGGTGGCCGCCGGCCAGGTGCTCCTCGACCCAAACATCGCCAAACGCGCCATAGACCAGCTCACGCACGCTCCCGGCAGCGAACTGACGGAACGCGAGCGCGAGGTGCTGGCGCTGATCGCGCGTGGCTACACCAACAAACAGATCGCCGAGGCGCTCTATGTCAGCGAAAAGACCGCGCGCAACCACGTCAGCCACATCCTGGAGAAGCTGGGCCTCGCGCGCCGCAGCGAGGCAGCAGCCTTCGCCGTCGAACACAAACTGGTGCCGCCTCGCGAGCTGCCAGCAAACGCTAAGGATGAGGACGCATGAAGTGGAACGTGGCGCCCGCATTGTCGGCGGGCATTGTTGGCGGGCAAGGGGAGCCGAAGGAGCCAAAGGAGCGCCACTACCCCTTGGGCCGTCGCGTGGAGCTTAACAAAACACGTATCATTTCTTTAGATGAATATAATCTAAAGCCTTCTTTACACTTTTTTCGTGAGCATTAGCGGTGTCTAGCTGTAATCTTTCTTCTTTCCAGGGGACATATTCTTTACGGCGATTTTCAACGTCCTCCCAGGTAACTTCCGGAATGCCATGCATATTTCTTATTCGTGATTCGATCCTTTCTTTATGAAATTCTCTCTCCAAAACACACTCAATGATAATCAAGGTTGCATTCTGTGTACGTACCAGGTTGTGCCACATATCTCTCGCTTCTTGCACTGGATTTACCGCGTCAATAATGACAGATAATCCACATTTTAGTTGTTCCTCAGCAAGAGCTTCGGCCACTAAATATGCAGCTAACCCTGTTTCAAAACTTCTTTTTAGACCGCTTCTGATAATAGAAGCTTCAATTGGGTCAACTGAAAATATAGGTACTGAGAGGCTTGCTGCGAGACTTTCTGCAACAGTACTTTTACCAGAACCTGGTAAGCCAGAAATGATAATTAATTTTGACATATTCATGCCTACACTATATCAGGTCTCACTCGACACCGGCCAGATTAGCGTGTAAATTCGTAGTGCTCTGTCAAGGTTCATTGCACGGGTGAGATGGCCCCAACCCGCGTAGGGATGCGGCTTGCCGCATCCGGGTCAGGCATCCCTTGGGGGG
>JALYTT010000455.1 GCA_030854145.1 Chloroflexota bacterium | reverse complement strand
AGGAGCCGATCATCAGGAGACATCGTGGCCTTGTCCATCGGTGGACACAGCAGGTCGCAATAATCGACAATCACAGCGACCTGTCCCCGTGCCTGGGGAGCACGCAGGAGTTGTTCGAGCAGCGCGAAGGCGTCCGCTGGTCGGCGCGCTGTGCTCAAGAGGTCGCCCGTCGCCGGCCCTGCCATCCCGACAGCGGTGAGCGCCGCGGTCATGGCCGTCGCGGAAGAAGACGGCGCCGGTGAGGATGCCCCGCGTTGCAGGATTTGCAAGGCTTGCTGCCGGTGCGACTCCCACACTGCTTTTTGCTGGTCGGATTCCAGGGGAGAGCGCGCTCGTTCGTCATCGACGGGAAAGGTGATCCCGCGTGCGCGATCATAGCAGATGACGATCTGGCGCTTCAGTGCGAGCAGGTCGTACAAGACCGCTCGCTGCGGGGAGCCCGTGACCGTTCTGCCGGCGATATCCCCGGTCAGAAGAAACAGGTGCGCGACCCCTGAGGAGAATAACTCGACGTACTCGCGACACCACGCGGGAATGGGAGACCCGCTTTCTGGGAGAGCGTTAGTGTTCATGCCGCACCTCCTGTATCACATGCACATGGGACACCTCCGCCCGATGTTGCTCAATGGGTCCATCGAGCACAACGGGGAGGCCCTGCGCATTCAGGGCTTCGATGATCTGCTTCGTTTTCAGGGCCGCCTCCTCAAATGGCCCTTCATCTGCCATCACCTGGAGTGTTCCCCCAGGCAGGACGATGACGCGAAATTGCATGGATCTGTTCCTTTCTGTTCTGTTTAGAGGGTGAGAGTCAGAATCGTTGCCTGCTGAGGAACTCCCTCATTGTCGACGGCGACCTGCTGCGCGCTCGTGACAACGGAGGCGAGCCTCTGCTGAACCGCTTGAGCGAACAGATGGTCAGCCAGCAACGAGAGCAGCTTCCCCATCTCGGTGGCCAGCGCGTCAGCCATCTGGCGATTTGCTCCTTGTTCGGTGACGGTGATCTCTCCGCGAGAGATGATGATGCGGCAGGTTCCTACCTGGAATACCACCGTGTCAGCAGTGGTCCGCAACACACGCGGAGAGTGTGCTGCGTATTGCTGCTGGAGGTACGCCAGCACGACGGTCTGGACGGTTTCAGGCGTCAAAAGGGCTCGCAGGTGGTCTGCTGATACATGTGCTTTGGCAATGGAAACCGCGAGGTTACACGGCATAGATGGATATCCTTTCTGTGCAGAGAGCGCGTGCATCCAGGCCTGGATGCACGCGCTCGTGTGTGTTGGAATGCTGAACAGGGACGCGGTGAGGCCTCGACTACGCTGCCTGCTCACCCCTGAGATGAGTGAGTGCCTGTCCTGCTCCCAGACACCGACGCATGCACCACGCATGCAGAGACCTGATGCCGAGAGAGACAGGGGGCTGACGGCTAGGCGCCGTCGTCCTCGCCTGGGTCATCCATGCCGAGAACATTCCCAGGATCGTCGTTGAAAGACGCCTCGTCCGCCTCCTGGGCGGCCGTAGCGCGTTGCTCTTCTTCCGCCATTTTCCGCTGGAGGTGCTGACCCAGTAGTTCCACCTGTGCCGGCGAGAGGGTGCGATCGGCGGGAATAGCCTCTGGTGGAGGAAGCCTCAAGATCCGTCGCTTCACCTCCTCCCACCAGTCCGGGTGCCTGTCACAGTAGCGCTGGCTCTGCTGGTACAGGCTCGCTTTGATCTGCTCGACCGGTATGAGCAGAGCCGTGTTCCCCCTGGGTGTGCTCTGCTTCGCTGGTGTCGGTACAGCCGCCGTTTCTTCCTGGGATACAGGGGCCTCTGGCTCGTTCTCCGTGTCCTCTAGCATGCGCTGGGACTTTTCCAGGGACCACCGCACGGTCGTCGCCAGCAGCCCTCCCCGAATCTGGTCCAGCACCAAGGGTGGACACAGATGCAGCTTGAGCCAGTGTGGCGTGATGTCAGAGGGGATCAGCGACACCATCGGCAAGATCGGGGATCGTGCGCCTTCGCGTCCCACCATGCGCACCTGATTGGCTGGCCCGATGGGCTGCGAAAACCCGTAGTAGCGGGCCGTCCCTACCGGCTGCTCAGAGAACCGATCATAGGCTGCTAAGAGGCGGTAGTGCTGTTCAAGCACCTCGAAGACGGAGTCGGTGAGGTAGCCGCGTGCTTGGATCTCAAACGGCTCGGTGTAGAGAGGCAGTGGCTGCTCCTGATCGGGACCCGGATCAAGCAACTCGTGGATGAAGCAGCGTAGCGCGACCTTGCTGGTCCGTTTGGCCTCCAACCAGGCGTAGGCGATGCCGATCCGCTTAGTGGGGTCCTGTTTCATTTCCCAGAACTTCAGCGTGCCCCGACTCAGGAGAATGAGTGAGGCCGTTTCCAGCCCCCAATACTCTACGGTGTTGCCTGTGGAGCGGTGGAGCACACTGTAGCGGGCCACGTTCCTGGCTTGCAGCGCCAGGTCCAGCTCCTGGGACACGCCGGCCTCGATGTGCCAGCCGACGGCAAGGTGCTTGCCCGAGGGCAAGCCATTGAACCACTTCAGCGGAAACAGGCCGCTGATCGCTGGACGGACCACCGCGTCTTCATCATCGTGAAAGTACGTGCTAGGAATATCCGAAGATGGGGAAGGATGTGAGCGCTGTGGGCGCTGTGTCAAAGACATGTGTTTCTCCTTATTGAATGTGAAGATGAGCATAGAAACGAGGCGACTCCCAGGTGCGCACGCGCAGCCGCACCCTGGGACAGCCACCTGCAACAACGGACGGATGCATCACGAGAGGACCAGGCGGCCCTCGGATGTGTGGGCGAGCGGCGCCCGTTAGCGAATGAACCATGAGCCTGCTGGGCGCCTCCTTGGGTGGGAAAATGCCGAACGCAGGGAGCGGAGCGCTTCCCGCTCGGTGTAGCCGTCCCCTGGCGCACGTCTCGCGTAGGCGTGCAGAACGGGAACCGCCTCCCCTTCGAGAAAGCCCGCGTCACGTAGTTGGCAGGCGAGGGCAAAGCCGTCCTGATTGCGTCGGCCAGGGGCCGTCATCTGGAGGGCGTGGTCAAGCCAGTAGGCCGCGACCCGCTCGGCATCTCGTGGGAGCAGCGTTGCCTGAGGGCATGGAGCTGGGGAACGGGTGTCTGCCGGACGGGCCAGCAGTTCAGCGAGCCAGCAGGGGAGCGCGGCCAGCTCCTGGGCGTGTGAACAGACCACATAGCGCTGGCCTGTTGCCGCATGGCAGGATGGCGGAGCGATGGCATATGCCCCAGCGGCCAGCAGTTCGCTGCCTGGCAGCCCCACAATGGATGGCCGTTTGCGATACGGATGGTGGCATCGGAAGTAGAGGTGCCAGCCTCCGCCGCCCGTTCGCACCAGGCGCGTTCGTATCGCTCCATACCGCTGCTCGATCGCAGAAAGCTCACCGCCATGACGCGGATCAATGTCCAGGATGACGAGCTGGCTCTCTTGCCCGGTCCGGATGCCGATATTGGCTCCCGGTGTGCGCCGCCACCAGGAGCGGATCACTGCCTCATCGGTGGAGGCATCCAGGAACCCATGTGGGGTCAGCGGCCGTTTTCCCTGGCAGGGGAAGACTGGCCAGCCCCACTGCCGGGCGTAGGAGACAGCGGCCTCTGCCCTCGTCTTGGCCATCTGGGGCATCAGATCACCGCCTTCATCATGGCGATCACGGTGCGCCAGGCCCTGAAGAGAGCGAGGAAGTCCTCTCGCGTCTCACGCACGGTGCCTCGTGTCCCAAGCACGATGATCGTCTGTCCAAACACTGGACACCAGGCCGGCCAGGAAAAACCAGACCACACCTGGTCTTCTCCCGTGGGTCGCGTCGTCCTCCTATGCAGCCTGGCGGGAAGGCGTTGGCTGAACAGGCTCTGCTCGGTCTCCGTGAGGGAAAGCACGACGGCCGGCATCCGTCCACTGGACTCGAACGTGGCACGCACCGTGTGGGTGAGGGGTGCGGTCAGTACCCCGTCAGGCCGCGCCCGCAAGAGCGCATCCAGGGACGGATGCCGGCTTTTCAGACACACGAGCGCCGTCCCATCTTCGTGCTCCCAGAGGAAGCGATAGCCTGCCCGGTACCCCAACGACGAGATGCGATACTCCTCGATGGAGAGCACACCCTCGAAGGTTGCGACGCTACAGATGGGACACAGTGCCTCGGGAAGACCATACAACCCGGTCTGTGGGTCCAGGTGGACTCCCAGGCTGGTGATCAGCCAGCGCATCTGCTCCTCGCTTACACGGGGATGGAATGACTCTTGATCCTTGACCCAGGGCTGACAACAGAACGGACACGAGACGAGTTGCACGCGTCCCGAACTCGTCAAAGGCGCCTGTTGTCCCGTCGCGCGTTCCAGTCTCAACTCCGGATCATCGTAGCGGGGAGTCGCGCGCTGGAGCAGCAGTTCCAGCGTGCGCGCAGGAAATGGTTGTGGAATCATGGAATAGCCTTTGTAGGAACATATGCTGGTCTCTGCCTCCCAGGCAGAGCACCACCAGAGCCGCATCCTCGACGCAGACATGGCTCATGACGTGGACCCCATGTGGGCGACACAGGTGGGGAAGCACGTGCATACAGGTGAACGAAGACAAAGCGGGGGCGCGCCCCCATAGGGAAACGGTGGTCGTGGTGATGCTCGCTGGCATGGAGGACAGACGTGGCTCTTCAGCCAACCAACCAGGACGCAGGCGCGTGTGCATGATATGCAGTGCGTATGCGGTGAAACGAGTCGCGCAGCAATCGGACGTTATTCCACCGTTGAAAGGGATTGGGTTCAATCATGCGCATGACGGTGTGCCCAAAGTGGCCCGCGAGCCAGCGGGGAGGATCATTGCGCTCATCGGGGCGCTCTCCGGTGAGCAACTCATAGAGCGTGACGCCAAAGGCGAAGATATCGACCGAAGGGACACGGTACCCCGCGCAATATTCCGGGGCCATATATCCGGGCGTGCCGCTCACGACGGAGAGGTGCGCGGCGATCGGACCCGCCGCGCCAAAATCCGTCAGGTAGAGTCGTGTGCCGACGAGGAGGAGATTGTCGGGCTTGATATCGACCACAATAAGTCGCTGTGTATGCAGCGCGATGAGCAGATCACACAGTTGCAGACTCATATCAATAATCTCTACAAGGGGGAGGGTTGCGCCTCCCTTCCGGAGCGCCTGCACATACGCTCGCGCGGAGCAGCCTGGGAGATACTCCACGGCGAGATACCAGAGGTGCGCACTCTTGCCCCATGCATACACGGCAGGCAGATGCGCGCGCACACTCGCGGGCAGGTCGCGTGTCATTCGCTGGAGTAGGCTCCCTTCATGCGAGAGGGAGTCATACGACACCTTGAGCGCCACGTGCCGGTTCTGGCGGCGATCATAGGCGCGGTAGACCGCGCCCTGGCCTCCTGACCCGAGCAGATGCAGCAGGGAATACTGGGTACCCAGGACCGTGCCTGGAGCAAGATCGTCAAGAAGACCCATACAGCTCTTTCCCATCAGATGGATGTCAAAGAGCACCCAGGAAGCTGGCTTCTGGGTGCTCGGACGAACGGAACACGGATGATCTCCTCCAGCCGCGTGTGCGGTGGAAGAGAGAGGGGCAGGCACAGGCGGCCCACGGATCAACGGGTGCATCGAGGCGTCCCTTTCTCAGGAATCCAACAGGTAATC
>JALYTT010000454.1 GCA_030854145.1 Chloroflexota bacterium | reverse complement strand
ACCGAAGAGAGGGCATAAAGCTGGGCGTTTCCTCACTTCAGGACAAAGGATCGCGATCCTCTCTATTACTGCAAATCCTGTATTTCGGGTACACTCCAAAGCCCTGTCCCTGCCTCGCACGGGTTGCTCGCCCTTCATAACTGCGCGCTTGATTGCGCTAGGGCGAGCCAGTTGTCATGTCAGCCCCTGCGCGATCAAGCGCGCAGCTACTGCTCTGTCAAGCTTCATGGCACGGGTATCAGGGCGATGCCCCATCCCGCGTAAGGATTCGGCTTGCCGCATCCGTGTGGCAGGCCCTTGGGCCTGGCAGGAGGCCCCACTGGCACCCCAAGGGATGCCTCACCCGGATGCGGCAAGCCGAATCCCTACGCGGACGGGGGCGGCTCACGTGTTGATTGAAATTTGACAGAGCGCTACGAAGGAAGAGGAAGTTTCGTGCCAAATAGGTCAAATGTCATAGGATCCTATTGAATAGATTAGTGTATACTTACAAATATATGTTGGTACTCATCTTTTCCTGTTGGATCTACCATATATGGAGGTTCAATATATTGATTACGCTATCATATAAAAAGAGGAGAGCATACAATGAGATGTTCTAACTGCGGGCGTCCGCTCCTGCCAGGGGTCACGACGTGCCCAAACTGCGGGGCATCGACGCCGTACAATGCCATGCCATCAGCCACGCCACCGCCGTCATCCAATCCGAATAACCAGTATGGCGGGCAGGGGTTTCAAAGTCCACAGCCACCGAACTCTTCGCCGCAATACCCTGCCTATCCCTCGTATCCGCCGGTGCCGCCGGCGAACCCGGCTCAGCAATCATGGAACGAAGGCGCCAGGCCTGCGTCCAATCAGCCATCACAGCCAGGAAGCGGGACTCCTGCCTATCCCTCGTATCCGCCGGCGAACCCGGCTCAGCAATCGTGGAACGAAGGAGCTGGCCCAGCATTCAATCAGCCATCGCAGCCGGGAGGTGGCACACCCGCCTATCCCTATCCCTCTCCTTCGCAGCAACCTCCGCTCTACGGGCAACCGGGTCAGGGCATCTCATCTCCACAACAGCCACCGCTCTATGGACAACCCGGATCGGGAACTCCTCCTCCGCAGCAACCGCTCTACGGGCAACCGCCTTATGGGCAGCCGGTACAACGCCGCCGCGGTCTTTCGGGGGCGATGGTCGCCGTGATTATTGTGGTAGTGCTGCTGCTCATTGGTGGAAGCGCACTTGTGTACTACTCGGCGGTCTATCATCCCGCGCAACTGCACGCGCAGGCCACCGGCACGGCCCAGGCTTATCTCAACGCCACTGCCCTGGCCAACACCCACGCCACCGGCACGGCCCAGGCCTATGTCAATGCCACAGCCCAGGCGCAGGCCACCGCCACCGCTCAGGCGCAGGCCACCGCGAACGCTCTGCTGGCCATCTATACCACGGCTACCAGCGGCACTCCCGCCCTGAACGACTCACTGGCGCAGAATTCCGCCAGTAACTGGAGCACACGCTCCGACGCCAATGGCTCCTGCTCGTTCACGGGAGGCGCATTGCACGCCAAAGATGTTGGCCTCTGCATCGCCGGCGCGACTAACTTCAGCAACTTCGCCTTCCAGGTCAAGGAGACCAACATCAAAGTAGGAGGCGTGAGCGGGCTTCTATTCCGCCTCAATGCCGCACAACAGAAGGCGTACCTCTTTAGCATCGATAACACCGGCGGCTACGAACTTGCCTCTCTCAAGCCGGGGCAGAATAGCGTGCAGACGCTCAGCATCGGCACCAATACAGCCATCAAAACAGCGGTGGGTGACAGCAATTTGATCGCGGTTGTGGTCCGCGGTACCACCATCTATATGTTTGTCAACCAGCAATATATGGCCCAGGTAGACGATAGCAACTCCGCCTCTGGCGAAATCGGTGTGTTCAGCAGCACCAACGGCAGCCCCGAAGAGGCCGCCTTCAACAATGCCGAGGTGTGGAGATTGTAGGGACCCGATGTATCGCGTCCGGCGCAATTTATTGCACGAATCCGTTAGAGGGGATAGATCATACAATACTCCATACGCGCAATAAATTGCGCCAGACGCGATACATCGGGTCCCTACGAAGAATGAGGCCATCCCCGGCGCGTAATCCGCGCCGGGGATGGCCAGTAGCCCGCGCGCGTAGGCCTCCGCGACGCTCTGGGCATCGTAGATATGCTCGCCCATGAGCAGGCGGTAGTGGCACTTCCAGCGCCTGGCGGGCCAGTCGGCCAGTTTGATGAGCGTATAGGTTTCACAATGAGCCTCCAGGGCCTGGCGCAGCTCTACCTCGTCGAAGGTGGTAATGCCGCGCGCGGAGAGACGCGCCTGGAGGTCTTCGGGGATCATAGAGATTACCCCTGCATATCTGGTAAAGCGGCCGCGAGGGCTTCCTGGCTGAGCGACTCCCAGTCAGTCCTTGGCAGGCGACGCGGCACCACGGCGAATGGTCCCGTCCAGCGCTTCGCCTGCTCCTCCAACCAGTCCAACACCTCAAATGATTGCTTGCGCGATTGCTCTACGATGGGGTAACGCAGGGCCGCCCGGTCAAAGACTTCGTGATCTTTGGTGGATACGCTGTAATCTTCACGAATCACTACATCTATGTACAGGTCAACGTAGACCAGTTCTTGCGATGTACTGCTATACGGGAGGGTGGGCAGGACGACATCACAATAGCCGCTGGCAAAACTGCCATCCTGGTGATAGCCGATATGCAGCGTGTACCAGGTGCCGGTCCAGAAGTAGGTGAGCGAGTGCTTTGTGGAGATCCACGTTCCCGGCTTCCAGTGCATCGGCGTTCCCAGCGGCGTCCAGATGGATACATACTGCTCGCTCAAGGGCAACTGATAGCCTCGCCAGGCTCCCCACTGGTCACCATCCACCAGCATCTTACGAATGTCTGCCTCAAGTAACATGCCACGATCCTCTCTCTGAACAACTGCCAGGCCCATAACCAGGATTATAGCCGAAGAAGGTGAATATGGACAAGTGCTCTCGCGCGAAATTTCTCCTATAACCGTGCAACCCTGCTACGTTATATATGGTGTATACTCATAGATATTCACGCATATAAATCTTATGTACCTGGAAGATTCAGGTAGAGGGAGAGGTTTGATGGCCCCAGCAGCGCAAGAGGAGACCCTGCTTGTGCAGATCGCACACACCTGTCGCGCATTGATGCATACGTTTGAACAATGCGTGGGTATAAGTCAGGCTCGTTTACTGATACTCAGCGTGCTCCTGCTTGAGAAGGAGGTGAGCCAGGGCTTATTGCAGCAACGCGTCCAGGTAGATGGCGCGGCCATCACCCGGCAAGTCAGACAACTGGAGGCCGAGGGACTGATCGAACGGCGTACGGCCCCACACGATAACCGCTCGACGTTGGTCGCGTTGACTCCCACCGGACGACAGGCCGCCGGGGAGTTGTTGGCCGCGCGCGAGGTATTTGAAACCGCGATTACAGAGGGTCTTAGCCAGGAAGAGATCGCCGTACTGCGCCGCTTCCTCTATCACATACACAAGAACACAAAAAGAGCAGGCGCCGGGAAATAACGCGCGGCCCAGAGGTGCTATAATATTTCCATAAGCTATGCAGTGAGGAGGGAGAGTATGAGCAGCATTGAAGAGACCCGCGTCGAGCGCGACTCGATGGGCGAGATGCGCGTACCGGCAGATGCCTACTACGGCGCCAGCACCCAGCGCGCCGTGCTCAATTTTCCGATTAGCGATCTACGCTTCCCGCGTCAATTTATTCAGGCACTGGGACAGATCAAGCAGGCCGCCGCGCACATCAACGCCGAGCTGGGACTCGTCGATCCCCAGGTAGCCGAGGCCATCGCGCAGGCCGCGCAGGAGGTGATCGACGGCACGCTTGACCAGCAGTTCGTGCTCGATATTTTTCAGACCGGCTCCGGCACCTCGACGAACATGAACGCCAACGAGGTCATCGCCAACCGCGCCGGCGAGATCCTGGGCGGCGCGCGTGGCGCACGCAAGGTCCACCCCAACGACCAGGTGAACTTCGGCCAATCGTCCAACGATGTGATCCCCACAGCCATCCATGTCTCCGCGCTGCTGAGCATCGAGCGCGACCTGCTGCCGGCCCTGGCGCTGATGCAACAGGTGCTGGAGCAGAAGGCTGAAGAGTTCATGCCCATCGTCAAGACCGGGCGCACGCACCTACAGGATGCTACGCCGATTCGCCTGGGCCAGGAGTTCCAGGGGTACGCGGGGCAGATCGAGCGCGCTAGTGCGCGCCTGCGCCTTGTGCAGAATGAACTCTCAGAGGTGGCCCTCGGCGGCACGGCCGTTGGCACCGGCGTGAATACGCACCCCGAGTTCGCCGCTCGCGTCTGCCGGCGCCTCTCGGAGATGACCGGCATCGCCATTCATGAGACGAGCAACCACTTCCAGGCGCAGAACACGCTCGATAACGTCGTCCAGGCCAGTGGCGCGCTCAACACGCTGGCCGTGAGCCTGCTGAAGATCGCCAACGACATCCGCTGGCTCGGATCGGGTCCGCGCGCCGGCATCGGCGAGATCGAACTCCCCGCCGTACAGCCTGGCAGCTCGATCATGCCCGGCAAAGTCAACCCGGTGATCGCGGAATCGGTGTGCATGGTCTGTGCCCAGGTGCTGGGCAACCACACGACGATCACCATTGCGGGCCAGTCCGGCAACTTCGAGATCAACGTCATGATGCCTGTCGCCGCCTACAATCTGCTGCAATCGATCAGCCTGCTGGCGGCCTCCGCGCGCAACTTTAGCGAGCAGTGCCTCAAGGGCCTGCAGGCGACCACGAAGGGACCGGAAATGGTCGAGCGCGGCCTGGCGATCTGCACAGCGCTGGCCCCCGTCATCGGCTATGACGCCGCCGCACAGATCTCCAAGGAGGCCCACAAGACCGGCAAGACCGTGCGCGAGATGGCCCGCGAGAAAACCAGCCTCAGCGAAGAGGAGCTTGACCGCATCCTCGACCCGGCCAGCATGACGAAACCCGGCCTGGAGGGCGGTCCCACCGGGGGGTAAGTATAGGTTACATCCAGATGCGCCAGTGTTCGGAGATGTCGATGCCGGAGCTATCGGAGAGTTCGGGGCTGTTGGGCCACATGCTGGCGTGCGGGTCCAGCCCTTTGTAGGCGATGGCGATGGCGCCCGACCAGGTTTCGTGCGCTGCCAGGGCGTCCAGCTCTGCGCGCGAAAAGAAGCGCGCGTCATCGACCTCGGCCAGGTTCGGGCGCAGGTCGCTGGTGGGCGAGAGCAGTTTTGTGCGGAACATAAAGAAGTAGTTATGCTCGCCATCAGCCAGCACCCACAGCCGTACGCCCAGCAGGCCCTCGACCTCCACACGCAGATTCGTCTCCTCGAAGGCCTCGCGCACCGCCGCCTCATCGGGCAACTCGCCCGCGTTGACGCGTCCCGCCGGCAGCAGATAGCGCCCCTTCGTCACCCCATAGATGTTGCGCACCAGCAGCACGCGCGCCTCATGCACAATGATGGCACCAGCGCCAAGGCTGAGGGGCCGCCGCGGCTGGGGGCGCTCCGGAGGAAGATCGCCCATATCGCTCTGTGACATTTGCTGTCCCTTTCCTTATGATGGCGTCCCGTAGCGCGTGGCTTGCCTCGCCGTCCCCGTAGCTCCAGGAC
>JALYTT010000453.1 GCA_030854145.1 Chloroflexota bacterium | reverse complement strand
TCCGTCCAACGCGACGCTTGCCGAAATCAAGCGTTCATATCGTCGTCTCGCGCGTCAATACCATCCCGATCTCAATCCAGCTACCCATAACGCGCGCGATGCCGAGCGTATCAAACTGTTGAATGAGGCCTACAGAGCGTTGAATAACCCCGCGAAACGCGCCATCTACGACGCGCAGTACATAGAAGAGAGGCGTCGTCTGGCTGCGCAAGAGGCTCGCAGGCGCCAGATCGCTGCCCAGCAAGAGGCCCGCAGGCGCGAGCGCGAGATGTCCTGGGGCGCGGGGATCATCGGCTTTGTGAAAGAACTGAAGAAAGGTTTGCGAGACGAATAATGCGCAAGCAACCAACGGCAGGTATGCCAGTACAGGACCTGGCGACAAGCGTGGATTTTTACGTGACTCGCCTGGGATTCGCGCTGGATGAGCAATCGGTCGCAGAGAATGTGGCCTGCATTCTCGATTGCGATGGTGATACCTTCTTGCTGGCCGGACCGCGTGTGGGCGATATAACATCCCACCTGGCAGAGAAACACTATGTTTTCAAATCTGACGATACGCTCAGCTTCCGGGGAGGCGACCTTGATACGCTCTACGCACACCTACGCCAGCGGGGCAGCAAGGATGCGCAGTTGGTCGAGAAGCGCTGGGGTGATCGCATCCTGAGCCTGCACGACCCCGATGGCTACCAACTCAGTTTCATCCACTTCGCCGAGCGCACACCAGCGGCGGGCATGGCGCTGTATATGCAGACCGTGGACGAGCTGGATGCCGCGCTTGCCAGCCTCTCCCCAGCGGATATCGACCTGCGCCGCGAGCCAGGCTCATGGACCATCCGGCAGATTGTCCACCACCTGGCGGACGCCGACATCCTCTTTCTGCCACGCCTGCAAAAGGCGCTACGTGAGCCTGGCACCTACACCCCTAACTGGTTCAGTGGGAATGACCCGATATCCGAACCCTACTACACCAGGCGCCCCATAGCCTCTTCGGTGGCCCTGTACCGCGCAATACATGAGCACATTGGGCAGTTGGCCAGCTATATCCCCGGTGCCTGGGAGCGCTCAGTTAAGGTCCAGGATGGCGAAGAGCACGAGGAAAGTTTTGGTATGGTGGTGACCAACAGCCTGACCCATGCGCTGGAACACATCGACGAGATCAACGAGATCCGGCGTGTGCATGGGAAATGAGGGGAAAGAGGGATAGAAAGGGAGGTAGGGGCTTGTAAACGGCGCCCCTACCTCCCTTCGCATCTTCTGCCTATTTTGCCTTCCGACAAGATCCCCGCCTTGTGCGCCTTATCATCCTTCGTGCAGGGTTTGCCGCATATAATCGCGCAGGCCGGGGGCCAGATCAGGGCGTTTGAGGGCGTAGGCGATGGAGGTAGTAAGCAGGCCGAGGGGGGTGCCGGTATCATAATAGGTGCCGCTAAAGCGCAGGCCGTAGCAGTTGTGGGCGCGGGCCTGCATCTCGATGGCGTCGGTGACCTGGATCTCGCCTCCTGTGCCGGGTCGGGTCTGTTCTAGCAGGGCGAAGATGTCGGGAGTCAGAATGTAGCGTCCTAAGATGCCCAGATCGGAGGGAGCCTCCTCCAGGGGTGGCTTCTCGACAAGGTGCTCTATGCGCAGGGCGTCCTGGCCAAGCTCTGTGACGGCCGCGATGCCATAGGTCGGGATAACTGCGGGCGGCAGCGGCGCCAGGGCCAGGACGGAGCCATTGCGCTGCTCGTATATCTCGATCATACGCGGCAGGCAGGGCGTCTCCGGCGCAACCAGGATATCGCCCAGCATGACAATAAACGGTTCATCGCCCACCAGCTCTTTCGCGCACAACACGGCATGTCCCAGCCCGCGCGGCTCGGACTGGCGTACCACTGTGTAGAGCGCCATCCGTTGCACGCGCCGCAGTTCTTCCAGTTCCTTGAGCTTGCCTTTGCGCTCCAGAGCCTGCTCCAGTTCCGGGAAGGCATCGAAATGATCTTCAATGCTGCGCTTGCTGCGACTAGTCACCAGGATAACCTCTTCAATGCCGGCGGCAACGGCCTCCTCCACGATATATTGTAACGTCGGTGTATCGGCGAGTGGAAGCATCTCTTTGGGAATAACCTTGCTGGCCGGCAGCACCCGTGTTCCGAGTCCCGCCACGGGTAGCACGGCTTTACGAATACGCATTGATCCTCCTCATCCAGGGTCGCTCGCTGGGAGCGCCTAGCAGGGTACTCTCAAGAGCGCCCGTACATCTATGTATATGTCACGTATTGTACTGGGTTGGTCCAACGCGGTCAATCTGCGCAGTGGAGCGTTACCATCACATATCTATAGAGAGCAAGGGTTGTGTTGTGCTGGAAGCAGGGCTGGCAACCATTTCATTCTCGTGACTGGTATTGTTGCTGTTGGCGCGCGTTTCTGGTGCCGTGAGATGTGTTTGCGGGCAGGCTTTATGCTCCGCGCTGGCGCCGGTTGTGTTTCCGCAAGGCAGGGTGAAGCAGAAGCGGCTGCCCTCGCCTGCTATGCCCGAACTCTCGACCCAGATTGTGCCACCCATACTTTCGACCAGTTGCTTGCAGATGTAGAGTCCCAGACCGCTGCCGCACACGGGTCCGAAGAGATCGCGTTTGAGGCGCACAAAGCGGCCAAAGAGCAGGGGGATTTCGGCGGGCGGAATACCCAGACCCGCGTCCTGCACGCTGATGCATACCTGGCGTCGAGGTTCAGTGCCCGCTATGGTGGCAGGAGTGTTGGCGAGCAATTCGGCCTGGATGCTGATGGGCGTGCCCTGCTCTGAATACTTGAAGGCGTTTGCGAGCAGGTTGCGCACTATTTGTCGTACCGGTAGATATTCAGCCCATACCGTGAGTTCTGGGGGTACATCGATATGCATGGGATGCTCGCGGATGCGGCGCGGATCAAAATGTTCAATCACATCATGCACCATATCGGCAACTACCAGCTCCTCCAGGTGCGGCGGCTTCTCGTTCTTGCCAATCTGTATGGTGTCCAGGACATGGCCAACCAGGCCCTCAAGTTCTTCGCACCCCTGGACGGCGTTGTCCACGAATGTCTTTTGTGTCTCAGGGTCGAGTTGGCCATCGTACTCGCGCAGCAGTTCGAGGTAGCCGTGGATCTCTGTCAGGGGCGTTCTTAATTCATGGCTCACATTCAGGAGGAATTGATCTTTCAGTTGATTTAACTGGCGCTGCTGCTCATAGGCCAGGGACATTTGCTCGCGCGCGACGGTTGCCAGGTCCAGCGTGTTACGCAGGTAGCTGATTAAAAACGTCTCAACGATGAGAGTGAGCATGCCGGTCACAAAGCCTATCAGCATGCTTGCGGGCCAGTGGAAGGAACCCACCATAAATGTATTGGCAATGAACATCGCAGGGGTTGTGACGGCGATGCAGATGAGGCCACCGCGCTGCCTGAACAGCCAGGCCGCCAGCGCTACGGGGATACCAAAGAGCGTGCCAAAGCTCGCTTGATGCAGTAGCAAGAAAGCTATGAACGTAACGCTCGTCAATATGATCACGATGCTAAGGCGTACCCTCTCTCCTGTCCGGGGTTGTGCTCTTCGTGGCTCTGTGGTCATCGCCTCCACACCTTTCTCTTCTTCCATTGCAGGACTCTCAACAGAGAGTATAGCATATGGTCGGCCTATTCGTTGATACAAAATCATGTGTCGACCTTGGAACAGGGCGACCACGATGGTAGCGGGCTTGACTATTACCATGCACGCTACTATGATCCGGTGGTGGGTCGCTTCGTGTCGGCCGATACGGCGCAGGACAATGGGCAAGCTTGCAAAACCGTTGGACACACCAGAGGAACAGGGAGGGACGACAGCATGGATGAGAGCAATCAAGAGTCTGTGTATGAGCAGACGCGCGAATTCGCCACACACTTTCACTATGTCTATGAAGATGGGGTCACCATCGAAATTCAGGAAGCCTTTTTTCGCTTCCAGCAACAGGGGAAAGTCAAAGACACGATGCTGGTATTTGATCACGAGACCAATCATTATAAAGTGACGGCCACTCTGGAAGAAGTCAGCCTTCCAACAGTTCCTGCTCTTTTTGAGTCCTTCTTTCAGTTTGTGGCGTATCCTGAGACCAATCTTACCCTCAGAAAGCAAACAGACCAGGGGATCCATTATGAATTCGCCAGCTTTGCCGAACAGGGGAGAGGGTTTTATTGTGAGGTTGATTTCATTGCCGAAGCAGCGGGAAGCAGGGAAGCAGAGAATCAAAGAGAGCACGAAGCTCCTTCCAGGATGATGCCTGTGATGAGTTCCACCTCCGGGCTTCAACCCGCTATTAAATGGACGTTCAAGGTGAATGGCGCCAGTCTCTTACCGCTGATTGCTGCTCCAGGCATTATGTACGCTGCGTGTGAGGAGAGATACTTCTACGCCCTGGATGCTGAACTGGGAACCGTACGATGGCAACGAGAACCATCGCAGGTCTCCTCTCTGCCAGAGGTAGACAATGGAGTGCTCTCTGTTCCCGTCCGCTCTTCTTGGAACGGCACGCAGCGTACCACCCTGTATTGCCTTGCCGCCCAGAGTGGAGAGGTCCTGAAATCCTTCCCCATACCCACCCTCCATTTTACCGGTTTCAACACCTTGACGGTCCATGATGGTGTCGCGTACCTGAGCGGTGTTGAGCGCACCACGTCCCTGTGGTCTCCTGACCAGCACGCTCTCTGTCTGGCCATCGATCTGGAGACAGAGGCGCAAAAGTGGCTGGTGGACCTGGGGGAGCAAGCGAACATGATACTGACTCCCGTGGTCACGAACGCCCGGGTCTACCTTACGGCATTTGATGTGTGGAACAGACATGAGCGGTCTGGCTATCTCCACGCGCTTGATGCTCGAACAGGGGAAGAAATCTGGAGGCATCAGTTCGAGAGCGGTCGGCCACAGCCAAGTGTCGTGGCTGGCACAGAGGTTTTTGTCTTTGGTCGCACCCTTGAAGTGCTCGATGCCAGTACCGGCATCCTCCAATGGAGTTTACCCGATCTGGACAGTGTGGTGAATGGACCTCTGACGGTCAACGATGAGATGATTTTCATCAGTTATGAGCGAAGTTCTTCTGAGGCAGGCAGGGAGGCCTGGAAGCAAGAAAATGAAACCATTCTGGCGGGTGGGCCGCCTCTGCTGGGAGAGATCATGGCAGTGGACCGGGCAAGCAGACAACTACGATGGAAAGTGACCCTGGCACAGGGACAGAGCTCCATAGAAAAGCCGATGATCTCTGGTACTGTCCTCTACACGACCTGGAGGGAGCTTGATATTCGGGGGATAGCGAAACATGCCACGCTCTTTGCGCTTGATGTGCAGACCGGCCAAGAATACTGGCGTTTTGAGGCTGATGACCTCTTTGCTCCACTGGTGGTCAATGACATGGTCTTCATGTGGGGGAGGGAAGGCGAAGAGGATTTTATCTATGCCCTCTCCTGCCGGTAGTTGAGGAAAGTTGAGAATGCAAGGATGTGCTTTGCAGAGAGTGCGTTGTTCCGGCAGAAACATATTGTCCGATTGGAAATGGAGATGATTCCAGTTGTGAAACGTTCTGGGTCGTGCGGATAGCAGCCTCCAATGGAAAAGGTGGTGGAAGGCGCAATCAGACGAAAGAGGTAATAGTGGTAGGGGCGCGGTTTACAAGCCCGCCTGTTCACCGACGAC
>JALYTT010000452.1 GCA_030854145.1 Chloroflexota bacterium | reverse complement strand
AGCCACGCCCTACGGACACGAACTATCGACCCTTACCCTTAAATTAATGTGTATTGGACCTGATCTGTAAAGTTTCCCTTTTGCATGTGCCAGCTCGCCTTCTATACAGGAGAGAGAATGACAACGGGGATCTCACGACTCACCTTTTTCTGGTAGTCCATATAGCGGGGAAACATTGCTACGAGCAACGGCCAGAGGCGAGCGCGCTCCTCCGGTGTTGCTGTTGTCGCAGTCACAGGGATTTTCTGGCGTCCTATCTGGACTTCGGCGCCTGGATTGGTTGTCAAGTTGAACCACCACGCGGGATGAACAGGAGAGCCTCCATTGGAGGCCACGATGATCCAGCGTGTGCCGTCAACGAGATACAACACAGGCTGCGTGCGTTTCTGGCCGCTCTTGCGGCCAGTCGTTGTGAGCAACAAGATCGGGCTTTTACCCATACGGCCTCCCATGGCGCCCCCAGAGAGACGATAGAGAGAGGTTTGCGCTCCAGTAAAGAGACGTTCCAGCGCTTTTGCTCCTCGTGAGGGGCGCGGTTTCTGTTCTGAACTCGTATGCGTTGACATCGTTGTTGCTCCTTCCATGGCAGGCAGCGTTATTTGCGTTTCTCTTTGTGTTGATACATCATTTTGACGGCCTTCTCGTGCAGGCGCTGGGCGGGACGGTAATCGGCATCGACCTGCATGGCATGGTTGGCGATTCTGGCGGACTCGCGGTATCGGCCGAGGCGATAGAGGGTATCGGCCTTGATGGTCCAGAAGCGCACGTTGTGCGGGTCTAGCTCCAGCACGTGTTCGATGGCTTCGGCGGCCTCTTCAAAGCGTCCCAGGCCGCGCAATGCTCGCATGTGCATCTCCCAGGCCAGCAGATCGTCGGGCGTGAGGCGTACCAGTTCTCCGGTGATCTGCTGAAGCGGCTCGTGCTCTCCCAGCGCGCGCAGGGCCTGCGCCATGATGGAAAGCGAGACCACATCCTCCGGCACCAGTTCAAGGGCCTGGCGCATGGTGGTCACAACCTCCTGCATACGCGCCAGGCGACGCAGAATCTCGGCCTTCATTTGAAGCGCGAAGAGGTAGTCGGGCTCGAACGTCAAGCCCTGCTCGATAGCTGCCAGCGCCTCCAGCAGGTGATTGAGATTGAGCAGGGCCATGCCTTTGTTGATCCAGGCGCGGGCATCGTCTGTGTCCAGTTCTATGGCGTGCAGTGCGCTGCGCAGGGCCTCCGGAAAGCGCTGCTGCAAGATTTGCAAGCCGCTGCGATTGAGCCAGGCCAGTGCCAGGTGCGTATCGAGCAGCAGCGCCTGGTCATTGGCAATGGTGGCTTCGGAGATGCGCTCAAGCTTCTGGAGCGCGCGCGCTTTATAGGCCAGCCCCTGAGCAGAACTGGGGTTGCGCTCGATCACAAGCTGCGCCACTTCGTACATCTTTTCGTAGCGACCAACTTTATCCATCGCGAGGGCCAGTCCAAGTGCGGACTCCTCGTCGGCCTGATCGATCTCTAACAAACGCGTAAAGACCTGGATGGCTTCCTGCCATTTCCTGGCCTGCACGTGTTCGAGGGCCTGTGCGCGCAAGATCTCCTGATCTTGTATAATGTCAGTCTGGGTCGTGTTATCCACCGTATCGTCTCCTCCCTGCTACGCTCCCCTGTCCATGGGAATGTGTCGTAGGGGTTATGCATGCATTGTGGCTGTCATTATCTCATTATCAACCCACAAGGGCAAGGGGCATGAGAGAAAAGATCAGGGCTTACACACATTTTACATTTCTCTCATGATTCTCTGACGGGTACTGGCTATACTATGTCTAGATGAAAAACGTATAGAGCAGAGAGCGGAGGTTCGCTAGCATGTACAATCCCAATCCCTACCAACCAGGTGAAAACAGCGGGACTGTTTCACCCACGCCAGATGAGCAGTGGGCAAGCACTACCGATGCCTATATCGAGCGGGTAACACCGCCTTCTCAGCCGTATCCCCAGCAGCCAGCGATTCTGCCGGGTCCAGACCGGTATCCCCAGCAGCCAACTGTCCTGCCGGGTCCAGACTACTATAACCAGGGCGTGGTCCCTCCGGTTCCGTCAGGGCTGGCGCCAAAACGGAGGGCATCAGGAGCAGGTAGAGCCGTGATGCTCACACTCTTGCTGGCGGTGCTCTTTGGTGGCCTGCTGTTCGGCGCCGGCTGGCAATTTGGCAGAGGCAGCGTAGCAACCACACCCACAGCGCCGGCGTTGCAATCCGGTAGCGCTCCCGCCTCCACAGTGCTGCCTCTTAACGGCAATAACATAGAGGCTGTACGCGAGTCGGTCATCGCCAACGTGCGTCCAACCGTCGTGCAGATCAATGTTCTGACCGGCGGTGGTAAAGGGGGACTGGCCTCCGGCGTCATTGTTGACAAGCGCGGCTATATTGTCACCAATAACCATGTCGTCTCAGGGGCACAACAAATCGAGGTTGTTCTCTCCAACGGCACCCACTACACCGCGCAGGTTGCCGGCACGGACCCGACCGATGACCTGGCTGTTGTGAAGATCAATCCGCCGGCCAATATCGCGGTAGCTACGCTGGGTGACTCCTCGAAGCTGCGCGTGGGCCAGGAAGTGCTGGCGATTGGCAATCCGCTGGGAAACACGCAGACCGTCACCAACGGCATCATCAGTGCGCTTGGCCGTGTGGTTTCTGAGGGACAGGGCGGCGCCACGATCCCCAACGCCATCCAGACGGACGCGCCTATCAATCCTGGCAACAGCGGCGGCGCCCTGGTAGACTTGCAGGGCAACCTGGTTGGTATCCCTACGCTGACGGCCATTGACCCGGAGTTTAATACGCCTGCCAGCGGTGTCGGCTTCGCTATCCCATCGAACCGTGTACAGTTTATCGTCCCGCAGATCATTCAGAGCGGGAAGGTCACGCACACCGGGCGAGCCGTACTTGGTGTGAGTGCGGCCAGCGTTGACCAGGTGCTCGCAGCACAGAATAAGCTGGCCGTTGATCAAGGCTCGCTGATCGTCGCGGTGACCGCGGGTGGTCCCGCCGCCCGCGCGGGCCTGCGCATCGGCGATGTGATCGTCCAGATCGATAGCCTGCCGGTAACCGATGACCAGGCGCTCAGCGATATCCTGGTGAACAAGAATCCAGGCGACACTGCCGCTGTGAAGGTCTATCGTGGTAGCCAGCAACTGACGATCAACGTGATACTGGGCGAGCTACAGGCCGGCTAAGCGTTGTTCGGCTGAGGTTGCCTGAGGTAGCATTTCATTTCCTTGCCCATTTTCGTTCATAATTATATGAGAATTTGAATGAAGGGGACCAGAAATGAAATGCTACAGAAACTTTTGGTAACAGCAGCGTTCATCGTCTTGTTACTCTCACCGGGAGGAGCGGCTCGTGCGGCCGCTCCCGCTAAGGATTATAGCGCTGACCGCTTTGACGCGCAGCTCACGCTGCAGCGAGGTGGGTTGTTGATCGTGACGGAGACGGTGGTCTTCAGATTTGTGGGTGGGCCTTTCACCTATGTATTTCGCGATATTCCCACCGATCAGACAGATGGCATCTCCATCCTCTCCGCCGGCATGGATAAAGAGACGCTCACCCCAGGAACGGGAGCGGGACAGTTTGAGGTTGCCGGCAGCAATCCGTTGAAGGTCACCTGGCACTTCGCGCCCATGTCGGATCAGGTACACACCTTTACGCTGAGCTACCGGGTCCAGGGCGTTGTGCAGAAGACAGCGGACGCGGACGCGCTCTACTGGAACGCGCTTCCCACCAGTTACCAGTACACGATACGCTCTTCCACCATCACCGTCACCTATCCAGAAGATGTTGCTCTGTTTGGCCCGCCGGAGGTTCGGCGAGGCCCGGCGCAGGTATCCGCCTTGCTCAACCAGGCCAACCAGGTAGTATTCTCGGCGAGTAACCTGGCACCAAATACGCCCCTGGAGATCGGGCTGCGCTTCCGACCAGGCAGCATCATTGCCACGGCCCCCCACTGGCAGCAGTTACAGGAGATAGCCGCGCCGTTGATCCTCCCGTCGCTCGTGGGGGGCGCGATCCTCTTCCTGCTCGGTATGTCTGGCTTCATCTGGTACTCCAGGCGCCATCGCAGACGCTCGCCTGTTGCCATGAATGCCGCACAGGGACAGAGTGAGCCTCCCAACGAGTATCCACCGGTGATCGCCAGCACGCTCGTCAGTCCAGCGAGCGCGCCCACCTGGGCCAGCGCGTTGGCAACAGTGTTCGACCTGGCGAGCAGAGGGGTGCTGCGCATCTCGGACAACGAGACGACTAAAAAATGGGACCAGGGGCAAGACTTCACCATTCAGCAGCAGGCTGTGCCCTCAAACCTGCGTCCTTATGAACTTGGTCTGCTCCAGGCGCTATTCCCAAACCCGCAGGTGCCCTGGGTCCAGGTCTCACGCGTCGCTTACGTGTATAGCGCACACGCGAAGCTGTTTACGGAGCCAGTCAAACAGGACATGCTCGCCCTGGGACTGCTCGACGCCGAACGCCAGCGCGTCCGCAGCAGGCTAGGGATGACGACCCTGCTCGTGCTTGTTGTAGCGTTGCTGGCAGGGACCATAGCTCTGGTGTTTGGATTGATAACAGGCATGTGGCCGTTTATCTTCCTGCCTCTGGGCTTATTGTTAAGCTGCATGGTGGGCTTGATAGTGTGGTCGATGTACTCGCCGCTTTCAGACGAGGGCGCGCAAGTGGCCGCCTACTGGAAGGGATTCTCAAACTACTTGAGTGACCTCTCGCAAGGCAAAGCGGCGCCTCCCGCGCCCGATACATTCGAGCGCTACCTGTCATATGCGGTAGGTTTTGGCCTGGCGGCCGCCTGGACCAAATACTTCCACAAGCAGGGCCTGGTTACGGTCCCGCCCTGGTTCCAATCCCTGGCCGGTGTGCCGTCCGAGAGCATGGGGTCCTTCGTCGCGATGATGACCACTACCAACGCTATTGGTCGCAGCGCCGCTGGAGGCGCCGGTGCTGGTGCTGCTGGAGCTGCGGGAGGAGGCGCAAGTGGTGCCGGTTGATTATACTTACGAGTGATCTGTAGGGCGGGGCTTGCCCAATTGTTGCTACGCCATCATCTGTCGGGCTTGGAGCAGGGCACCCGCCAGGGATGCCCGTACATGTCATAGCGGGCGATCGGCGCTCCCCGACGGATCACCAGATCGGTGATGGAACTTGTGACGGGTGCTGGCTCCCATCACCACGCCACCTCCGCCTGGTCAGAGATGTACGGGCATCCCTTCGGCTCCTCTTGCCCGCCGACAATGCGGGTGCCCTGCTCCAAGCCCGACAGATGATTTTGTATTAAGGAGACCATTCCAGAACGGGGGCTAACTGAACGACTGAAAAGAGTCCCTCCTAAGACAAGCAGGCGCTTTGCCTCCGTTCTGGAATGGTCTCCAGGCTTGATAAGTTAGGCTTTTTTTTCATCTTCTAGATCCCAAAGGGATGGAGGTGTGGATGATTGAGAATCAGAAGAAGTAATTTGGATACTCCTGGCAAGAGGTTTCAATGTATTCGAGGCATTAGAATTCTCTTTTGGATCATAGATAAACTTATCACGGAGGGTGTAAAATATTTTGTGTAAGTAGTCAACACAAGCAAGGGATGAAGAAGAAGATAGAAAGGGAACTACCACATGACCATTCGACCAGAATTGATAGACGAACTGCTCAAAGAGTGTGCTGAT
>JALYTT010000051.1 GCA_030854145.1 Chloroflexota bacterium | reverse complement strand
GGCTTCAACCACTTGCCAAGCGGTTGGAGATACCTGCCTCTGTCTTTGTTCGATCATTCCTCTTCACCCAATTTTGCCCTCTTCAAGATTCGTCCTCAAAGGACTTGACAATAGAGAGTCTTTCAGGTTGTGAAGCCGAGAGACGTCTCTGCGGCGAGATTCATTTCTGCTCTGAATGACTTCCTCTTTTGGGTATTCTCGTGCTCCAACTGGATACGCATCTTCTCACTTATGCTTGCGTCCCAACGATAGGATTGCGAAGTTGCCCAATGCCCTCGATCTCGACTTCCACGACATCTCCATGCTGTAAAAAGAGCGGAGGTGTGCGTTTAAAGCCGACTCCTGATGGCGTCCCGGTCGCAATAATATCCCCAGGCTCCAATGTCATAAGGGAACTGAGGAACGAGACGATAGTTGCCACCGAAAAGAGCATCGTAGCCGTGCTGGCATGTTGTACGACCTGCCCATTGACTCTCGTCGTCAACAGAAGCGCCTGGGGATTGGGAAGAGCTGATGTCGGCACTATCCCTGGTCCCATCGGCGCGAACGTATCCAGAGCTTTGCCCGCCGTCCACTGACTGGTACGCAGTTGCACATCACGCGCGCTCACGTCGTTTATGATGCTATAACCCGCAACATAGTGGAGGGCGTCCTGTTCAGAAATCTCTTTACAACGCGTGCCGATAATGACCGCGAGTTCCCCTTCGTAGTCGATTTGCTTACTGACGCGAGGTAAGAGAATGGGGCTGGTTGGACCGATCAGGCTATTACGGAACTTGGTGAAGAAAACGGGTACCTCTGTCCGGTCTAGCCCGGCCTCGTTGGCATGATCAGCATAATTGAGGCCAATACAAATGATTTTATCGGGATCGGGTACTGGCGGCCCCAGTTCCAGGGATGCTGCCTGGAACACCCCCGGTGTATCAGGGGCAGCATCAAGTTGTTCGCGAGCCTGGGTGAAAACCCGATTGCTCGTTGCCGATCCAGCCGCAAGCAATTGCCTGGTTGTCGTCTCACTCCTCCCATCGTTCCAGAGGGATGCGACATCTACCACACGGCCCGCGTGCTCCACACCGGCGCGCCAGTTTTCAGCAGTACGACCATGTGGCCGGTAACTCACTAGCTGCATTGGTACCTGCCTCTCTCCATAAAAGGGTCTAGAGACTTGAAAGATTTGAACGATAAACGATGCATTCCTCGACAAAAGAGAGTATTTTCATGTAAAAGGCACGAGCCAGGGTATGGAGTTCTACCGAATGGCCCGCCATGCGCTGTATGCCCACATCGACAAAGGGCGCGGCGGAGAACATCTCGGCAACATGGCTAAGCGCTTCTAGTTCACCACGCCAGATGTGATCATACTCGGGAACCATGAACTGGACGGGAACCCGCACTTTAGCAGCGATCTGAGGCAGGCGCGCGCCCCAGGTCTGGGCCTCTGCAAGCTCTATCGCGGCGGTAGGAACGTCCCGTTCTGGATCATATTGAGCCTGTTCCTCTGGATAGGACCATGCCGGTCCGTACATGGCCCGGATTTTAATCGCTATATCCATCATCACGGTTGGTGCATCACTGACTAAAGATGCAAAGGCTGCCTTTGTCTGCTCATTATAGAGAGCGCCCGCGCCGGTCATATTCATACCGATCAGGCGTTCATGTGGCTTTTCTGTCGCGAGCAGCAAGGAAATCATTCCTCCAATCGAATGGCCAATCAAAAACATCCCTGCGGATTGCTGGCCATAGTCATGCCAAATCACCTCAAGAGCCTGCTGTAGGACGGGAATCTGGCCTTCGAATGAGAGTTGGTCAACGGGAACGGAAGTGGCTGCCCCATATCCTGGGCGGTCAAGCGCGAGGATTGAGTAACCTGACGAAGCGCAAAAATCGAGTAACGATGATGAAGGGGTATCGAAATATTTACTCGTGTACGTTCCACCATGAATTGCGACGAGCAACGCTCTTGGTTGTCCATTCGTCGCTGGAAGAAAGCGTCCTGAAAGTTTCATGGTACCAGCATCTATGCTGACAGGCTGACTTGTCACGGTCTTTCCCTTTCTTATCTTGCCGATCTGTGCTCTTTTGCCACTGGCTGGTCTTTTAAATGGCTTCCTACAACTTTCAAATGGTCAGGCGCGTATTATTTGTCTGTGATCTCACACCCTTTCTACAACACTGTAGACTGCTGTCTCTCTAGACAAAAGAAACGAGAATAATGTATATTATGCATAATGCATAGCGCCTTTGTCAAGAGGGAGAGAATGGAGCTTGCCTCTAGACAAAAGAAACGAGAATAATGTATATTATGCATAATGCATAGCGCCTTTGTCAAGAGGGAGAGAATGGAGCGTATGAATTTGATGGCACTAACAGGCAAGAGTAGCGCAAATACCACTTTTACAAAACTTACTATCACGGAGCAGATTGCGGCTGCTCTCCGGAACGAAATCGTCACGGGACAGTTGCTGGCAGGGACACGCTTGCTCCAAATCGAGACCGCGCAACGCTTTGGGGTCAGTACGACACCTGTACGCGAGGCATTTGGGCTGCTGCAACGTGATGGTTTAGTACAGATCGATACCCATCGCGGTGTGACTGTTTTCTTACCTACGATCGAGGATCTGATCGAGCATTACGAGATTCGTATGGCGCTGGAAATCCTGGCTGCTGAGAAAGCCGCCAGGCGCTTTCAAGCCGAGGATGCGCCACCGCTTATGGCTCTCCTCGATGAGATGCGAACCACCAGCGAGGCCGCTCTCTATGTGGAACGCAATCAACAGTTCCACTTAAACTTATATCGTCTTGCGGGCGGGTACGACTGGTCACGATGATTGAGGAATTGCGCAATGCCTCGCTCGCCTACAATCATCTCTATGCGGCAGCCGATATTCCCAAAGACGCCCGGCGCCTCGACGCAGAACATCGCGAAATCCTTGCCGCTTGCCAGGCGAACGATCCAGTCCGTGCTGCCGGCGCCGTGCGCCACCATATTCAACAGACCATTGTGCATGTAAAGAAAGTGCTTGAGCAGGAAGAGGAAGCATAAAAGGCAAGATTTTCCTCTCTCACTATGCGTTCGCTCCAGGATTCCGCGTTTTCTGGACGTTCTTTGAGCTGTCTATCTACTTTATGAAGGAGCGACTCTCATGTCAAAAGATGCCTCCTCAGCCACGACAAACGAAACAGATGAAGACATTCAGCGCGAGCAACAAACTGCACCGCCAGATGCAAGCAGTCGAGACGAACGAGTGTTACTGCCCGCAGAGTATCAGATTCTCGATGCCATTCAGCGCCGCGTGCTCTGGCTTTGCACGCTCATGATTCACCATGCCAATAACCTTCGGGCAAGCACTGACGATCTCAAGGTTGGAGGACACCAGGCATCGTCAGCCTCGATGGTTTCCATCCTCACGGCCCTCTATTTTCACTATCTGGATGCGGGCGATAGAGTGAGCATTAAGCCTCATGCTTCTCCAGCGTACCACGCGATTCAGTACCTCTTAGGGAATTTAGATCAGCAGTATTTACGCACGCTCCGCGCATTCAACGGTCTCCAGGCTTACCCAAGTCGGACAAAAGATCCTGATCCTGTTGATTTTAGTACTGGTTCGGTTGGTCTCGGAGCGGTCGCGCCTGCCTTCGCTGCTGTTGCTCACCGCTATGCACACAACCACTTTGGCCAGGTCACGTCACAGCGTTTTGTCTCGGTGATCGGTGACGCGGAACTCGACGAAGGAAGTGTATGGGAGGCAGCCATCGATGAAGCTGTACAGGGGTTAGGCAATGTTCTGCTCATTGTTGACTTAAACCGGCAAAGTCTGGATCGCGTCGTGCCTGGTATTCGCGCAACGCAATTAAAACGGCTTTTTCAGGCGGCAAACTGGCAGGTAGTGGAAGCGAAATACGGGCGACAGTTACAGCACGTTTTCTCGCGTCCAGGCGGGATGGCATTACGACAACGTCTTGACGAGATGAGCAATGAGGAATATCAAAGCCTCCTCCGCCGGCAAGGGAATGATATCCGCACTCGTCTGACCCATCCGCTGGGTCCTGAGCAGGTAGAAGATCGGGAGATCGCGCTGGCTCTACGCGAGACAGCGGACGACCAGCTTCCCACGCTCTTGAGCAACCTGGGTGGGCATGATCTCAATAGTTTACTTTATGCTTTCTCGTGTGCCGATCGTCACCAGGAAAGCCCTACGGTGGTCTTTGCCTATACGATTAAAGGCTGGGGATTGCCTTTTGCTGGTGAAGCGCTCAATCACTCGATGCTGTTGAATGCTGAGCAGGTAGCGCGCCTCCAACAAGAACTGGACATTCCCGGTGGCTGTGAGTGGGAGGCGTTTGCCTCTGATTCGCCCGAGGGCCGGTGGTGTCAAGATACGGCGGAGCGCTTGCAGCGTAGCGGCGAGCAACGCCATCCGCTGCTCGATCCAGCTGTGGTTCCCTCGCGCATCGATCTCTCCTATCCGAGCAAGCTTTCTACCCAGGAGGCCTTTGGTCGTGTTTTACCGAAACTCGCGGACCTGCCTCAGCTCGGTGAGCGCATCGTGACTGCCGCGCCTGATGTTGCTGTCTCAACCCATTTGAGCACCTGGGTGAGCAAAGTCGGGGTTTTCTCGCCAACCACGCATCCCAATTATCAGGAGGAAACGCAACGTCTTCTGCGCTGGCAACCTGCTCCGACTGGCCAACATATTGAGTTAGGCATTTCTGAGATGAACCTGTTCATGTTGCTTGGACAATTGGGCATGAGCTACGAACTCTGTGGACAGCAGCTCTTCCCCATTGGCACGGTCTATGATCCTTTCGTCTGCCGGGGACTGGATGCGCTGATCTATGGACTCTACTGCGGAGCCAAATTCATCTTTGCCGGTACCCCCTCCGGGGTGAGTCTCAGTCCTGAAGGCGGGGCACACCAGTCGACCGTCACAGCCTCTTTAGGAATTGAGCTGCCAGAACTCACCTATTATGAGCCAGCCTTCGCGTGCGAGGTAGAATGGATTTTGCTTGACGCGTTACGCGAATGCTGCGACCGCGCTCATGGTCGCTCGACATACCTGCGTCTCTCGACCAAAAAGATTGACCAACAGATACTCGAACCAGCCTTACAGCGTCTTGGGAAAGAGAAATTGCGTCGTCAGGTGCTCGCTGGCGGATATCGCTTACTTGAGGGACGTTCTCAGGTTCCAGAGGCAACCGCCAGCGAAGTTGTGCAGATTGCAACAACGGGTGCGATGGTACCTGAAGCGGTCGAGGCGGCACAACGCCTGTCTGCGGAGGGGATCGCCGCGAATGTCCTGCATATCACCAGCCCACAAAAACTCTTTGCTCTTTTCACAGAAGAGCGTCATCGCCGTCTCCACAACCCGCTGGAGTCCGGGCAAGGTGCTTATCTGGCGACGCTGTTCTCACCAGAAGAACGCCGTGCTCCAATTGTGACGGTTCAGGATGCCTCTGCACACAGCTTAGCATTTCTTGGCAGTCTGTATGGCGCTCCAACTATCCCGCTTGGGGTTGATCGTTTTGGGCAGTCAGGCTCGCAAATGGATCTCTATCGCTATGCTGGGATTAGCGTAGACGATATCGTCAATGCAGGCTATTTGGCATTGGAATTAGATGATGACGCCTGAGCCTTGTGTTGAGGATGTTCCTTTGTTCTCATTGGGAAGATTTTGAGCGTGGCTTCCTCTCAACAGGAGCGTATGATCAGAGAGGATGGCGAAGGCTCATGGTATACGATACGAGGAGGTAAGTCTACCGATGGCAAAAGAGATCGTGATGCCCAGGATGGGAGACGAGATGACCGAGGGGAAACTCGTCAATTGGCTCAAACATGAGGGAGAGATGGTGAACAAGGGTGAACCTCTTGCTGAGATTGAGACAGATAAAGTCACCGTTGAGATAGAAGCAGTGGATTCAGGGGTACTCCAGCGTCTTCTCGTGGCGGAGGGACAAATGGTCCCGGTTGGTGAGATCATTGCTTTCTTGATTACTGCAGAAGAGGGTCAGGTAGAAGAGAAGCAGGCGTCACCAGCGCGGGCGACTCACACCCAAACAGGGCAGGAAACAAGGATTATGGCCTCTGATCCTCCACCTGTACGGGCAGAGCACAATGTTGCTTCTCGTTCTGCCAGGTCGCTAGCTGAAAAAGGGCCATCTGGTGTAACCCAAAACTTCACACCTTCAGCAACCTTGACCTCTACAGACGCTCCCCCCATACAAAGCAAGCTCGCGAAGGCGTCGCCACTCGCCCGTCGCATTGCCCAGGAACATGGGCTCGATCTTGTTGCCATTCGTGGGACCGGGCCAGGGGGCCGTGTGGTGCGCCACGATGTAGAGGACGAAGTGAAAAAGGGATATGGTGGGCTTACAGAGACACCGCCAGCCGATGAACAGGTCTTGACACGGCTTCAGCAGACCATGGCGCGTCGTATGCTTGAAAGCAAAACGAGCGCCCCTCACTTTTATCTGACCACCGAAATTGACGTCACTGAAACCATGGCTCTGCGCTCCCGGCTTAACAGGGAGGTGGACGCAGAAGAAAAGATTTCCGTTAACGATCTTGTTTTGAAGGCAGTGGCGAAAACACTGCCACGCTTTCCTGCCCTCAATGCCACTTTCGCGGGAGACCGCCTGCTCATCCATAAGGAAATCTCGATCGCGGTTGCCGTCGCGATCAAGGATGGGCTTGTCACGCCCGTTGTGCGCCATGTCGACGAGAAGGCAGTCGGGCAGATTGCGCGCGAAACCAAAGGGCTTGCCGAAAGGGCGCGCAGTGGAAAGAGCCGTGTGGAAGACTACGCCGTGGCAACATTCACGGTGAGTAATCTGGGCATGTTTGGTATCGATACGTTTATCGCGATTATTAATCCACCGCAAGCTGCTATTTTAGCCGTTGGAGCGGTACGTCGTCTTCCCGTCTACGTTGGTGACGACCTGGTACCACGCGAACGGATGAGTGTCACGCTTTCTGCCGATCATCGTGTGACTGACGGCGCGACAGGAGCACAATTCCTTAGTCAGCTCCGCAGTTTGCTTGAGAATCCGCTTCGCCTCCTGGTGTAGTCTTTAAGAAAGAGAGGAACACTGATGAATAACACGCCCATTCCAGCAGGCTCAGGGCGACGCCGCGAAGATTATCCGCTGATTACTGGACGGGCCCACTATGTCGATGATCTGCGAGCCGAGCAGGGGCGACCTGCCGCGCTGCATATGGTGGTGGTACGCAGCCCTTACGCGCATGCTGAGATCCAGGCTATCCACCTGGAAGACGCGCAAGCACTGCCCGGTGTGGTGGCAGCGCTGCCAGCGAGCGAGTTGGTCGAGACGATGCCCGCGATGGAGGGGATTCCTGTTCCGCGCAAGCTGAATAGGCCGCTGCGCAAACCGCTGGCCACGCAACGCGTACGCTACGTAGGCGACCCTGTGGCCGTAATCGTGGCTGAAGATCTCGCGGTGGCCTTGGATGCCCGTGATCTTGTAGATATCGACTATGTACCGCTGCCAACTGTAGTTGATCCAGAGGAGGCGCTGCTTCCTGACGCACCTGTGCTCTATGAGGAGTTTGGCTCAAATCTGGCCTTCAGCACGCAGGTCGGTGGCGGCGATATTGAAGCCGCTTTCGCGCAAGCCGCGCATGTCACTCATCTACGTATAGTCAACCAGCGCGTTGCCCCCTGCTCATTGGAACCACGCGGCTGTCTGTTCGATTTCGATCCAGCCAGCGGCGAGTTACGCGCCTGGCTCTCATCGCAGGCCATCTATAGCGCCAGAAATACGCTGGCGACCTTCCTGGGTCTCAGCCGTGAGAAGATTCGTGTCTTCAATGCCGAGGTAGGCGGTGCTTTCGGCTCCAAATCAGCTTTTGTGGGCGAAGAGATCGCGGCAGCAGCGCTGGCTGTGCGCCTGGGGCGACCCATCAAGTGGATTGAGAGCCGCAGCGAGAATTTGCAAGCGCAAACGCAGGGGCGCGGACAGATCAACTATATCGAGGCTGCCTACCAGGCTGATGGACGCTTGCTCGGCTTGAAAGTACACAGTATTGGAGATCTGGGTGCGTTCCTGGCCAATACGACCACCATGGTACCTGTTGGCACGGCTTCGATGCTGAATGGTCCGTATCGCATCCAGGCCATCGAGAGCCAGGTCATAGGCGTCTTCACCAATAAAGTGCCAACTGGTGCATACCGGGGTGCGGGTAGGCCCGAAGCCACCTATATCCTGGAGCGTACTATGGATCGTATCGCCCAGGAAACGGGTCTTGATCCTGTCGAGGTGCGTCGCCGCAATCTGATCACGCCAGAATCCTTCCCCTATAGCAGTCTTCTCGGCATCCAATATGATAGCGGCAATTATCAGGCCGCGTTAGAAAAAGTCGTGGAACTGGGCGATTACGCGGGCTGGCGTGCGAAACAGCAAGAGATGCGCCAGCAAGGCAATTCCCGGCTCCTGGGAATCGGTCTGGCGACCTTTATCGAGATCTCCGGTGGGGCGATGGGCGGTCCGGGCATGCCACGCGAGGCCGCAACAGTGCGCGTGCGCCGCGATGGCAGCATTCTGGTGCAAAGTGGTGTGGCAACCAATGGACAGGGGCATTTCACAACCTTTGCGCAGGTCGCTGCCGCTGTTTTCGCGGTTCGCGACTCACAGGTCGAGGTGCAGATGAACGATTCAGCCCTGCCTGCCTTTGGCATCGGCACCTTCGGCAGCCGCACCGCGCAGATTTCTGGCACCGCCGTTCACCTGGCAGCCGAAGCCGCGCGCGAAAAAGTGCTGCGCCTCGCTGCGCTCCAGTTGGAGGCAGCCCCTGCTGATCTCGACGTAGCACATGGCCAGGTCAGCGTGCGCGGTGTCCCCACGCGCGCAATCAGTTTGGGCAAACTGGCCACAATGGCAGAGGAGCAACCAGAACTGATCGAGCACGAAAAGCCGAATCCAGTCAATGGGGCCCTTATTGAAGGCCTGGCAGCCTGGAGCGACTTTAGTCCGACAAACGCAACCGTCTGCTCAGGCGCGCACCTCGCCGTCGTTGAAATCGATGCCGAAACGGGTGAAATCCATATCCTACAGTATGTGGCGGTCGATGACAGTGGCACTGTGCTTCATCATCATCTGGCAGAGGCGCAGGTTCACGGTGCGCTCGCTCAGGGCATCGGCCAGGCACTTTACGAAGAAGCGATCTATAGTCAGGACGGACAAGTGCTCTCTGCCACGCTGATGGACTACACGCTGCCAAACACAGAGCAAATTCCCGCCTTCCTGACCGCTTTTGTCGAAACCCCTTCGCCGATCAATCCGCTGGGTGTCAAAGGGATAGGCGAAAGTGGCGCAACTGGCGCGCCGCCCGCCATCGTCAACGCCGCTCTGGACGCGCTGGCACCGCTGGGTATTCGCACGCTCGACATGCCGCTCAAGCCAGAACGCATTTGGGCAAAAATCGTGGCTGCCCAGGCCGGGAATCTCTCTGAAGCTGATCCACTTCCACCTGCTCTCTTTCGCACATTCAAAACCAATCAGGAGGGTGGAACCTCTACGTTCGCTTAGTGGAGAACCAGGGAAGTATTTGATAGGTGGTAACTATTCGTCTCATCGAGAGAAGAAAGAAGGAATTGTACGTATGTCTGAAGCAATCGCCATTACGAATGTCAAGGTGTTTGATGGCAACGCATTGACCGCTGAACGCACGGTGGTTATTGAAAATGGAGTCATCTCTGAGGCAACGACCGCTGAGAGAACGCTGAATGGCCAGCATGGCACTCTTTTGCCTGGCCTCATCGATTCTCATGTCCATCTGCTGAATCTTGCCGCCTTAGAGCATGGGACACGCTGGGGTGTAACAACCATGCTCGACATGGGGTCGCCAGCGATGAAGTTGACCGACTCACTGCGTCATCGACAGGGGTTAGCCGATATCCGAGGCTCCGGAAACACGGCCAGTGCTCCCGGAGGGATACAAACGACGAAAATGGGTATGCCTGCTTCGAGCGCGGTAACCGGCCCTGCCGATGCTGATCGCTTTGTGGCAGAGCGCGTGTTGGAAGGCGCTGACTACATCAAAGTGATAGTCGAGGATCCTAACAGAATGGGTTCGGCCGCGTTTGATGTGGCAACCATCGCCGCCATTGTCAAGAGCGCTCATCAGGCGGGCCTGAAAGTGATCGCTCATGTGACTACCCTGGTCGCGCTCACCAACGCTGCCGATGGGGGCGTAGATATTCTCACGCACGCCCCCATCGACGCAGCCGTTGATGACAACCTGGCCTCCTCTTTGGCCGCGCGGGGCATCGTTTCGGTGCCCACACTTATCATGATGCGTACCGTGGCTAGCATAGCAGGACGTATGCCGACGCATGGATCTGGTGCTAATTATGCCCATGCTCGCTCAACGGTCTCTGCTTTTCACCGGGTAGGCATGCCCATCCTGGCTGGGACCGATGCGAACGCCTCACCTGCTTCGCCCGCGCCGATTCCGCACGGGGAAGCATTGCATGATGAATTACGTTTGCTGGTTGAGGCTGGACTGACGCCCGTGGAAGCGCTGCGTTCTGCGACGGTTGCACCAGCAGCGTTCTTTGGTTTCACGGATAGAGGGGTCATTGAGGCAGGTCGTCGGGCCGACCTGCTTCTCGTTGAGGGAGACCCAACCCACGATATTGCTGCGACGCGTGCCATTCGTGGTATCTGGGTTGCAGGAGTGCAGGTTCGGTAACAAAAGCAGAGCCATTCCCTATACATGGGGAACGGATGACTTCGACATTTAATTCTTGCTCAAATTCAGACCCCGGCAAGAGATAGGGCAACATGTCAGCTACTGAGAAATGCTAGCAGCAACTGGTTCACCCTGTCTGGTCGCTCCTGCTGGACCCAGTGGCCGCTGTCGGGGATGTACTCCACCTGGATGGTGTCCACCCAGCGTTCAAGCCCTCTGGTGAGTTCGATGCCCAGGGCGATGTCGTGCTCGCCCCAGATGAGCAGGGTGGGGGCGCTGATGCGAGTTGCCGCGGTGTTTCCGCTCTGGAGCCTGCCGCGGCGAAAGAGTTGCCGGTAGTAGTTGAGCGCGGCCGTCATGGCGCCAGGTTTGCTCATGGCGGCCTGGAATTTTGCCGTCACTTCACGCGGGAAGGCGGATTTCTGGAACGCGGCCCCGCGCAGCATCCTGCCAATCTCGTTGGCATGGTTGCGTGACAGGACATACTCTGGCAGCCAGGGCAACTGGAAAAAAAAGATGTACCAGCTCTTGCGCAATTGCGCCAGGGTGCGCAGTTCGCGTAGTAAGGCCGCTGGATGCGGCGCATTCATGACGATCAGACGCTCCGTCATGTGCGGATAGCGTTGGGCGAAGACCCAGGCCAGCGCGCCGCCCCAGTCGTGTCCGACGATAATGGCCTGTTCCTGCTCCAGGCCCTGGATCAGCCCTTCGATGTCGCGTATGAGCGTGGCCACATCATAGCCCGTGTGCGCTTTCTCGCTGTCATTGTAGCCACGCAGGTCGGGCGCCACCACGGTATAGCCGTGTTCGGCCAGGAAGGGGATCTGGTGGCGCCAGGAATACCAGAACTCAGGGAAGCCGTGCAGCAGGACCACTAGTGGTCCCGTGCCCTGCGTCACATAGTGCATGCGAATACCGTTGGTGATGATCTGGCGATGCTCCCATGGCTCTGTCTCTGTGATTGTCATAGCGCTATTCAACCTTATTATCGCCGTAGACCACGGCGCGCTTCACCTGCTCGATCAGGTCGGTGACCGGGATGCCGCGCGGACAGGCGTCGGTGCAGTTGAAGATCGTGCGGCAGCGCCAGACGCCATCGCGCTTGCCCAGGATCGCCAGGCGTTCGGCGGCACCTTGATCGCGGCTATCGAAGATGAAGCGGTGCGCGTTCACAATCGAGGCCGGGCCAACCCAGTCGGGATTGCCCCAGATGGAGGGGCAGGAACCGGTGCAGGCGCCGCAAAGGATACACTTAGTGCCCTCGTCGTAGCGCGCGCGCTCGGCCGTGCTCTGCAAGCGTTCGGTGCCTGGTTCATTGTCGTAGTTGATCAGGTAAGGTTTGACCGTCTTATATTTCTCAAAGAACGGGTCCATATCGACGACCAGGTCTTTGATCACCGGGAAGCCCAGCATCGGCTCGATGATGACCTTCTCGCCCACGTCGCGTACCAGTACTTTGCAGGCCAGGCGGTTGCGTCCATTGATGCGCATAGCGTCGGAGCCGCATACCCCGTGCGCGCAGGAACGGCGATAGGTCAGGGTTCCATCCATCGTCCATTTAATCGTATTGAGCGCATCAAGCAACCGGTCAATAGGGTCGGCCTCAACGGTGTAGACGGCCCAGTACGGCTTACTATCCTTTTCAGGATTATAGCGCTTAATACGCATCGAGACCTTCATGTAAACTCTCCTTTGTGGGACCATTACTCGCGGATTGTTCTGCAAGGCCATGCTTGCCCGGTCTGTGGCGGCCGGGCAAGCATGGCCCTACACGCCTAATATTTGCGCTCCTTGGGCTTGAAGACCGGATCATCGATTAAGATCACATCCTTGTATTCCAGGCGCACATCGTGAACTTTAGAGCCTTTGTAGGCCAGGGTGTGCTTGAGCCAGTTGGCGTCATCGCGGTCGGGATAATCCAGGCGATAGTGCGCGCCACGGCTCTCGGTGCGTGCCAGCGCGCCGTGGACGGTGGCTTCGGCGCAGTCGAGCAGGAAGCCCAGCTCAAGCGCTTCGACCATTTCGGTGTTGAACAGTTTGCCCTTGTCCTGCAATTCCACCTTGCGGTAGGCGTCCTGCAGCGCGTCCAGGGTATCCAGGGCATGGTGCAGACCCTTCTCGTCGCGCTCCACCTGCACGCGGTCATCCATCTCGTTCTGCATCTCGTTACGGATGCGCGCCGCCGATTCTCCGCCGGTCGAGGTGTACAGCCGCTTGACCAGTTCGCGTGCCGGCCCCTCCGGATTGTTGGGCAGCGGCGCGTAGTCGTTCTGGGCGATGAAGCGCGCTATGTCCTTGCCCGCGCGACGACCGAAGACGATCAGGTCCACCAGCGAGTTGGTGCCCAGGCGGTTGGCGCCATGCACCGAAACGCAGGCCACCTCGCCGGCAGCGTAAAAGCCCGGTAGCGGCGTCCACTGTGGATCGATGACGACGCGCCCTTCGGTATCGGTGGGGATGCCACCCATGGCGTAATGTGCCGTTGGCTGGATGGGGACCGGCTCCTTGATCGGCTCGACCCCCAGGTAGTTGCGCGCGAAATCGGTGACATCGGGCAGCTTCTCCATGATGACCTTCTCGCCCAGGTGGGTGACATCCAGGTAGACATAATCTTTGCCATCGACGCCATTACCGGCATGTATCTCCTTCAGGATGCAGCGCGAGACGATATCGCGGGGCGCCAGGTCCTTGAGCGTGGGCATGTAGCGCTCCATGAAGTACTCGCCCTTGCCGTTGAGCAGCTTGCCGCCCTCGCCGCGCGCCGCCTCGCTGAGCAGGACGCCGACCTTGTAGAGACCGGTCGGGTGGAACTGGTACATCTCCATGTCCTCCAGCGGGATACCCCGGCGGTAGGCCAGCGACATACCGTCGCCCGTGCAGGCGAAGGCGTTACTGGTGACGCGCCAGGCCCGACCGTAGCCGCCGGTCGCGAAGAGCACGGTTTTGGCATGGAAGGTATGGATCTCGCCCGTGCGAATCTCCAGCGCCACCACGCCGCAGGCGCGGTCCTCGTTGAGCAGCAGGTCGAGCACCAGGAACTCGTTGAAGAAGCGCACCTGGTTCTTGATAGCGCTCTGGTACATGGTTTGCAGGATCATGTGCCCGGTGCGGTCGGCAGCGTAGCAGGAGCGGCGCACGGGGCCTTCGCCGAAGTTGCGCGTATGCCCGCCGAAGCGGCGCTGGTCGATACGTCCATCGGCAGTGCGGTTGAAGGGCAGGCCGCGATGTTCCAGTTCGTAGACGGCCTCAATGGCGTCGCGTGTCAGGATCTCACTGGCCGGTTGATCGCCAAGATAATCGCCGCCCTTCACGGTGTCGTACATATGCCACTTCCAGTGGTCCTCTTCCTGGTTGCCGAGCGCCGCTGCCACGCCCCCCTGGGCTGCCCCGGTGTGCGAGCGCGTTGGGTACACTTTGCTGAGCACGGCGACGCTGGCATTGGGGAGCTGCATAGCCGCCATCAGCCCGGCCCCGCCCGCGCCGACGATCACTACATCAAACTTCTGGTACATAGCGTGTCCTCTCTGAGTGGACGCATGGCCGGTAAGGTACAGAGGCGGCGCCCCCGTACCTCCCGCCAATTATTTAACAATGCGCTGTGGCCAGCGCTCCTGCCACCGGCTGGAAGGTGATCAGGGTGATGGTACCCAGCATAAAGAAGATCAACGTGATCAGCGCGGCTGTGGATTGCAGGGTCAGCCGCATACCATGCCCATGCACATAATCGTCGATAACTATGCGCAGGCCATTCATACCATGCAGGAGCGCCAGCGTCAGTAGCAGCCAGTCATAGAGCCGCCAGAACGGGTTGGCGTAGCGAATGGACACAAACTGGTAGGTCGTGCAGGACACATCGGTCGTCACATGCATCAGGATCAGGTGAATAATGGCAAGGAAGAGCAGTCCCACTCCGGAGATGCGAAAGAAATACCAGGAAAAGGTCTCGAATCCGCCACCAGACGGACGAGCTCCATATCCGCTTGAAACGCGCAACATACGAACATTCTCCTCTTTTCGCGTAGGGCGCTGGTGCTTGTCTACCGCTCAGGTTGCGCCGGGCCCATGCGCGGCTATTGAATGAATCCGCCTGTCCCTACATAGGACTGACAGCGGCACCGGTTGGGTGGAAGATTGGTAACACCACGAAATAGGCCATGGGCAGGAAGCAAAGGATGGTGAGCACCATGACAGTTGCGAACATAACGCCCTGGTAGCGTGCGCCCTTTGGCCAGAAGTCGATCAGGATGATGCGCACTCCGTTGAAGCCGTGGAAGAGCACGGCACCGATCAGGGCCAGCGAGATGACGCGCACAATGGGGGTGCCGAACAGGGCAATGCCTTCATTGTAGACATCAGGACCAAAGCTCAGCAGGCCGATATCCACGATGTGGATCAGTAAAAATAGTAGAACTGCCAGTCCTGTAATGCGGTGCAGTAGCCAGGACCACATGCCAGATTGACCCTTATACATGTACTCCTCGTTTCTTCAGGCGGGAGGTCGGGCCACGAAGCAGTTTGATCGGGAGTTCTATATATACACAAACTTGGTTCGGAGGTCTGTAGGACGGTTCTGAAGTCGCCCCGCTCTCGCGCCGCCTGATTCAATACAACTGAACAGGAACGCCCTCTAGCCTATACCAGGACGTGACGCTCCCTTGCGCCCCCATCAGGACGCGCTGACGTTGTATGCCTATTATACTGCACGATGGAGCCGGGCGCAAACCGGGCGTCGTTAAGCTTCTTTCCTACGATGGAAGGTAAGGCCTGAGGAGACATGTGTTGCCAGAGCATATGCGGCATCGACTCGGCCATCTTCCACAAAGATATCTCAAACCCCATTATTGCGCATTTTCGCAGCAGATTTGAGAACTGGCCGATTGCTTGATTCTACATAACTTCAAGATCAAAGAGCTTGCGAATCCACTTTATGAGCTGTTGAGCCTGAGGGGCATTTGCATCTAGATATCGTTTGGTGATGGCCTGTCCCATTGGCTTACCCGGTTCTTCCTGCCAGGCAAGCCAGGTATGCATCTTCGCTTTCATTTCTTGCGTTTGGGGAAAACGCCGCTCCTTTGCAACTACCTCCAATACAATATCTTGCGCCATTGGCCATAGGGTATCTCCCTCCGGTATGAGCGAGCTCATAAAATCTTCTAGCATACCGCGAATAGTATTATCGGGCATAAGCCAGATACCAATGGTAGGCAGTTCAGGCTGTTCAATAATAGTGCCACCACTTTCCGGGTCATCAGGCACTCTATAGCCCGATCGCATCAATTTATCCCGCAACGATTGCCAGCGTGCCGGGAGATCAGTATCAGCATCTACCACGATACCCAAACGCTCCAATCCACTGCGAATAAGTTCAGCATCGAGGGTAGCCAAAATATTTTGAATACCTGTTTTGTCGATGATAGTAGGGCGCTTATGGAGTCGATAGTGATTGAATAGATGGTGAAACACGCTTGAATCATCGGGTCCCTCGACCAGCAGATACTTGCCCTGTCTATCCTCCCTGATTTCATCACTCATAATCAACGTACCTCAATTTGCTCACGGGTAATCACAGCTAGCCTCTCTTCATCAAATGTGGTCGCAACCAGCTTGCCTTTTTTATTTTCCAGGCGGATAAGTAGACCTTCATTTTGAGTATTTTCCTGGGTGGCCTGCTGGAATGCTTCAACGCAATCCCAACTGTGAGTGGTGACAAACACCTGAACATTCAGGTGATTTGCAACGCGGAAAATCAAATGCCACAAATCTGGTTGAGCGGAGTAGTGGATACCATTCTCAAATTCGTCGATTAGAAGTATGCCATCCCTGGCATTTACCAATGCCAGGACAATCCCCAATACACGCTGCATCCCATCTCCTAAACTGCGCAGAGGGAGAGGCTCGTTAATGCTTCTTATCTTTACAATGGGAATACGATCTCTGGAAACTGGAGTGTCACTTACGAGATTGATACCCTCAACCCCTGGGGCAATGATGCGAAGAGCCTCCAGTACATCTTTCTCAAGGTTGGTTAAGGCAATATTATCCCATAATTCACTAATCTGCCTTTTCGTTAACCCATTTGCTACTGAAAAAACACTATTGATTTCTTTAATTTCTGATGTGAGTAATCTAGGAGAGAGAGTGTTATCAAGTTGATAGCTAATACTAACTTTCCCATCTATCTGAACAGTTAAGCGAGGAGCGGGGCTATCAGCCAGGTCATATTCTTCAGGCTGAAGCAATCTCCACTGTCGCTTGCCCTCTTCATCTACCTGCCGTGTATACATACCAACAGAAAGAGAGAGTGCAGTCTCTGAGAGGTTCATTGATCCAACCTGTATAGGATCAAAATACGACATAACTTCTCGGCGTCCGTAGAACAAGTATTTGAGCGCTGTAAGCAGTTCCTCAATATTCACTCTGTGGTCAGAATACCGTAGTCTACCCTCTTCACGTCTACCTAAGATTTCCCAAATAAGTAATGGAGCGCCTCTACTTGCATACAATTGTATTGCTTCAAGCAGGGATGTTTTACCCACATTGTTTTTACCCACGATCAGGTTAACACGGCCCAGTCGTTCTATTTGCAAATGCTCGAAGGCTCGGAAATTGCGGATTTCTAGTGAGTTCAAGATGAGGTTGCTCATTACATGTCCTCCACGTCAGTTGAGTGGTGTGCTATGCTGCTCTGAGTTTTGCCATAAAGCAAGTAGTTGCTTGCCTGTAGTGTACCAGGCTGATCGCCGGGTACATTAAGTATATTATATTAGTCCATGTTTTCATTGGTATGGCTCTAGCTTAATGTAATTGATCTATAACGTCAAGTATTATGAAGTCGCGCGCTTGCTAAAATCAGTCTATTCAGAGCAGGTTGCATGATGGTATATAATGACACCAGTAGACATCGACCATGCGAGAGCGCGGTCGAGTTCAACAGGGCGGGTCGCGCTTCGCCCCTGCAAAGCAGAATCGTGGCTATTTGCAGGGGTGTGGAAAGCGCAACCCGTCCTTTGTTTTGCGCTCCCTGGATTAGGAGTATACCTTAGATAGGATAGTAACGTGTAGGTATACAACCCGGTAGCGTAACCTGGCAGCGTAATCATAGATGTTATGATACTACTATATGATTGCTGGTCAGCTTAAGCAGGGAGCACACTGTGGGGATGCCACCCGGGAAATATACACGTACAAATCTTGCGGCAGCAGGACGGGAGACTGTAGATGTGCAAGAATTTCAGACGTTCTATCAGGAGAATCTGAGCCTGATCTATCGCTATGTCTATAGTAAGGTGGGGAACCGGGAAGAGGCCGAAGACCTGACTTCACAGATATTTATCAAAGCCGTGCGTGGAGTTGACGGCGACCGTGGGCCGCAAATGATGCAGCGCTGGCTATTTCAGGTAGCGCGCACAACCATCGCGGACTACTGGCGCGCCTACTATCGTGCGCCGGCCAGCTCGCTGGAAGCATTACTTGATGCCGGCTGGGAAGGCCCCGCTGAAGAGGAGTCCGCGCTCCCGTGTGACGACAGGTCGGCTGAACGCATCCAGCGCATTCTGCAGGCGCTGCCAGCACATTATCGAGAGGTGTTAGAATGTCGCTTCCTGCTCAATTTCTCGATCAGAGAGACGGCTGTGAGAATGGGATTGACGGAGGCGAATGTAAAAGTGTTGCAGTTTCGCGCCCTTAAGCGAGCTGCCAGTATCGAACAGGTTGTTACGGGGTAACGGAGACAGAGGACCATGCCAGGGGAAGATCAGGAACGTTTTGAGGACTATCTAGAATTGGAGCGCTACATCGGGGAGCTACAGGCCGGCCGCGTAGCTCATCCTCCTGCCGGGTTAACCGCCGAGCAGGCGCGCATCTATCGCATGGCTGCACTCTTTCGCTCGGCATCTCCCGACGCTGCCGAACCCCGGCCTGAGTTCGTGGCAAGGCTGCATGCGCAGCTTGAGCAGGAGCTACAGGCGCGCCACACCTCTCCTGCACAGGGGCAGCCGGAGCCGGCAGAGACAACACGTCCTGATAGCACACAACGCCCAGCTCGCAAGAAGCCTCCGGTCTCGCGGCGCTCATTGCTGACCGGGGGAGCCGCCGTTGCGGCCTCGCTGGCCCTCGGTGCTGGCATTGAGCGCGTCGTTGATAAATCAGCACATACGGTTGTCCCTATTGCATCCACTACGCCTACTCCCGGTCTCTATCCCACACCTTCTATCCCGCTGGTTGGCGCCGATATTCCCAGCGAGTGGCACTTCGTAGCCACGCTTGAGCAGCTTGGGACTCACGCGTTTCCCTTTAAGACGCCTGCGCTCGTGGGCTATATCATCTATAATAGTGGAGACGACGGTGCGTCTGACCCGGATAGCGGGAAGGTGATCGCGTTTTCCGCGGCCTGCACGCACATGGGCTGCATCGTGCAGTGGCAGGAATCCGACCGCAAGTTTCACTGTCCCTGTCATGGTGGGGTCTTTACCGAATATGGTAAAGTAGATACGGGGTTGGCCCCGGTGCGCTATCTCAACGCACTGCCACGCGTCGATACGAAAGTAGAGGATGGCAAGATATACGTCAGAGTACCAGCAAACTCCAAATGAGGCGCGGCCTGCTCGCAGTCGCCCTGGGGATCAGCTTTCTCATTCTTATGACCTGGCTCGGTACCATCGTTGCTAATATCGTGCCTCATCGCGCCACTGCGCAGATGCAGAGCGCGCAGGTTGGCCCCTACAGTGTTACCTTGCAGGTTAATCCTAACCCGCCCTTCATCACGCAGCCCGCCACGCTCTCGGTGCAGGTGCTGTTCAGCGCTTCGCAGCAGCCGGTGACCGGCGCTACTGTTGTGCTTGAGAGCAACATGGAGACGATGGATATGGGTACAGAGCGCGCACCCGCTCCTGACCAGGGCAAAGGCATCTATCGTGCCAGCGTGCAGTTCTCTATGAGCGGCTTCTGGAAGGTGCAGGTGCTTATCTCGCGTCCTGGCACTCCGCCCGCGCGCGCCGCATTTTATGTGACGGCGCAATAGATGGAGGGACATCCCTTGTGAGTACACTGCCTGGCCAGGCAGTGTACTCACAAGGGATGTCC
>JALYTT010000050.1 GCA_030854145.1 Chloroflexota bacterium | reverse complement strand
AGCCGGATCCCTACGCGGACGGGGAAGCGCCTTATGAGAAGCCCTGTGTAGAATATCTGCATGCCTTGCCCCCAGCATGCTCAGTCTCATATAATAAAGGGAACAACAGACGTATTTACCAGAGGAATGCAGCTAGCACCGGCACACCCTACTCCTCGCAATTTATGACCTGCCGAGTCGCCTGCTGTGCTTGTAATTTCCACACTAGAGTTATCAAGAGGGTACTTGAATGACGACTTACAACGATGTATTTAACGCACGCGCCACGCTGAATGGCAGCTATGGCACGGTTACCTTCTACCGCCTGGCGGCCCTGGCCGAACGCGGCGTGCAGGGGCTTGAGCGCCTACCTTTCACCGTCAAGATTCTGCTGGAGAACATGCTGCGGCACCTGGATGGCGAGATTATCACCGAAGAGACCGCCCTGGCCCTGGCGCGCTGGACTCCGGGTCACGCGGCACAGAGCGAGGGCGAATATCCCTTCTTGCCCGCCCGCGTCCTGCTCCAGGACTTCACAGGCGTGCCAGCCGTCGCAGACCTGGCCGCTATGCGCTCCGCCGTTGCCCGCGTGGGCGGCGACCCGCAGAAGATCAATCCGCTGGTACCCGCCGACCTGGTGATTGACCACTCCGTGCAGGTGGATCTGTTCGGCTCAACGCTGGCCTTTGCGCGCAACGTTGAGCGCGAGTACGAGCGCAACTCCGAGCGCTACGCGCTGCTCCGCTGGGCACAGCAGGCCTTCAACAATTTCCGCGTCGTCCCGCCTGGCACCGGCATCGTCCACCAGGTAAACCTGGAGTTTCTGGCATCTGTGGTGATGACCAAAGAGGAGCAGGGTACGACGGTGGCCTTCCCCGATACCCTCATCGGCACCGACTCGCATACCACGATGGTGAATGGCCTGGGCGTCCTCGGCTGGGGAGCCGGCGGCATCGAGGCCGAGGCGGTCTTGCTAGGCCAGCCGCTCTACCTGCTCACACCGCAGGTCATCGGCGTGCGCATCACTGGCGCGCTGCCCGAAGGCTCGACCGCCACCGATCTGGTGCTGACCGTGACGCAGATGCTGCGCAAGCACGGCGTCGTGGGCAAGTTCGTCGAGTTCACCGGGCCCGGTCTCAGCTTTCTGACGCTGGCGGACCGCGCTACCATCTCGAATATGTCCCCTGAGTTCGGTGCCACCTCGACGCTCTTCCCGGTCGATGCTGAGACCCTGCGCTACCTGCGCGGCACCGGGCGCGACGCGAAATTGGTCGAACTGGTTGAGCACTACATGCAGGCCCAGGGCCTGTTCCGCACGGACGAGTCGCCCGAACCGGCCTTTGACGAACTGCTCGAACTCGATCTCGCCAGCATCGTACCCAGCCTGGCTGGACCGCGCCGGCCCCAGGATCGCGTGGCTATGCAGAATCTGGGCCAGGTGTTCCGCGAGGCCTACGCGGACCGCTTCGAGGCGCTACGCAAAAACGCAACGACAGAGAACGCCCTGCTGCGCCTGAGCAACGAGGGCGGCAAGGCAAACCCCGATCCCGTTGCGCAAACCGAAGACGAGGCCAAAGCACTCACTAAGAATGGCCACGGCAAGGAGAGCACGCACACCAACGGCCACCTGCACGACGTAGTGGTGACCATGGGCGAGACGCAGAGCCACATGACCGATGGCTCCGTGGCGATCGCGGCGATCACAAGCTGCACCAATACCTCTAACCCCTCGGTGATGATCGCCGCCGGCCTGCTGGCACGCAATGCCGTCGAGCGCGGCCTCTCCGTCAAGCCGACGGTGAAAACCAGCCTGGCCCCCGGCTCGCGCGCCGTCATCGATTACCTGAAGAACGCGGAACTGCTCTCCTACCTGGAGGCCCTGCGCTTCCATCTTGTGGGCTATGGCTGCACAACGTGTATTGCTGAGGGAACGCCGGTGCTGCTTGCCAATGGCACCACGCGCCGCATTGAGCAGATGCCTGGCGCTGGCGGAGCGAGGCTATTTGCTCCTACAGCGGCCGGCAGGTTGAGTACAGCAATACAGGCCGAAATGATGGTTCAGGGAGAGCGCGAGTGCGTCTTGCTCGTTCTGCAAGATGGGCGCACATTGACCTGCACCCCTGACCATGAAATCCTGTGCGCTGATGGCCGCTGGGTGCGCGCCGACCAGCTCGCACTCAATCAGGATCGCGTCGTGGTTGGCCCTGAGGCACCATTGGATGAGCCTGGTGATGACGAAGCTGGCTACGCGCTGCACGTGGGCAGCCTGACGTTTACAATGGATACAGCGCATGAACGTCTACGCACACTGGCGTTCGCGCGCCTACTCGGCCACCTGCTGAGCGATGGCTCAATCAGCCTCCTGGGACAGGGTCGGATGAACGTTGGGCAGGCGATGGATCGTCAGGCGGTTCTCGACGATGTCGAACTGCTTACCGGTTATCGTCCTGCGGCCACGCGCTACGACCCCAGGAAGTGGAGCATTGTGCTGCCGAAGCTGCTCACGGACGCCATCAGAACATTGCCTGGAGTGCGCACCGGGCGGCGTATTCAGCAGGCACCAACGTTCCCGGCATTCGTGATGGCTGAAAATTGCCCGATCGCAGTAGTGCGCGAGTTTCTGGGCGGACTCTTCGGGGCGGACGGTCATGCACCTGTCTTGCATCGTTGGGGCGAGCGCGAGAATGAGGCAACGCTTGAGCCGCCGGCTTATTCTCAAAGCAGCATGCCAGAGCATGTAGAGGCTCTGAAGCAGCGTATGGAGGACCTGATCCATCTGCTGACACGCTGTGGCGTAAAAACGCAAGGCACCAAAATTTACGCGTATCCTATGCGCCGCGCAACTTCCTCGTACCAGCAAGCGCAAGACGGCATTCCTCGCGTGGAGGTTCGCTTAGAGCTTCCAGACGGCCTCTCGTTCGTGGAGCGTGTGGGCTATCGTTATTGTACTGACAAGGCATTGCGAGCCAGCGCCGCGGCGGTATACTGGCGTCTGGTGGACCAGATTCACCAGCAACGCCTCTGGATGGCAGATCGTCTGCAAGCGTTGCACCAGGAAGAACGTGAGTTATCGTTCTCACAAGCGCGCAAGGTAGCGGCGACGGCTCTGATGGAGCGCGAGCCAGTGGTCTTCCCTCACTACTCACTATTGGAGGGGCACGACCGCTTTTCGCGGCTGCCACAACCGACGCGCAAGTTCCAGCCACTACATAGAAATGCTTGCGACTTTCCATCGCCTGTCGAACTCTTCAGCCAGATCGGCGCGCGCGAGTGGTTCGCTCCGTTGCGCTCACGTACGCAGGCAGAAACTGCGAAACGTTACTGCGTCGAGAAGGATGCATGCACACTGCCGACCCTCGCGCTCCAGGTGGTGGACCGGCGGCCCGCCGGCAGGAGAGCGGTGTTTGATCTGGCAGTCAATGATCTCCATGCCTTCGTAGCAGGCACGGTAGCGGTCCACAATTGCATCGGCAACAGCGGCCCTCTGTCGGAGCCGGTGGCCGAAGCCGTGCAGGACAACGATCTCGTGGTGGCCGCCGTCCTCAGCGGCAACCGCAACTTCGAGGGGCGCATCCACCCGCAGGTGCGCGCGAGCTTCCTGGCGTCGCCGCCGCTGGTGGTGGCCTACGCGCTGGCCGGCACCGTTGATATCGATCTGACCACTGACCCCGTGGGTACCGACATCAACGGCGAGAAGGTCTACCTGCGCGACATCTGGCCCTCGCAGGAAGAGGTGCGCGATGTCGTGGCCAGCGCGATCACGCCCGAACTCTTCGAGAGGAACTACGCCCACGTCTTCGATGGTGACGAGCACTGGCGCGCGTTGACGAACTCCAGCGGCGCGCTCTTCGAGTGGGACCCCAACTCGACCTATATCCAGGAGCCACCGTTCTTCAAAGACATGCCCCTGGAGCCGGAGCCGGGTAAGGATATTCACGGCGCGCGTGTACTGGCTGTGCTCGATGACTCCATCACGACAGACCACATCTCGCCGGCTGGGAACTTCGCCGCCAACAGTCCCGCCGGGCAATATCTGGTCGAGCATGGCGTCGAGCGACGCGACTTCAATACCTATGGCGCGCGGCGCGGCAATCACGAAGTAATGGTACGCGGCACCTTCGGCAATATTCGCCTGCACAACCACCTGGCGGGCGATAAAGAGGGCTACTACACGATGCATCTCCCCGATGGCGAGGTCACAACCATCTATGAGGCCTCGATGCGCTACCAGGAGGAGGGCGTGCCGCTGCTGGTGATCGCCGGTCGCGAGTACGGCTCCGGCAGTTCGCGTGACTGGGCCGCCAAAGGCCCGCTGCTGCTGGGTGTGCGCGCGGTGATCGCCGAGAGCTTCGAGCGCATCCATCGCAGCAACCTGGTGGGCATGGGCATCCTGCCGCTACAGTTCCACCAGGGCGAGAACAAAGAGTCGCTCAAGCTCACAGGCCACGAAGTGTACGACATCGAGGGCATCGCGCAGGGCCTGAAGCCACGCCAGGAGGTCACAGTGAAGGGCACTCGCGAAGATGGTTCCACCTTCACCTTCCAGACCACCGCCCGCCTGGACAGCCCCATCGATGTGACCTACTACGACAACGGCGGCATCCTACAGACCGTGCTGCGCAGGTTGGCGAAGGAGTAAGCAGCGTTCGTTCACAATAAACGCTGCATACATTCTGAGGAGTAGTGCGGCAGGGGGATGCGGACAGTGCCCGTATCCCCCTGCCGCACTACTTTGTTCTTTTTCTATGATACCCACGGTCCTTGCAACAGAGAATTTGAACCTGAATTGATTTTATGAAATTTTATCAATTGCACATAGGTCAAATGCCCCTTTTAGACACGCACTCCCCCGCTTAAACTAAGAACATCGAGTGAAGGCTAGCAATGAATGCAGGAAGGATCGAAACTATGTTAAACATGAGAGAACAGCACCATGCAGATTTCGCTCCCGGAAGAGCAGAGCATTACACTGGTAAAACAGCGGTCATCAAGGCCTGGCCGGGTGAGCTACTGCGCTGGCTTGTGCTTTTCCCGCCCCTGCGGGCGCTCACCCATCTCAGAATACACGGAAGCGAGCAACTCACAGGAAACGGTCCTTACATCTTCGCCACCAATCATAGCAGCCACCTGGATACCCCTCTCCTGTTGGCTGCACTGCCACTTCGCCTGCGCTTACGCCTGCGCACCGCTGCCGCTGCCGACTATTTCTTTAGCACTTGGTGGAAAGGCACGCTCGTCAAACTGCTGTTTAATGCCTTCTCGTTTGAGCGCAGGGGCTTAGGTGGACTGCATTATGCGCAACGGCTTCTTAAGGAGGGCTACAGCGTCCTGCTCTTCCCAGAGGGTACACGCAGCAAGGATGGCCAACTTCAACCATTCAAGTGTGGCATAGGGTGGCTGGCGCTGACGACACAAGTATGCATTGTTCCGGTCTGGATCGAAGGCGCCCGTGCTGCAATGCCTAAAGGAACACATCTCGTACACAGACACCAGGTGGAGATCAGATTTGGCGCTCCCTTGCAATTCGCACAGGACCTCGATCAGGCAAGTGTCGTGGCTACCATTGAGCAACAGGTACGAGCATTGGCTCCGCTGGCTGACAACAAAGGAAGGTGAAGATACCATGACAGCAAAGAACTATGGTGGAATCTACGCCATCAAACCCTGGTGGCAAAGCCGATTAGCCGGTATAGAAAGCGCGCTCGTGAAACGCCATGTGCATCCTGACGTGATCACGCTGGCGGGTGTTGTCTGCGCCGGGTTGTTAGGAGCAGTTCTGGTTGGGTCCGGCCAATGGCCACTGCTCGCTTTAGCGGTTCCACCCCTGGCCATAGGGCGACTGGCGGCCAACGCGCTGGATGGATTGGTAGCACGGCACAGCGGCCTGGCGCATCCCAGGGGAGAACTGTTCAACGAATGTTGCGACCGCATCTCTGATATCTTGGTCTTTGGCAGCCTGTCTTTCACCCGCCAGGTCATCGCCCCGCTCGCCTGGGGAGTGCTGGTACTGGCGCTGCTCAGCAGCTACATAGGGATCACAGCTAAAGCGGCCGGCGGGAAGCGGCAGTTCGGCGGCTTATTGGCGAAAGCCGATCGCATGATCTTCCTGACACTTTTCGCGCCAGTCGTCATCTTGAAGGGTCCGGTAGCCTGGAACTGGCTGCTGCTGGCCTTTATCCCGGCTCTCCTCATCACTCTGGTACAGCGTTATCGTTGGGCTGCTATTGATCTCAAACAGGTAGAGGAAAGGAGCAAGCCAGATGAACCCATCCTTGTTAACTAACCCTTTGACTAATCCTCTGGCATCCCAGTTGCTCTTCCGTCAAGGCATCATGTTTAGCATAGGCGCGCTCGCCCTGGCAGCGGTTCACCTCTGGCGCATAAAATTCGCTGGGAGAGGCGATACCGCGCAAGCACTCGAGCCGCCGGAGAAGGTGCTCTGGCTGCGTTATGGCACCTGGGTAGCCATTGCGCTGATTTTTACCGCCGCGCTCCTCACCGGCCCCCTGGCCATTGCTGTCCTGTGCGCTTTTATCTGCTGGCAGGGCGGCCGCGAATATGCGGTGCTCACCGCGATGCCGGCGAGCCACGCTCTGGTTCTGGTGCTTGGAGGCCTGGCCACACTGGCCGCCGTCCTCGCCTGGGGCGCTTCAGCGCTAGCAATCGCACCCATGCTAGCCTTTTTCGGATGGTCCCTGCTAGCGTTACAGCCGGTCCAGAGGGAAACCGAGTGTGAACAGCGCTTTACCACGGGGCTGGCAGGCTTATGGGGCTACCTCTACCTTGGCTGGTTGCCAGCCTTTCTAGTAGCTCTGAGTATGAGCAAGATACCTGGATTGGTGCTGACCGCAGGGCTGGGAGTAGCCTTGAGCGATATTGGCGCGTTCTGCACAGGCAAACTCTTGAAGGGTCCCAAACTGGCACCGCACCTGAGCCCCAACAAGACCTGGGGAGGCCTGCTGGGAAATATCCTGGGTGCCGCCCTCGCTGTCACGCTGACAGCCTTCGCGCTCCCCGCTCTCCCGTTATGGCAGCGCGTCCTGCTCATCGTCGCCATCGGCCTGGGCAGCACCTGGGGAGATCTACTGGAATCCCTCCTCAAGCGCCAGGGCAAAGTGAAAGATGCTGGCCAACTGCTCCCCGGTTTCGGTGGCCTCCTGGATCGTGCCGACAGCTTTTTGATGGTTGTACCGCTCGTCTACTACACCGTGCAATTTGCATCTGTCTTGAAACTATGAGAAAATACTGACCAGATGGAGGAGTATCTCAATGGACACCGAAGCCTATACCGCTCTCATCGAGCAGTGCTTTCCACATTTGACCATTCGCTCGGCCAGGCCCATCACCGAGGGCTGGGATAGCTTTGTACTGGAGATCAACAATAAGCTGATCTTTCGCTTTCCCCTGCGCGCGGATGTGGAGGAGCAACTGGCGACGGAGATGCACCTGCTGCCACCCCTGGCCAGAACCCTTTCGACGCCCATCCCACATTTCGACTATATCTGGCATGGCAACAGCAGCCAGCCTCTACCATTTGTGGGCTATCGTAAGATTGACGGCGTTCCGCTGGATAATATACGCATTACGCCCGCGCACTATAGCACCCTTGCCACGTCCCTGGCAACCTTCCTGAGCGAGCTACATAGCTTCCCAATTGCGCAGGCAATCCAGCTTGGCGTGCCAGGCCATACTCAGGCCCAGTGGAGGCAGCGCTATCAGCATCTCTACGAAGAGGTGCAAAAACTGGTGCTGCCACGGCTGAATGAGCCGGCACGCGCCAGGGTGAGGCGGCTGTGGGAGACGTTTCTGGACGACGAGTCTAACTTCGAGTTTCAGCCTGCCCTTATCCATCAGGACCTGGGTTGCGAGCATATCCTGTGCGATCCAACAGGTGGTATGCTCGCGGGGGTTATCGATTGGGGCGATGCCACCGTCGGCGATCCCGCGCTCGATTTTGTGGGCCTGCTGCATTGCCGGGACCGCAGCTTCACCGAACGGGTTCGCGCGTCCTATCGAGGCAATCTCGGATCCTCGTTCAGGCAGCGCACGGCGTTCTACCTGCGCTGCCTGCCTTTCCACGAGCTACTCTACGCGTCATCCACGCAGAGCGAGACCAATCTGGCGCATGGGCTGGCAAGCCTGCACGTCATGCTGGAGCAATAGAAGATTGCAAGCGGGTGGTCTCGCGCTTTTTAGATGAACCCGGCTCCGATGTATCTTGAACAAAGAACAACCGGGCCTACAATTTTCCTGTGCTTTTTTGATACGCCCGATATCTGTGGGCTTCACGCCTCTTACGCAGGCGCCTGACCTTCTTCCGGCTCTCGATTATCATGCCACGACAGCCTTTGTAACGATCTACTCTAATGTACGAAGGTTTTATATCAGACCATGACCCCGAAATGATAACTTGGCCGGGGTAACGTATCTCTGGGGGCGGCGGGTAGGCCTCCTCATCCCAGGCTCTCCGGTCTGCCCTCGCGCCATACCAGGCGCGGGCTCTCCCGATACTGCGAAGTCTTCTATAATGAGAATACACGTGATCCTCCAATTCTGCACGAAACTCTCGTGCTATGGAGGATGTTGGTCCTGGAACAGGGCACCCGCGAGGGATGCCCCTACATGTCTGACCCACCAGGATGCAAGGTGTCGTCCTATTACAGCTCGACAGATCTTCGATGGATGGTATGAAATGTAGGGGCATCCCTCGCGGGTGCCCTGTTCCAAGGCCGGCATAGCTTCACCTCGGACGATTCGTCCCTTGATATAGAATCAACAAATGAGTTAGCCTGCGCCCTTCCGTGGGCCAAGCCGGCGTTTTTGTAGCAGCCAGACTCCGACACCCGCTATCACCACTGCCAGCCCACCAGCTACCAGGAGCAGCGGACCCATGCTCCGACTACTTATACTTGCGTTCACGGTGCCGCCCTTTAGTTTATCATCTTGCGGCGCGCTCATCTGGTTAGGTGTTGTCATAACCACGGTGATGCCGGCCCTGGTGGGCAACGGCGCAGCTTTCTTCGTGGGCTGTGCGCCCGGAGAAGAGGCCGCCTGGGCCGAATTCGCGCTGATTTGTAACTTCGATTCATCGACGACCTCGAAGTTCGAGCCTTGAATGCCGCGCAGCAGACCAAGCTGGTCGTTGTTCCAGCGGCTATCGGGCGCGCCCCCCACAAACCAGCTTGTGCCGTTGTCCGCGACGATCATGCCATAGTGTTTGAGCGCGGTCAGAATGATCTGGTCCACTCGCGGGAGGGAGGCGATATTGAAGCTGGCCTTGAGGCGCAGGCGCAGCCCCATTGGCGGCAAGTTGGGATCGGCATTTGAAGAGGCCTGGTGGCGCGCGGGCCATATGAAGGTGTTTTGCGTGCGCGTGGCGGTGAAGCGCAGGGCATGCGTGATAACCCCCGCCGCGATCTCGTCGTAGCGCACCAGCCCCGGCAGCATGGGCAGACCGGCCGCGTCGGCCGAGGTCCAGGTGCCTGGTCGCAGGGCGTTCGAGTTCAAATTCCAGACTGCGCCGCTGCCAGCATGCCAGCTCCCATCGCTCTGGGGATACGCGCTGAACAGCTCGTACACCTTGCAGGTGCCGCTATTGACCACGATCACATGGCGGTCGCCGTTGCTCTGCGACCCGCCCTCGATGGGCACATTGGGCGGGATAGGGTACGGGCCGGGATCACTCTCGGCGGCATAGTCAAAATGCACCGGCACCATCGGCTGGTTGCCCGGCACGATCACATAGGGGATACCTATCGGCCCGCCAGCGTACAAGCCGGACCCGAAATCCGCGTGCATATGGCCTGTGCTGCCAATGCCGGCGACGAAATTCGCCGAGTTGCGGTGAACCGGCAGCGTCGAGATATCGCGGTTCCAGATATTGTTGGCCGGGAAGAGCGGGCAGCCACCAAGGCCCGGCGCACCCGCAGTCTGCGCCCGCGCTAGCATACCGCTCATGATGACACTATAGACGATCATACCCAGCGCCACGGCCAGGCTGAGCGCGCGATAGATGTGTCTACGCGAAGGGAGCCGCACTCTCATATCATTCACCTTTTTATACACCCCTATTTTTTGCTATCTCTATGCTACCATCGGCCAAAGAGCCGCGTATCTTGATAGCACAATATTCCTATCCCTAAACCAGCAAATCAGCCAAAATGTGGAACTTTTGTTCTTAATATGCTATACTATTACCTGGAGGTACAGCGCGATATAACTTCTACGCTCTTTGAAGCGTATATACATAGAATGGCAAGCAACGCTATCACGTTTCTCCAAAATCCATTATTTCTTTTACCATGACACATTGGACATTCTTGAAGTCAATAGGAGAAACGCTGTTATGTCTTATCCAGAGAGCGAAGGGCGTATCACGCCCCCCAGCGCGCTGCGCTACCGCCCCAGCGGGAGCAGCATTTCGCATACAGAAAAAAGTTCCGCCATCAGGCGCGCATCACGCCCACAGTCAGGGCCAGCCGATGTGACAAGCGCCGGGGACGGGGATGTGGTGACCGAGCCGCACAAGTTGCGTGGGACTACCCAGAGCGCCAGCAAGAGAAGCACCGCGCCCACATCTCCTCCCGCCCGCAAAACCGCTCCCCCTCCTACCAGACCACAGGAGAGAGAGAAAAGCACGCAGGCAGGGCCACCGCGCCAGCCAGAACAACGCCGGCGCCACCCCCTGCTCTACATAGGCATTGGCATGCTGACCATGCTGGCCCTGTGGACAATACTGCTGGGCGCGGTCAACTGGGTAGGCACAACTTGGGACGACCTGCACTACGGCCGCCCGCGCACGGTTCAGATCGATGCCGTGGTCGGCCACAACGACTCGCCCGCTAATCCCAGTCACTTTATCGCCGTCAACCTGCATAGCCACATCGAGATCATCGAAATAGCCGGCGGTGATCCCGCACATACACGCATGTATATCGGTCCGCAGCTCTACGGCAGCAACAACAATGACCTGGTTCCGGTGACGCTCAGCTTCGCCGATGTGAATGGCGACCACAAGCCCGATATGATAATTTCTTTCCAGAACTCGCGCGCCGTGTTCCTCAATGACCAGGAAGGCTTTCGCGCCGCTCGACCCGATGAGCAGCCCCAGATACAACAGGCGTTGCAGCATCTAGGAATGATGTAGCTATCCACCTGGCTGGGGCAGGTTCTCGCACTGATCGAGCACAAAGTGGACAAAACGCAGCGTTTCGAGGAGCGTAGCATCAGGATCTACCTCTTCATCGCGCCATGCCGCACGCCACGCGAGCGCGCGTTGAATCAACGAAGACCACTCAGGCATTTCCTGCTCGGCCCATAGGGCCGCCTGTTTCTTTGAAACAAGCTCCGCCGTCTTAAACGTATACAGTAATCGGCACATTGTGACGATCATAAAGGCCTGGTAGGGCCGCGAGCGAAGATGCTCAGTAGCTGTTATCCACCCGCGCCACTCTTGAAGTAGCTCTTGCAGCGCACGCAGGCGCTCTTGTTTGGAAATAGGCTCGACGAGCGTTTTTGGCGCTGGACCGTAGAGCGTAGCGCCTTTTTCGCGGAGTACATAGCGGTTAATTATCCAATCGGCCCCAGATTCTTTCACATGCAGCGGTTCACCCGGACTGATGAGCGCTATCTTCCCATGCGCTGTAGACTTTTTTAGGCTCTCAAGGGAGAGATAGCCGACTTCAATGCGGTTATCCCACTGCTTATGCGCGAGCGCGATATCCACGTGCATCGTTCTGATACGCTCAAGCTCTTTGTCGTCAAGGTCGGCAGCAAGCGCGGCTACCAGGTCGATATCGCTGCTTTCGTAATCAAAATCTCCCGTTACCAGGGACCCGAAGACATAGAGCCCGATGAGTTTTGGTCCCAGAATCGTCTGCATCCGCTCCAGGAACAGGGCCAATAAGGCGTTGATATCCGTGTATGGCGTGGGTTCAGTCTGCGTCGTCATGAAACCTCCGGTTCTTGTATCTCAATGGCCTATGGCAGCAACACCATTATATGCAATGATATAATCAAGCATGTCAGAAATAACCAACGAGCAGGCCATCGCCGATTGGTCCAATGCGCCACGGGAGGTGCTAGATAATTTCGGCGACGAGGGCGACTTCGCACGCCAGCACCTCTTGAACCCCGCCATCTTCGCGCTGCTGGGAGATGTACGCGGCAAGCGCGTCCTGGATGCCGGCTGCGGTCAGGGCTACCTCGCGCGCCTACTCGCCAGGAAAGGTGCCCTTGTGACAGGCATCGAACCCGCTCGGACGTTATACCAGTATGCTGACGGGAGAGAACGGACGGAGAAGCTAGGTATCGCCTATATCCAGGCCGATCTCTCCTCGCCTAACGCCCTGGCTAGCGTCTTCGATTACGTTGTCGCGAACATGGTTTTGATGGACATCCCGGACCACCAGGCGGCCATGCACCACTGTATAGCCGCTCTCAAGCCAGGTGGAGGTCTGATCTTCTCCATCTTGCATCCATGCTTTGATGAACCTGAGTCAGAATGGGGCACAAAGGGCTGTGTTGAGGTACGCGAGTATTTCAAGGAATATGCCGTACCACAGAAAAGCTTCGGCTATTTCTTTCACCGCACCTTGAGCAGCTATGTGAACCTGGTGATCCGCGAGCAGTGTACCATCCGCGAGATCATTGAGCCACAACTCGATGAAGCGCTGGCCGAGACGTGGCCAAGGGCCGTGCATGTACCAAGTTTTATAGTAGTACACGCGACGAAAAATTGAAATATGCTCAGGCTCGCTCCTTAGGACAAGGCCATTATCCTACGTATGTGGAGGCGCCCTCTTTTCGGCGTACGCCTATGAGGCAAGCCACGCGCTACGATGCGTTAGAAACAACTGTAGCAGGAGGTCATCGATGCCGACACAATTTTCGCCAGATACAATGCAGCAATTCCAGCAGGCACACACCCTGCTTGAGCAACTTGACCCTCAGGGTCCGCCCCGCGCGCTCAGCATGCCTGGCGCGCCGGAGCCGCACGGCTGGGTCATCGTGTTCCCCAGTTCGTTCAACCCACCCACGACGGCACACCTGGCGCTGCTGCACCAGGCACAGCAGTTTGCCAACCAGAAAGACCTATCCGCGTACACCTACGCCGCTATGAGCAGGCAGATCATCGATAAAGAGCGCGTCCAGCGGCCACTGTTGCTTGACCGTCTTGTGCTGCTTGAGAATGTACTGCGGCGCTACGCGCCAGGCACGGCTATCATGCTCTTCAATCGAGGGCTGTATGTTGAGCAGGCGAAGGCCCTGCATAGCAGTTTCCCACAGGTGACAAAACTGACCTTCCTGGTGGGCTTCGACAAGATTGTGCAAATCTTCGATCCCCGTTACTACGATAACCGCGATGCCGCCCTGATCGACCTCTTCACGCGCGCCGACATCCTGGTCGCCCCCCGTGGGGAGGCCGGGACAGATGAACTCAGCCAACTCCTGCGCGCGCCGGAGAACCGGGGCTTCGCTCACCACGTACATACACTGCCCCTCGACCCTATCTACCGCACGGTCTCCTCCTCCAGCATCCGCCGCGATCCCATTGCCCACTACGAGGAGGTCCCCGGCGAGGTCCAGCGGTTCATCCAAGAAACGCACGCCTACGATCTCCCCCATCAGCAGGCAAGCAGCGGGGAGCCTGATCTTTACGAAGAGCGCGTGAAGAGCCTGGAGACAGTGTTTGGGCAGGTAGTGTAGAATACATTCAGCTTTATTGACCCAGGGGTGAACTGGTTGGCTGTTGATCTTTCAAACCCTCTCCATGTACACCGCCCTTTTAGAATAAAAGTGTTGGCCGGAGAGTGGCGTCTTCTCTCCCTATCTTGCATAAAGAGGTATCCACTCATGAAACTAAACCATGTCAATCTTACTGTCACCGATGTCCCGGCAGCCGCGCACTTTCTCGAAACATACTTCAAGTTGCGCAACCAGGGAGGCAACAAAGGCTTTACTATGCTCTTCGACGACGATGGCCTGGTGCTCACTTTAATGAAAGCTGGTCAGGTGAGCTATCCCAGCACGTTTCATATCGGCTTCGCGCAGGAGAGCGAGCAACAAGTCAATGAGATCTATCAACGGTTGAAAGACGATGGGTTTGAGATAAATCCACCACAACGAAGCCATGCCTGGACATTTTATATTCAAGCACCGGGCGGGTTTACTGTCGAAGTTCTCGCCTAGCCTGCTTGACCAGCTCGCCAGGTTTCATCTCCACCCTCGCCTTCATCAGGACGGGTGCAGCACTCGAAACGTGAGCCTGCTGCCACCTATCTGCACCACGTCGCCCTCGCGCAGTTGGCAACGCGTGACCGGGTGACCGTTGACATAGGTGCCGGTGGCCGATTGGTGGTCCTCCAGCTCATAGCCACCGGCGGGCAACTGGCGAATCGTCGCGTGCAGGCGGCTCACGGCCAGGTCTTCCAGGAAGATCGAGCAGTCACGGCTACGGCCAATGGTCATCTCTGAGAGCAGATCGAAGGTGCGAATGCTGCCCCGCAAGTTACCAAGCTCTAATTTGGCGATGGTGCTGGTATTTGGGTCAAGTGTCTTTTTCAGTTGCGTTTCTCGTCCCCGCGACGAGGCGAGCTGAAATGGCCGGGTACCCTCGTGAGCGCAAAAGGTCAAGCAGGTGTTGCCAAAGAGCAGCTTATCCCCATCATGCAACATGATCTCCTGGGTCGCTCTGCCATTGACAAAACTATCGCCGCTACCATGATCGTCGCGCAACACATAGCCTGTTGGCGTCTTCATAATGCTGGCCTGCTTACGATGCACCGCGATATCTTCAAGAAAGATATCACAATCGCGACTACGACCAATGGTGGTAGCTTCGTTCCAGATATCCACCCGCCTTTTCGCCTCTCCCTGGTGAATGATAAGGTATGCTGCCGATAACTGATCCGACTGCTCTTGCACCATCTTGCACCTCTCCTCCGATGGGTACAATCGGTTGCGCTCCCTTGAACGCCATAGTGAGAATACATTTCGCATATGCCAGCATCCACCTTTTGAGAGAAACTCTCTTTTATCTCTTGTCTGCTTCCAGTGTATCCAGGGCCTGCAAAATTTTCTCTGGCGTGATCGGTAAGCTCCGAATACGTACTCCTATTGCATCATATACCGCGTTGGCAATAGCCGGCGCCATGCCATTGGTTGGTACCTCGCCGGCGGATTTCGCGCCAAACGGTCCGCTATACTCGGTATCTTCCACTAAAATTGTGGTCATGCGCGGCATATCCAGCGTGGACATCAGCTTGTAGTCCACAAAGCCGGGATTGCGCACACGGCCCTGCTCGTCGAATTTCAGCTCTTCGCTGAGCGCGTACCCCAGGGCCATGGTGACCGCGCCCTCCACCTGGCCCGATGCCAGCGCAGGGTTGATAGCCCGGCCCAGGTCAAGCGCGTTGACGGCCCGCGTGACGCGCACCTGGCCAGTTTCTGTGTCGATCGCGACCTCCACGAACTGCGCGAAGAAGGGCGCCGGCGAGTCGTCCGACCAGAAATCGCCCTTGGCCATGATCTGCTGACGATGCTTGCCATACAATGTCTCGTTGGCGATGTCCGCCACGGTGAGCGCGCTGCTACCGCGGGGCGTATAGATGCGATCATCGATAATGGACATATCCCCTGGCGCACAGTCTAGCATATCACCTGCGACATCCAAAATCTGCCCACGCACACGTTCCGCCGCCACCTTGACGCCGCTACCGCTGATATAGGTGGTGCTGGAGGCATACGAGCCATAGTCAAACACGCTGGAGTCGGTGTCCGCCGACTGCATGATGATCTTCTCCATGCCCACGCCCAGGGCCTCGGCGGCGATCTGCGCCAGGATGGTATCGCTGCCCTGACCAATATCGGTGGCCCCGGTCATTACATTAAACGAGCCATCCTCGTTCAGCTTGATCGAGGCGCCACCCAGTTCTGCGCTGGCGACGCCGCTGCCCTGCATGGCCGTCGCCAGGCCACGTCCGCGCCTGATAGGCTTGCCATCGCCGTGATCGAACGGCTCGTGCCAGCCAAAGGCCGCCGCGCCGCGCTCCAGGCACTCCGGCAGACCACAGGAGCGGAACTGGCGTTTGGAACGCAGCACGCCATCCACCTCTGCTACGTCAATGGGGTCCCAATCGCCCTTCTGGACATGATTCTTGCGCCGGAACTCCAGCGGGTCCATGTTCAGGCGCTGCGCGATCTCATCGATGTGGACCTCCAGCGCGTAGAAGCCCTGGGGGGCGCCGTAGCCACGCATGGCGCCGGTGATGGGCAGGTTTGTGTAGACGGCATCGGCGAGGAAGCGATAGGCCTGCGCACGGTAGAGACAGAGCGTCTTATGTCCGGTGCTGCGCGTGACCGTGAAGCTGTGCGTGCCATAGGCGCCGGCGTTCCCGATTGAGTGCATGGAGAGCGCCAGCAGAGTGCCATCCTGTTTGACGCCGCTGCGCATGCGCATAATCATGGGGTGGCGGAAACGCGCCGCTGTGAACTCTTCCTGGCGGCTGTACTCCACGCGCACAGGCTGGCGCGTCTTCATAGCAAGTATCCCAGCCACCGGCTCTAAAATCATCTCCTGCTTGCCGCCGAACCCTCCACCGACGCGCGGCTTGACGACGCGCACGCGCGCGATGGGCAGTTGCAGGACGGCGGCCAACTGGCGACGCGTATGATACGGCACCTGCGTGCTGGTGACGACGATCAGGCGGTCGTAGCCATCCAGGTACGCTACGCTGACGTGCGGCTCCAGCACGGCATGCGAGATAAAGGGGACACGGTACTCGCCTTCGACAACGATATCGGCCGCGCGCATAGCGGCCGCGAAATTCCCACGCTCCAGTTCCTCGTGGGCCGCCAGGTTGCGCGTGGCATCGTAGATATCGCCGCTGCCCTGGCCGTGGCGTGGATGGGTCGTATCGGCTTCGTGCAACTGCGGCGCGCCTGCCTGTAGCGCCTCCAGGGGATCGAACACGGCGGGCAACACCTCATACTCGACCTTGATGAGGGCCAGCGCCTCTTCCGCCAGAGCCGGCGTGTCGGCGGCCACAAAGGCCACCCAATCGCCCACGTAACGCACGCGACTATCGAGCAGGTAGGCATCGTACGGCGATAGCTCCGGGTAGGGCTGGCCGGCGGTACTGTGGGCCACGCGGGGCACGTCCTGGTAGGTCAGCACGGCACGCACACCCTCCAGGGCCAGCGCCTTGCTGGCATCGATGTGGCGGATATTGGCGTGGGCATGGGGCGAGTGCAGGATACGCGCGTGCAGCATGTTGGGCTGCTCAAACTCGGAGGCGTAGACCGGCGCACCCGTGACCAGCGGCCGCGCGTCCACACGCCGCTCTCCATGGCCCACAACGCGGCCGCGCGAGGCCTGACGCGCCCGCTGGTGCGCGGCATCAGCGATATTGCCAACTCCCGGCTCATAGGCAGGGGTCTGCATGTCATCAATGCTCACGAGCCGACCTCCTCTCCCCCGGCCAGCATCTGCGCCGCTCGCAGCACCGCCGCCACCGGCTTGACATAGCCGGTACAGCGACAGATATTGCCGGCCAGCGCCGCCCGCACCTCGGCCTCGTCGGGCTGGGGATGCTCGCGCAAAAAGGCGTAGCTACGCATGATGAAGCCCGGCGTGCAGTAGCCACACTGCGCGGCCCCCTCCAGCGCGAAGGCCTCCTGGATGGGATGCAGTTGCTCGCCCGGCGCCAGTCCCTCGATAGTCAGCAGGTCGCCCCCGTCGGCCTGGGCCGCGAGCATGCAGCAGGCGTTGATGGAGCAACCATCCAGGATCACGCCGCAGCCGCAGCAGTCGCCGGTGCCACAGATCAGCTTGGTCCCCTTGAGGTGCTGGTTATGCAGCGCCTCCAATAATGTCTCGCCCGGCTCTACGCGCCACTTTACACGACGCCCGTTGACCTTCAAAGCGATCTCTATCTCAGGCATGCTGCCACTCCTCTCCGTGAGGCGCCAGCCCAGCCGCCTGGCGCAGCGCGCGTACCGCCGCCACGCCGCTCACGCGTCGCCGGTAGTCGGCCGAAGCGCGCTGATCGCTGATGGGACGCACCTCGGCACACACAATCTCCGCCACGCGCTGGAAGGTCTCCTCGTTGGGAGACTGGCCAGCCAGCGCCTCCTCCGCGCGCGTGACCCGCAGCGGCACAGGAGCCACGGCCCCCAGTACCAGGCGCGCCTGCTGGATCATACCATCGCGCACAAACAGGACAGTAGCCGCATTCACCATCGAAATATCCTCGGCGGTGCGCCCGATCTTGTAGAAGCCTCCCCGCATCCCCTCCCGTGCAGGCGGGATACGCAGTTCAAGGATCAGTTCGCGCTCGCGCACACTCTTCGCGGGACCCACAAAAAAGTCCTTCAACGGCAGCACACGCTCACCATTGACGCCGCGCAAGACCACCTGGGCATCGAGCGCCAGCAGAGCAGGCGGTGTGTCGGCGGATGGCAGGGCGGAGGCCACATTCCCAACCAGGGTCGCCATGTTGCGAATGTTCGGCGAGCCACACACGGCGGCGCCGCGCGCCAGAATGCCACCGGCCAGCGCCTGCACACGCGGGTGGCGCGCAACCGTGCGCATGGTGACCCCGGCGCCGATATGCAGCCAGCCCTCTGCCTCGCGCATATAGTCTAATCCCAACCTGCGAATATCTACAACTTCATATACACCAACCATGTAGCGCGGATTCACCAGCAGGTCGGTGCCACCCGCGATCACGGTACGTCCCTCGCCCGCGAGCAGGTCGGCCGCTTCAGCCAGCGTTGTTGGATGATGATAGGCCACTATCTTGAGCATATAAAGCCACCTCTAAGACCACATTGTAGAATGATTTTCCCCGCCGCGCAATCCTCCCTCACTCCTACCCATTTGAAAAATGTAATACCGCCTCCAGCACGCCGCCGGCGATGGCCCGCGCTTTGTCCGAGATGGTGAAGCAATGCTCGCGCTTCGCGCGTGGATCGACATCACCGATCTTCATTCCGGCGCTCACCGGCAATCCATCGCGCACCAGACCGCGCAGGATACCGGAGATGGCGGCAATTACCGGCATGGCATCAGCACCATCTGGGACAGCATCTGCCGGCCTCACCACGGCTACCATCTCGCCTGCCTGGACCATATCGCCTATCGCCCGCACACTATAGAGCTTACCAACACATGGCGCGCGTAGCAAGCGCTCAGCACTATAGCCACCAATAGTACCTGGTACCCCCGTGTTTGGCTCGGCGCTCCCCTGCATATATACACGCCCCAGGTTATGCCCACGATTGGTCTCCACAACGGCATGCACGTCCTTGCCCGCCTCGTAGCCAGGGCCGAGCGCGATCACAATGGGGGCATCCTGCATAGTCACCCCACTATTGTACTTCGTGAGCGTCGCCTCCACCAGGGCTGACGGTTGCATTTGGCGGAACAGGCTGCCATCTGGATCAACCACAACCGGCACCAGGCCGGCTGCCAACGCCTCACGCGCCTCCGCCACCGATGTCACACGCCGGGCAGTCACCCCTTCAACCGTCATCTGTCCCAGCACCACCGCCTCCGCGAAGGCCACCGTCCGGCGCAAGTCCGTAGGCTGGGCCAGCTCGCTCGCCAGCACCGCGAAACCCGCCCGCGCTAAGCGGTGGATGACCCCGCTAGCAAGATCGCCAGCCCCCTTGACCGCCACCAGTGTGTGTTGCATACGTTCTCCCAAATAAGTACGTGATACCGCGAGATACACCGCCGTACCCGTAGCGCGTGGCTTGCCTCGCCGTACCCGTAGCGCGTGGCTTGCCTCGCCGTACCCGTAGCGCGTGGCTTGCCTCGCCGTACCCGTAGCGCGTGGCTTGCC
>JALYTT010000049.1 GCA_030854145.1 Chloroflexota bacterium | reverse complement strand
GTTCCGTAGGGCGTGGCTTGCCTCGCCCTACGGAACGACCTCCCTCCCCTTAACTTCATGTCTATGGAGGTGCTACTCGGTGTATCCGTAAGGAAAATGGCCTGCCCACCTACTCCAACAAATTTGTTGCCAAGGCGCTTTCGGGTCCCTACGATCGCGGATACACCAATGGGTAATCTTACGCATGTCTTTGGGTCAGCCTCCCTTTATACTTGCGGCAGAGTTGAAAGTTTTCTCCTCTTTGCATCTATAAGGGAGGCCATATGACACGATTTACTCTTCGTCGTCTCGTTCTACAAGCGGGATTGCCGCTGCTGGCGCTCATCGCTGTCGCGTTCTACGCGTATCCCGCCGCTGCGAACCTGCATATTAACACCGGCCGTCAGAGCCGGGTACAGGCATTCCAGCCGCAATCATTGCAACAGCGCATTCAGTCACATCAACTGGCATCCACCGTACAGGTGCTTGCCGCACAACCGCCCAGTGTGATCATTCAGTTCCCACTCTTTCCAAGTGGCGTGAAAAAGGCCTTTCCTCAAGCGACTGGCGTAGTGACTATTGTCCAGGGGAATCCGGCGGTCAGTCTCCTCGATACCGTCACAGTTGATGTGGCGCATATGCCGCCCGATACCACCTTTACCATCTTCTTTATCGAGCTGGCGAACAAGCCATTTGGCCATGTGCAATACGTCGCGGACCTGCATACGCGCGATGATGGAAGCGGTGACATCACCTTCCAGACAATTACGCTTGTGGCCTTCGCCGCTGATGCGGCCAATCCTGGTACGTCAAAGGACCAGTCGGGCGATGCGTCGGGGGTTCAACTGGAGCATCTGGGCATGTGGTTTTCCTCGCTCCAGGATGCACAGAAGGTCTTGAATAACAACACGCTGAAAGGCACGCCGTTCGATGGCGGTAATCCCCCACTTCATGCTGGACCACAGGCCATGACCGATGGGCAGACTACTCCGGTGTTCTAAGCACAGGTGAGAAGGAGGATATTATGTCATTGCTACAACGTGTACGCACCGTTGCCCTCGGCAGCTCAGTATTACTGATGCTCTTATTGGTAGTGTGTACGCAGTCCGCCGCTGCTTCCGCTGCTCCATTGAGGCGGCAAGACTCTACACTGACGACGGTGGCCCTGGACCGCGTGGCGCAGCATAAGCGGCTCGCCCCGACGGTGCATGTGCTGGCCTCAATCGCGCCGACCACGATCCTGCAATTTCCGCTGGTGCCCAGTGGCATCAAGAAGGCTTTTCCCGATGCGACGGCGCTGGTGACGATGGTGCGCGGCAATCGCGACGATAGCACCTCGGATACGGTGACCGTCGATGTCCAGAAGATGCCACCCAATATCACCTTTACCATCTTCTTCATCGAGATTGCCAGTAAACCCTTTGGCAATGTTGAGTATGTCGCGGACCTGACCACGCGCGGAGATGGCAGTGGTGAAACGGTTTTCCATGTCATTGCGCTGGTGGCCTTCGCGATGGATGCCCGCAATCCAGGCACTTCGAAGGATCAAGAGGGCACGGCCTCTGGCATTCAACTGGAGCATCTGGGTATGTGGTTTGCTTCGCTGCAAGATGCCCAAAAAGTGCTCAACGACGACACGCTCAAGGGAACCATTTTCGATGGTGGCAATCCTCCGTTACATGCCGGACCGCAGGCCATGACGGATGGACAGACTGCTCCGGTGTTCTAAGAAAGGAGGAAGAGTATGTTTCGCACACGATGGATGCTGGCCCTGGTCATGCTCACATTGCTCAGCGTGTCTTTGGGGGCCTGTTCCACGGCTCCAGCAAACCCGGCGGCCAGTAGTACCGCTACCGCTCCGGCTGGCGGTGGACAACCGCAGTTTCCGAGTGCCGCACCCCAATTGCGCACCCCAAACTTTGGGAACGCGGGCCAGGTGGCGCCAACCGTGAAAGTTCTGGCCTCGGTTGACCCCACCTTGATTATCCAGTTCCCGTTGTTCCCGGCGAGCATTAAAGGGAAGTTCCCTGATGCCACCGGCCTGGTGACGGTATTCCAGAATCCACAGGCCAACGATTTTGATGCGGTCACCGTGGATGTGCAGCATATGCCGCCGAACGTCAAGTTTACCGTCTTCTTCACGGAGATTTCGGCCAAGCCCTTTGGTCACGCGGAATATGTGGGCGATGTGATTACACGGGGCGACGGCTCTGGCGAGTCCACATTCCATCTGATTACCTTTGTGGCCTTTGCCGCCGATAATCGCCATCCGGTGACCTCGGCGGATCAATCGGGCGATGCGTCAGGCATTCAACTGGAGCATGTGGGCATGTGGTTTGACGGAGTGAATAATGCGCGCCTGGTGTTGGGGGACCCCACAATAGCCGGCACCCCCTTTGATGGTGGTGGTGGCGCGAAACATGCCGGGCCGCAGGCTATGACTGATGGCCAGACATTACCTGTGATTTAGCTTATACCCAGCCCTGCCGTATGGCATAGGCTACAGCGGCGGCCCGTCCGGGGACATCCAGTTTGACAAAAATGTTGCTCAAATGACGATTGACGGTGCGCGGACTGAGAACGAGAGTGTCGGCAACTTCGCGGTCGGTATGGCCTTCCGCGACCAGTTGTAACACCTCTCGTTCTCGTGCTGAGAGCTTCAGATGCAACACATGCCCGGCGGTATGGACCTCGCTTACCTTGACAGGTTCCAGTGCTTGAACACCTTCAAGCAGCGTCTCCACCAGCGCGGCGGAGCGTTGCATATGGTATTGGAGAAAGAGCAGGCGAGCTTGCTCGCAGAGGATGCGTATATGCTGCACCGACTCACCACGCGCGACCGTCATGCGCGCCTGCTCGTAGAGAATGGCCGCTTCTTCAGGTTGATTGTTGGCCTGGCGACAGAGCCGTAACCCATCTTCAAAGGCACGTTCGGCCATGTCCCAGTTTCTGGTTACTGTTGCCAACTCACCTAGAACACGGTCGACCGCGAGTCCATAATAGAGAAAGCCTCGCATGTGTGTGATGCGCTCAAAATACGGTGTCGCCAGTTCGAGCGTGTCCAGGTGGAGATAACCCTCCGCCAGAAACGGAATATAGAAACTACCGGAAAAGCCCGCAAGCTCAGGAAGCGCGCTAGCTCGATCAAGGTACGTGCGCGCGGCCGCTCTCCGTCCTGTGACGGCCAGGAAATGCCCATAGAATGCTACAGTACTGGCAAACCAGTCGGTGTTTGTGGCTGACTGTATGGCCTCCTGGAAGAGCGGATCTGCTTCATGCCATAGGCCACGCCGGAACTGCAACACAGCTTGAGCCAGTAATACAACCGGCTTGAGGCGCGCATTCGTCTCTACCTGCGCTTCTTGTAATGCATGTTGTAGATGGGTGTTGCTACTGGCCCAGTCCCCCTGGTTGAGAGCCATCATCCCTTGATTCCAGTAGAGCCAACCCATGACACGGCGCACACCATAGCGCCGGGCAAGCTCGAAGCCGCGTTGGGTATAACTGTGAGCCGTTTCCATTTCACCCAATGCCTGATAAATAATGCCCAGTCCCTGCTCTCCTAATGCGGCGCGGAATGGATCACCAAGGGAGAGATACAATTCATGCGCCTGCTGCTGGAAGCGAATGGCGTCGCGGATATGCTCGCCCCAACCATAAATCCAGCCTATAAGGTGCAGGGCGAATGCCTGGCTGCTGCGATCGCCAAGCGCTGTTGCCAATTGATGTGCTTGCCATAACCTCTCTTTGGCCTCTTCTGGATGGTTAAGCAATAGATCAAGGGTAGCCCGTGCCTGGAGAAATAAGACGTGTTCAGCGCTGTATGCATGCTCTATCGTCATTACTGCAATAGCAGAGGTCCCTCGTTCGAGAAACCAGGATATACTCTGCTCCTGTTCCTGTCCACCCACTGCCCACTCTTCTTCGATAAATGCTGCACTCGCCGCCTGCAAATGTGCTAGCGCCAGTTCATATCTAGCTTGCATGCGATAGGCATCGGCGAGCGCGCGATTGATGCGTGCATGTAATAACGGCGATGCGCTCTTCTGTCGGTGCAACTGCTCTAACGCAGCTTGAAATGAGACTGTAGCCTGCTCAAGTTCCCCTAACTGAAACCATAGTTCACCGATGGTGAGGTGAAGCTGTACTGGCGTAGGGGTAGAGGTGCCGGCAAGCGGAAGAGGTATGCCTTCTTCCAGCAATTGAAGGCTGAGACGAAAATGACTGATGGCCCTACGGTGAGCCTGTTGCCGTGTCGCATCCTCGCCGGCCAGTAAGCTCCAGCGCAAAGCCGCCACTCTCTCGCTACTGGCCGCATAGTGCGCAGCTAGTTCGGCGGCATGTTTGGGAGCTTCGTAGTCGTAGCATCTTTCTAATGCCTGACCAATTGCGCCGTGCAGGTGCCGCATTTGCTGGGTAGGGATCGTAGCATGAAGTATCTCCTGTACAATGCCCTGACAAAATATGTACTGCGTCAGTGTGATATGAAAGCCTGTATCGGGCAAATCCAGCCTGTCTTCAGGCTCATTCTCTGGCACTCTGGCAATCAATGATGCCTGTATCGCTTCATCTAACAGAGCCTGTATGGTGGTACCTGGATGCTTCGCATTTCCCTCGCTATGTTCTACAACCTGCGCTAGCGCATCTATAGGAAAGGCACGACCAAAGAGGGACGCTTGAGATAGTAGCTCAAGACAGGCAGGACTTATATTCTCTAAACGTCGTTGCACGGCTGACACAATACTGGCAGGCAACTTTATACTGGATGGTTGTTTGATCTCCCAGATATCTTCTCGCAGCAGCAGTTGTCCATGAAGCGTCAGTGTCCGCACCAGTTCTTCCAGAAAGAAGGGGTTTCCTTCTGAGTGTGCCAGCAAGAGTTGTAGAACATTCTCTGATAGTATCCCAGGAAGTAACGCATGGATATGTGTGGTCATAGTCTCAGCATCAAGCGGGCCAAGAGGTAGAGGCAACCACATACCCTGTTGCATAAGTTCCATCAGCACGCGTGTGACGGTCTCAGCGGCTCTCTTCATTGTTACTTCATCTTGCTCGTTCTGCTCTTGTCCTCCCTGTGCCGGGCGTGTCGCTCCAATCAGCGCTACACGGCTTGCGCGCAGGCGGATCGTGAGATAAAGAATCATCTCCAGGCTAGCGCTATCGGCCCACTGTAAGCTGTCGATACATATGAGCAATGGCCTTGTAGCGGCGAGTCGCTCAAAGAGTGTCGCAATAGCATCAAACAGGCGAAACTTTTCTTGATCCGGGGACAGCAGCTCCTCCTGAGGGCGTATCTGTACGAGTGCAGGCAGTTCAGGAAAGAGACGAGTAAGGGAGGTAACGAGCGGTGTGCCGGTTAAGGATATGTTTTCTGCTGTGGGATGTTCTTCAACGGAGGACGAAATAGCGCCGGGCAATCCAACATAGGAGCGGAGTTGATCCAGAGTGGCGGCGCGCAAAACAGGGCGTAGCGCTTCCACAAAAAGGAAATACGGGAATGTCAGGCTTGACTCATATGCGCGCATCTCTAGCACATCAAAGCCACGCGCCCGTGCCTCGTGGCAGGCCTCAGCGAGCAAGCGCGTCTTGCCAATGCCCATCTCTCCGCTCAAGGTCAGCGAGCGAGCGCCCACAGGCAGATCGTTGGATACCGTGGCGAGCAGAGTATGTATGACCTGCATTTCCATCGTGCGTCCAACGAGCGGCAAAAGAGGCAGTGGCTGTTCCTGGTGGAACGCTGGATCAACGAATGGCGCCAGCATTGCTCCCCCGTTGGGTGCCAGGCGTCTTCTGTTTGAGCAGGCGCGGCATAAGGTCATGATAGATAAACAGTGCATAGAAAACTAGCAGAAATGGTACATCGAACAGAAAGTAGAGCCAGAAGGAAGGCGAAGCATTGAGCCAGAGCAGGTGATACAGCAACCCCAGCGCCACCAGCGTCCCATACACAACGGCTACCAGCGCCAGCGGGCGTACCCTGGCCCATTCGCGCTCGGTAGAGAGCCAGATGGCTGCCACGCCGTTCCCAATGATGATGGCACCTATGAACCGCGTCAGCACCGGTGAGATAGCCACGGGCCAGAGCGGAAAGTGCAGTTCGGGAAGGAAAAAGAAGGCCAGACCGACAATAAGATTGACAATGCCGGCAAACAAAGCCAGGCCGCGCTCAGGCCAGCTAAACGTCTGATAGCTCATGTTATACCTCTCTCTCACGTCATACCCAGACAGATTTTTATGGGTGGTGATTGATTACTTATAGTCATGGTAATTGCTGATGTATTTAGAAGGCTTCTGCTACATTATACTACAGAAAGAACGCAAAAGCCCTGCCTATGGGAGGCAATATTCAGGTATCATGAGGTGCAGGCACTGTCCCGATATCATCTTGCAGAGGTGTTTCCGTCTGCGTGGCTACTGGCGTCGGCGCCCTGTCGCTCAACGAGACGACTATCCCGCCAAGTATGGCGAGAAGGCCTCCCAGTGCTTGCACCAGCGTCAGGCTATCATGTAGCAAGAGCAGAGCAAACAGGGTGGAGAAGAGCGGAACCGTTTGCATCAGCGCCCCCATTTCCCAGGCTTTGAGCAGGCGTAGACCTTCCTGCTGGGCAAGGTAGCCAAGACAGAAGTTGCTGACAATGTAGAGCAGGAGCGCCCATAGTGTAGCCGCCGAAGGTTGCCAGCGCAGGGTGTGTGTGCCAACGAGGAGCTGAATGGCGAGTACGGGCAGGAGCGTGCATGCTCCTAGCAGCAGGCGCCACATGGTCAGCGCGAGCGTCCCGGCGCGCTGGGAGAGGCGTTTGGCGGGAACAAAGCCGAAGCCCAGACCTATGGCTCCGGCCACGATCAGCAGGTCTCCCAGGCCTCCATTGCTCCCGGCGCTCCCAGATGACCCTTTGAAGATCACCAGCACGCTACCGATGAGCAGCAGCAGAACCCCGATACCCTGTTTCAGCCGCACGCGCTCTCTAAGCAAGAGCACCGCGAAAAGCAGTGCAGCCACCCCGTTCAGTTGCAGGAGAAAGCCCCCTGCCAGCGCGCTTGTACGTGCGAATCCGGCGACGATCAAGAGAAGCGGAATCGCGGTGCCAGGGCATGCCAGCAGGAGGAGATCTAGCCAGCCCGCGCGCTTAAGCGCCTGGACGAGAGGGCGCCTTGTGAGCACAAGGCCTATGGCAAGCAGCAGACCACCACCCGCGAGGGCCAGGAACGCTACCACCGTCGCATCAATCTCGCCGCCCACCAGCTTTGCGAGCACGGCCCCCAGTCCAAACATGAACGAGGCGGCAACGGCGTACGCGGTACCTCGAAGGCGCATTGGTCTGCTCCCATCTCAGTAGAGACAATCAACAGGTTTCATTCATCGACAGTCTATTGTATCATCAGGCGAGCAGGCTGATGTATAGGACATGGATAGCAGGGCCGTGGCCAACAAGGATGTGGGTCTCTTTTGCCTGGAGCGTCTGTGCATGCTCCAGGTTGAGAATCAAGGAGCCTCTTCATGCCTTCAGTTTCTCTGACACCGGCCTCCTGATCGGTGTTATGCTTCACGCTTGCTTTCATTGATGAAATAGCCTATAAGTAACTTCTCCTTATTCCCCTACCCATTTTCTCTCCTGATTCGTTCTTTCTTTTGAAGAAAAAATTATTAAGCTCATCTGTTAGTACATAACGATACTATCTTCCTTCAATAGTGCCATACACGCGATAGAATGCTTATGCGTGCGCAGCAGGGAGTGCGCTACTATACTAGGAGGCCCCCAATGAATCAGAACCCGCTCAATCCTTCCAATGACGAACTTCCCTCGTGGGAAATGATGCCACGATTTCAGGACCGCCGTCGCAATCGCAGCCCTCTTGCAAGGTGGTATCGCTGGGCCGCACCGGTGGACCCTGGCAAAGATGCTCCATTTGAGCAGAGAGAGAGCTTTCGCCAGGGACGCATCGCCAGTATTATTTTGTTGTTGATGCTTCTTGTGGTTATCGCTTTTATCCCCCTCGCTTTGAGCAGCGCGAACCTGTATACCCTTCCCATTGTACTCGCATTGCTCGTTGTGGCCTGTATCGCGGTGCTCCTCAATCGTCAAGGCAAAGTGCTGCTGGTCGGTATTTTTATCGTCTTCAGCGTGAATGCCGCGCTTGTACTTACTATTATAACGGCTCCCATTATCGATCTGAACGTCGGTTCGCTGCCTGTTTTTGACCTGTTTATCCTCTCGGAACTTGCCGCCGTCACTGTTTTACCGGCGGTCTCGGTCTTTGTGGTGGCCTTCATCAATTGTATCTATATTATGGCGTCTATCCTGCTTATGCCTCATTCCGCTGATCTTGGCGCGCTGATGGCGCACTCTGTCTATACCGTTCTCATCCGACCTGTAGCCTTACAGGTTGTTGTAGCCGTGGTGACCTACCTGTGGGTGAGGAATGCCCAGGATGCTATCTTGCGTGCCGACCGCGCCGAGGTCATTGCCCAGTTGGAACATGCCATCGCCTCGCAGAAGCGCGAGCTCGATTACGGCATTCAGCAACTGTTACAGACGCTGGTGCAGGCGGCTAATGGCGATATGAGTGTGCGTAGCCCGTTGGCTCAGGGACATGTGTTATGGCAGGTTGCTGTCTCGCTCAATACCTTGCTTTCACGTCTCCAGCGTTCCAGCCAGTCCGATTACGAGTTACAGCGACTCACAGCAGAGCTACAGCGACTCAAGTCAGAGCTGAACTGGGTTGTTGGCGCCCTGCGTGATGCCAAAACTCGGCGCGCTCCCCTTCCGCTTGTCTCAGGCAATACGCTGATAGAACCCCTGTATCGCGAACTCGCCGGGCATTATGTCATCGCGCCTCAATCCAGGAAGTAGTTTTTTATGAGAGCCGGCGGAGGAGGGAAAAATGTTACGGAAGATTGACTGTATCATGATCCGGGTGGATGATGTCGAGGCGGCGGCTGCATACTATGCACAGGTCTTTGGCCTGCGCCCTCAGTGGAGCGGCGATGACGCAATTGGACTTGTCTTCCCGGAGACCGACGCGGAAATTGTGCTTCATCGCGATCCTGATATTCCTTCAGCGGTGGAAGTCCATTACCTCGTCGATGATGTCGTGGCTGCCGTAACTCACTATACAGATCAGGGCTGCCTCGTACTCGTTGCCCCTTTCGATATTACGATTGGGAAATGCGCGGTAATCAGAGATCCATTCGGCACGCGGCTGTGCATCCTCGATATGACGAAGGGGCCACGCCCCCTCAACCTTACAGGATCAACAACTGACGTGTCGTTTACAGAGGACATAGGTTAAGTTGGGCGCTTTCTGGCGGAAGAGCAGCGTAAGCTGAACACTGTTCCGAGAGTCGCAATGACGGCGTGGCGGGGAAAGAAGTAGGGAATCTCTTTTCCCGCTGTTCTCTCAGTGCTACTGATCCCTCAGTTCGCCTTCCTTCATCGCCTAAGCCACAGAAAAAACAGCGGAATTTTTTCTGCCTCAATATTGCCAGAAAGCATCCAAAAACATCACTCTTGACTTCTTCGAGATCCTCGGCTATAATTCAATCAGTTAATTAGAAAACTAATTGATTGATTAGAAAGGATCTGAAAGCATGCCTGAACCTAGACGTGGGCGGGCGCATGATGCAGAGGGTGCGCGGGAGGCGATTCTCAACGCGGCAGAAGAGGTGTTCGCGGAACATGGTTTCGATGGCGCGCGTATCGCGGTCATCGCGGCAGTCGCGAACTATAACTCAAGCCTGATCTTTCAGTACTTTGATGATAAGCTTGGTCTCTACGCGGCGGTACTCAAGCGCACTGACAAGGAAATGAGCGAACTTCAGATGCGCGTGTTCGCTCCATTGCTTGAGGGTGGAACCATTGCCTCCAACATTCGGCAGTTCAAGGCATTACTTGAAACGGTTGTGCAAATCCTGTTTGATTACCTGATAGAGCATCCGCGCTTCATGCGCATGATGCTGTGGGAGATGGCCGAGGGCTGGCAAACGTATGCGCAGCTCAGCTCACAATTGCAGACAGAAGATGTTGACCAGTTCGAGCTGTTCTTTCGCAAGGCGCAGAGCGCCGGACTGCTCCGCTCTGATTTCATTCCTGTGATCCAGCTTGCTATGGCGTTGCAGGTCTGCCAGTCCTACCTGGCCTTTCTGCCTTTGTATCAGATGCTTCTGCCAGGGGAAGATGTTTCCTCTGCCGCCGCGTTCGCACGCGCACGAGAGTATGTTGTGGACTTTGTCGTCGCCGGCCTGATGGTCAGTCCTGGTGAGACAGAGCAGTAATTCCGTACAAGAAAGTTTTACATAGATAAAGGAGAGAATATGCGCCTTTCCTATAGATGGCAGGCCACGATCGTCATCGCCATCGGCCTGCTGATGGCCGTTCTCGATAACACGATTGTCAGCGTCGTGCTTCCCCAAATAGCCAGGGCCTTCCACACAGATTTCCAGACGATTACCTGGGTCGGTACCGGCTACTTCCTGGCCAACGCGGCAGTCATCCCGATTGTGGGCTATCTGAGCGATCGCATTGGCACAAGAACGATCTTCTTGTTCTCATTGGCGCTGTTTACGCTTGGTTCCGGGCTGTGCGCCTTCGCGCCCAACGAACAACTTCTGATCGCCTTTCGCGTCTTGCAGGGCATCGGCGGTGGCGCTCTGTTGCCGATCGCTATGGCTATCATCTTTCGCCTCTTTGGCCCGACGGAGCGTGCCGGCGTCATGGTGATACTCATGGTGCCACTGTTGCTTGGTCCGGCCTTTGGCCCAACGCTTGGGGGGTACCTGGCAACCAACTTTAGCTGGAATGCCATTTTCACCATCAACTTGCCGATTGGTGTTGTCGCGTTCATCTTCTCGTTGATTGTCCTGCGTGGCAACAAAGCTGAGCAAGAGGCGAACGATCAGGATCCGTCGCTATCGAAGGGCTTTGATATCCTGGGCCTGATCCTGTCGATGGTGGCGTTCACTACCCTCGTCTATGGCATCAGCGAGGCCGGCTCACGTGGCTGGGGTGATCCGCTGGTCATCTCGTTCTTGAGTGTGGGTAGTGTGCTGCTGCTGGCTTTCATCATCGTAGAGTTGCGGGTGAAAGATCCGGTTATGGATGTACGGCTCTTCGGCAACTACACGTTTACGATCGCGAATATCCTGCAATGGGTGACGGTCGCGGTGCTCTTCGGGAGCCTGTTCATCTTGCCGCTCTTCTTTGAGAACGTGCAGGGGCTTTCCGCGCTGAGCACAGGGGGGATTTTGATCAGCCAGGGTCTGGCCATGGCGGTTGGGCTGGCCATCGGCGGCAAGCTATACAACCGGGTGGGGCCACGCATCCTTGCCGTTGCTGGTCTGGCCATCGCCGCGATTTCAATGATCGGCTTCACACGACTGGACATCAGCACAACAGGTGTAGACATGCAACTCTGGCTGATCCTGCGCGGCCTGGGTCTGGGCCTGGTGGCTCAGCCTTTGCAGACGCTGGCAGTATCGGTCGTTAGCAACAGGCAGATGGCCAAGGCGACATCGCTGATCAGTTCGACCAAAGTGGTGTTCGGTGCTGTGGGCGTGGCTGTGCTCACCACCTACCTCACCCAGCGGGCAACGACGCATGCTCAGGATATTGCTGCCGGCTTCCAGACGCGGCCACTCGGCACAGTAGCGGCTACCTGTGTCCAGCAGGCGGGTCAAAACGCCCAGGCGCTCAAGCTCTGTGTGACCCAACACGCTGTGACGATGAGCTTGAACGACACTTTTCTGTTCGTCCTGATCGGCTGCGCCATCTGCACAGCACTGGCCTTCTTCCTCGGTCGCGACCCGGCTATCGAGGCCGCGAAGGTCGCCAGAAAGGGCGGCGAGACGGTAGACGAGCCTCTCCCTGTCCCGGTTCCCTGACCCGTGGAGCCTACGCAGGCGTCTCCGTAGGGCGAGGCAAGCCACATAGGCGTGAACGTAAGCCGAAGCGGGCCGTTATTCCGTAGGGCGAGGCAAGCCACGCCCTACGGATTCGCCCTGCAAGCGCTTTTTTTGTCTTACGTGTACGCCTATGTGGCTTGCCTCGCCCTACGGTCACCCCGCTCGCTTCCTGGTATTGATAGCTTACGTGTACGTTTATAGCTATCTCCCTCACGCCGATCAGCGCGCGGACCGCTTAGTAATAAACCTTGACAACCAGGCGCTTTTCAGGTACTCTCTGGATAGATATCTTACCAATTCTGCTTACCTGGAAGATGGGGCATGACAACATTCGAGGCTTTGCCCAAACCGAACCGGCCTGAAGAGATTGTGCGCAAGTTGTTGAAGCTGATCTCGGAAAAGAAGCTGCGGCCGGGGGCCAAACTGCCACCGGAGCGGGAACTGGCGGCTTTACTGCATGTCAGTCGACCATCCCTGCGTGAGGCTTTGCGCGCGCTTTCGATTATGAAGGTTGTCGAAATCCGCCAGGGGGCGGGCACCTATATTACCAGGTTAGAGCCGGAGCTACTGGTTGAACACCTGGATTTCGTCTTTGCGCTCTCCGATACCTCTTATCTTGATCTTCTGGAATCGCGTAAAATCGTCGAGGTTGGGCTCTGCGGGCTGGCGGCCCAACGCATCACCGCTGAAGAGCTGGCCCGGCTGGATGCCTGTTTAAAGCGTTCAAGCGCGAGCATCGGGGACTCCACGCTTTTTTTCCGGGCGGACCTGGACCTGCATGAGTGTATCGCCGAGGCGGCCGGCAATATCACGCTTGGCCACTTTATGGCCGGTATCCGCCGGCTTGGTCAGGCCAGCCGGCAGCGTACGACCGACCTGCCGGGCATCAAAGAACAGGTTGTGGCCGATCATCGCGCGATTGTCGGTGCTCTACATGCCCATGATGCTGAGGCCGCGCAACAGGCCATGCTGCAACATCTGAACAATGTTGAGCGCCGGCTGCGCGAATCTATCGAAGAAGAGCACGCCACGACACTGGATGCTGAAACACAATGACGGTGCTCTGCTCGCGCGGCTCTCAGCCAGAGGGGACGGTATTGGAGATATGTATTTGTAAAGGATGAGTGTGACAATGACGTATCATGTGCAGACTCCCGGGGTGGGCAAGGCCAGCATTGTGGAGCAGATCAAGGCCAGTGGACTTGATGGCCTGCTGCTGACCTCGCCGGAAAATGTCTACTACACGTCGGGCCTGCCGGCCCTGCCGGGCAGCGGCAACCCTATTCTCTTCGCGCTCAAAAATCAGTTGCCCTTCTTCGTCTATATCGCCGCCGACGGCACGATGACTCTGCTGTGCTGGATCGGCGCCACCATGGGCTTCACCTTTGATGTCGATGACGTACGCAGCTTCTTCAATCGCGACAGCGCGCTTGAGGAACTCCATGACTTCCTGCAAGCCACGCTGAAACCTGGCATGAAAGTTGGCGTGGAAAGCTCCTGCCCGCTCTACGTGCTCAAGCACCTCTATGAGTTCGTTGATCCGTCCACCATCGAGTCTGCCGATGAACTGCTCTTGAAGCTGCGCCTCAGCAAGACAGAGGCCGAGATCGCCCTCATGCGCAAAGCCACAACGATAGTCGAGGCTACCGTGACTGAGCTGCGCGGCCGCATCGCGAGCGGCATGTCGCGGCTGGAACTGATCGGCGCCGCCAAGAGCCTGCTGTTTGCGCATGGAGCGACCGGCGTTGGGCATACTACCATCGCCTTTGGCGCCTCGAATCCCGAAATCGCGTTCGATGAGCGGCTGGAAGACGGCCAACTGGTCACGCTCGACCTGGGGGCGGTCGTTGATGGCTATACCTCGGATAACCGCCGTCTGCTCTATACAGGTCCCATTCCCGATGACCTGCGCCAACTGCACCACACGATGTGTGGCATCGTTGATCAGCTTGGTCAGGCGCTGCGTCCAGGAACAGCCTTTGCCGACCTGTACAACCTGGCAGCAGAAATCTATGGTACTCATGATCTGCCCCCATACTTTATCAACGTTGGTCACAGCATCGGCTTGCAGACCGAAGAGGCCTGGATTACCTTCGATAGCCCGTACATCGTGCAAGCGGGGATGGTGCTCAACATCGAGCTGTACACCCCGTACCACGATGGCACGAACATCGGTAATGAAGAGACCTTCCTGGTCACAGAGACCGGGACGCTAAAACTCACGCAGACCGACCCTGCGATACACAGCATTGTACCGTAGCGCTCTGACAACCCTCATGTGATGGGTGGCAATGAGGGATCCGCACCCGTCCCGCGTAGGGATTCGGCTTGCCGCATCCGTGGGGCTAGCCCTCGGGCTTGGGAGGCTCCCCCCTGGCCGCGCAAGCGAGGCCCCACGGATGCGGCAAGCCGAATCCCTACGCGGACGGGTGCGGCTCCCTTGTCACATGAAGGCGGTCAGTCCAGTAGGGACGTGCTCGGTGCGTCCGACACGCATCTCAATTCAAGGAGAGGGCTATGACGAAGAACAAAGTGCGGGTGGGGATAGTCGGCGTGGGTGGCATCGCCTACGTTCACGAGGCTGGTTACAGCGAACTGGACGACTTGTGCCAGATCGTGGCCGTCTGTGACATCAACGAGGCGGTGGCCCGTGACCGTGCCGCTCCTTACCAGGCGCGGGTCTATACTGATTACAAGGCGTTGATCGCGGATGCCGGTGTTGACATGGTCGATGTCGTTGTGCCGCACCGCTGGCACTATCCGGTGGCGCTGGCCGCCTTGGAGCAGAGCAAACATGTGCTCGTCGAGAAGCCGATGGCTATGACATCTGAGCAGGCCAAGCACCTCATCAGCACCGCGCAGGATCGGGGCGTCACATTCACGGTAGCGGAGAACACGCCCTTTGTGGCTGCATATATTGAGGTGGAGCGCCTGTTGCGCGACAACGCGTTGGGTGATATCAGGTTTGTCAGCACTACCATTGCCGGTAGCGAGGTCGCGCGTATTAGAAGCGAGACAAGCTGGGTAGGCAGTCCTGAAAATCAGGGGGTGCTGCTCGATTCGGGCGTGCATTCGTTCTATTTGATGCGCTGGCTCTTTGGCGGTGTGCGCGATATCCAGGCCTTTGCCTACAAGGTTATCCCTGAGAGCCAGGTCGATGATCACGCGATAACCATTGGCCACCTGGCCAATGGGGCGGTTTTTGAAACCACGCAGAGTTGTATCGTGGAAGCGCCCTGGACCGAGCGGCTGGAGGTGCATGGTAGCCTGGGATCGCTGATTGTGGATCACCTGGTGAATCCCACCGTTGTGCATTTCAAGGGGCCCGATGATGTTGAAGGCACCCCTCTGACGGAGGTTGCCTATGAGCCGCTGGCCTGGAAATACTTCTCGATCGTGGCCGAAGTGCAGGATTTTGTGCGCGCCATCCTCGAAGGCCGGCCCCCGCGCATCGACCCATACTATGGCTACCATGCCATTCAGGTGGCGGAAGCGGCCTACGCGTCTATTGCTCAAGGCAAAGCTGTCTCTCTGTAGTGCGATCTTTCTAGTTTTGATTGTCCCAATACGTATCTATTGGAAGGAGTCCACGCGGTATGACCAATATCCTCCCATATCTAGAGCGTGTCCGCGACCGTTTCGCAGACCCCAAAGTGCATGAATCTTTCAAAGATTTCACCAAAACGCTACAGTTTGAGTTCCCCGATACGAAGCAGACGTTTCTGATGACCGTGGTGAATGGGCAGGCCACCCTTGAGGAGGCCGCGATCCCCAATCCTGACATGAAGGCCATCGCCAATACCGACGTGCTGGCCGGGATCATGGACAAGAAGATCAACCCCATGACCGCCTTTATGATGCGCAAGATCAAGGCTCAGGGCGCGCAGGAAGATCTGCTGAAATTGCAAAAATTGCTGTTGTAGCACAGCATCTGGGGAGCGCAGGCCGGCAGGCCAGCAGAGCTAGCAGAGGGACGCAGGCCAGCAGCGTCCCTCCATGAAAAGCTGTGGAGGATTGGATGTCCGCAATTTCAGAGATGGCCGTACCTACGCGAAGATTATCCGTACCCACCCTCATTCTCACGAGTACCTTTGCCCTGGGAGCCAACCTTGTCTGGCTCGCGTACAATATCTTTATTTTGCCGGTGCAGGTACAGGCCGTCACCTCTGAAGCGACCAAGGGCATCGCCGTGGGTGTGCTTGCCGGGGTGGCCATCGGCATCGCGGTGATCGTCAATATCATGGCTGGTATCGTCAGCGACCATTCAAAAAGCCGCTTCGGGCGCCGCCGGCCCATGATGATCTGGGGCATGGTCTTGACGCTGCCGTTCATCCTGTTGCCCGTCTTCGTGCCGCTTTCACTGTCCACGGTCGTCATAGCGTATGTGGGCATGCAGATCTTCACCAATGTCTCCTCGGGAGCCTGGCAGCCTACGCTGGCCGATTTCGTGCCGGTAGAGCAGCGAGGCATCAGCGCGGGCATCAAGGGCGTCTTCACGCTGATCGGTTCGGCTATCGGGGTCGGTGTGATCACCGGCATGTTCGCGGCACACCTGCAAAGCGCGGCCTACATTCTGATCGCTTTCTTGCTGGCCAGCATGACGCTGATCAACGCCTTCGCCATGCGGCGCTTAGACAAGCCGCTCCTGGAGGCGACACGGCTCAATGTATGGCAGGTGCTGGTCGAAATGTTCCATATCAAGAGTCGCCCTGGCATCAGCGTGTTCTGGTGGTTTGTCCTGGGCAGTTTTATGATCTACATGGGCGTCTCCGGCTTCCAATTTTTCGGCGTGTATTATATAGAGGGCGTGCTCCACATCACCAAAACGGAGGATCTAGCGACCGCCATCCAGATTTCGGGCCTGCTCAACCTGGTGGTCGCTGTCATCTTCGCGTTGCTGGCCGGCTATCTTTCGGACAAACTTGGGCGTAGGAATATCATCATCATCTCGGTCGTGATTGCCACAATAGTTGGTCTGCTGTTCCCGTTCGCACGGACCTTCGTCGTTTTCCTGGCATTCTCATCATTCTATGGAGCCGCCAATGGCGTGATCCTGAGCGTGGATACCGCGCTCACCAGCGACCTTGTGCCGCTTGAAGAGGCCGGCAAATATATGGCCTATGCTAACCTGGCGGTAGGCGTAGCCAATGGGGCCGCGCCCCCGCTCTTTGGCCTGATCCTGAACTTTCGAGGCGCGCCCACGTTCGGCAGCTTCATTGCGTTCTTTGTAGTTTCAGCTATATTCTTTGTCATAAGTATCATCGTCATGGCCTTCAAAGTGCCAAACAGATAACGCGCCCTACGGGGATGTAGAGGAGAGAGATATCACCATGGAACCTTTGATTATTACCGCGACGCCGAATATCTGCTGGCTGGAGCCGGCGGTCCCCTATCCGCACACTGTGGAGGAGATCGCCGCTGAGGCCAGGCTGTGCGAGCAGGCGGGGGCGCGCATATTTCATACGCATGCCCAGGGGATGTGGACCGGGGTGATTCATGCCGTCCGCCAGCAGACCGCGCTGGTGGTGCAGTGCGGCATGTCGAGCCTGCCGATCCCCGAACGCATGGAGGTCTGGACCGAGCATGCCGATATGATCTCGATGATTGTCAGCCACCACGATGAGGCCTTTGTGGGGCTGGATGTGCATGTGCTGCACCCGCGCGAAGAGCTGGAAGAGTATATGCATCTCTGCAACCAGTACCGCGTCAAGCCTGAACTGGAGGTCTGGCACGCCGGCTCCATCTGGAACATGCAGTACCTGATCGACAAAGGCCTGCTGCCTGCGCCCTACTTCGCGACGCTGTTCTTTGGCTGGCCAGGCGGCTCGTGGTCGCCGCCAACGCTGGAGGAGTACCTGTACCGGCGCCGCTTGATGCCGGCGGGGAGCGTGATCAACGTCAGTATTATGGGGCCAGAACAGAAAACCATCCTGACCGCGGCCATCCGCAACGGCGACCATGTACGCGTGGGCACCGAAGATTACGCGTATCTTGATGGTAGAGTCGCGGCCGCGCACGAACTGGTGGCCGACGTGGCCGATCTGGCGCGGCGCCAGGGCCGGCAGATCGCCAGCGCTGAAGAGACCCGTAGCATACTGGGGATGGGAGCATAAGATGAGTGCAACACAGCAGACAGCGCGCGTGGCCCTGTTGACCGGCATGGCGCAGGGCATCGGCGCCGCCACCGCACGCCTGTTCGCCGAGCGCGGCTACACGGTAGCAGCCCTCGATAAACTCGCCGCCGGAGATCAGGTCTGTAGCGAGATCCAGCAGGCCGGAGGGCATTGTCACTTTTACCGCTGTGATATCGTCGATGAGGCCAGTATCCAGGCCACGGTAGCGGACGTGTATGCGCGCTTTGGACGCATCGATACCCTGCTCAATGTCGCGGGTATCGTGCTGGTCAAGCCGCTGCTTGAGACGACCTGGGAAGACTACCGACGCGTCGTTGACGTGAACCTGGGGGGCACATTCCTGCTCTGCAAGCATGTCATACCCTACATGCGCCGCCAGGGTCGCGGCAGCATCGTCAATATGGCCTCCGTCTCAGGGCATGTCGGTCAGACAGACCACGCGATCTATGGTGCCACTAAGGGCGCGCTGCTGTCTTTCACGCGCGCGCTCTCCTGGGAACTGGCCGAGGCTAACATTCGGGTGAACTCGATCAGCCCCGGCTCGGTTGATACACCCATGCTGCGCTCGGATGTCACCCTGGAGTCGCAGCGCAGCGGTCGGCCCTTCGAAGAGGTGAAACGAGAGCGCGAGGCTGAACAGGCCTTCAAGCGCTGGGCCGACCCACGCGAGATCGCCGAAACCGTCTTCTTCCTGGCGAGCGACGCGGCCTCATTCATCACGGGCAGCGACCTGCTCGTGGATTGCGGCTGGGTGGCGAAGTAGAGGTGATGGCTGGTCTATCTTCTGGTTTGTGAGCTATCGCGATTTGTGGAGCGTATATATAGACGATAAGAATGAGATAACTCACGTTTTCAGAAGGAGGCTACTCTTGATGCATGAATCTAGCGGTGCTCCCATCTATCGCAGGTTCGATTTGCACGACGATCTGGCTGCTTTGGTCGAGCTGCTTACAGATGTTGAACAGGCTGATCATAGCGGTGAACAGGTGACGGAAGCCGCCCTGCGCGAGCAGCTTACCTGGTCAGGACAGGACCCGGCGCTCAATAATTGGGTCGTCGCCTTGCCGGACAGTACCTCCCTGATCGGGTATGGCGTGATCCAGAAGACGCTCAATGATGTCAATGCCGATCTCCATATAGCAGTTCGTCCCTCCTGGAGGCGCCAGGGCATAGGTAGCCAGATCTTCGCTCATCTGCTCGAACGTGCCTCTGAACTCGATACGCGCACTCTGCGTGTCTATGTCGATGTTCAGAACGAAGGCTCCAGTCTCTTTGTTCGCACGCATGGATTTGAACCGGTTTCGACCTTTACTCGTCTGGGCCTGGCAAAAATGCAGTCCTTTCCGGCTCCGGCTCTGCCTGCGGGCTTTACCGTGCGCAGTTACGATCAGATTGAGCGAGTAGAGCTGTACACTGAAGCCCTCAATCGCAGTTACGAAGGCTACTGGGGTCATCTCCAGGTTACGCAGGATGACGTTGCCCAGTTGCTGCTGCACCTCAATCATGCCGGCATATTCCTGCTCTTTGCTCCGGATGGAACCATCGCTGGCACCTGTCGTGCCGATCTGAGCGAACCACTTGCCCAGGAGGCTGGCGATCCAACCGCCCTCATTGATGCTCCTGGCATTGTCGCGCGCTATCGCGAGGCCAATCTAGCTCTTCCTCTCCTGCTCACGGTCATCCAGTGGTTGCTGCCCCAACATCCCGTGAAGCTCGAGCTCGAAGCCTGGGGTGAAGCACCTGGCACGCTTGCGGATTATCGTTCGCTTGGATTTACCGTGACGAAAGAAGAGATCTCCTATCGCCGGAATTTGGAGTGATCCCAAGAAAGATTGAGAATGAGAAGACAGTTTCGCCATATCTATACTACGCGCTATGATGAGAGCGATTATACCGG
>JALYTT010000451.1 GCA_030854145.1 Chloroflexota bacterium | reverse complement strand
GGGGGGTTACAGGACGGCGAGGCAAGCCACGCGCTACGGGACGGCTTCGAGTTGTACGTCTGCCAGCCAGACCTGACCTTTGCCGGAGAGGATCACGCCGAAGAGGATGAACATGCTATCTTCAGGTACATCTACCTCGGTGGTATAGGGCGTCCAATCCTGTGTGTCTTGAAAGGCGCTCTCCTCTCTTAAGAAATGCCTACACTTCTATAGTGGACACAATGGGCAAAGAGATCTCTTTTTTCGAGAACTTCATAAGAGGTCCCTGATCTCATGTGCCTTTCTGGACACCAAAAGCCGCTCAGAGACGTGTTGTAAAGTAAAGAAAGGTTTATAAAAGGCCTATAATAGTAGACGGATCGCTCTAAGATGAGGTAAAATGCGTATAAGAGGCGGGGCGCTTCGAAGTCCATAGCTGCTGGCGGATACCTGTGCCAGGGAGGAAGTTCATGACCAAAGACCCTAATGAGAGAAGGACCTATCGGAAAAGTCCTGGCCGTCAATATGAGTATGAGCCTTTGCGTAGCCGCCCAGGGCGCACGGGTGCATCCAGACCGGGCGAGCGCTGGACCGAGGAGAACCCTGGTCGGAGCACGCAGTACTCGACCTCTTCTAGTGGCGTCCTCGCGCAGCGACCAGATTTGCGGCGCACCAGGCAGCTTTTACGTCAGAACATCCTTGCCGGTAAATCAAGATCTGCCGTGTATGAAGATGAGGACGAGCCATTACAGGAAGATGAAGAGCTGGCTGCCTACCAGGAGAGAAAACAGGGGGAACGGGACCGTACGCTCTATGAGAACCGCTACCTTGCTCGTGGCAATCGTCCTTCGCAGTCGCTGCAGCAGCACTATCCCGAAACCGGTGAGGCGGCGTCTGAAGAGGATGATGAGCTTGACTACAGGGACCCCGATATGGCATACGGGGCTGAGCATTACGCGGACGTGGGCTACGAGGATGACGACGACCAGCAACTGGATTTCGCCGCTAGCCCGAGTGAGCGCACGCCGCCGGTCCGGCCTGCTGCTCGCCGCACACCTCCTGGCGGCTATCTCCCGCCAGCACCGGCCGAGCGCCGCAGCGGATCGCTGCCCTACAGGCGGGAGGATGAGGCCGAATACGAGGAGTATGCACCTGTTGTACAGCGCCGACCCAGGAAGCGCCGGGTCACACGTCGCAAGGTCCTATGGGGCCTGGGCGCCGCCGTCGTAGCTGGCGGGGCCATCGCTGCCGTCGAATATGGTCCCAAAGTGCCTCAAGCCGTTAGTTCCCTGGGGTCTGATGTTGAACGGCAGGTTGCTGATGCCTTCAATAAGGGCTTCAACGATGGCGCCAATGCTGTGCGTAAAGACTTCATTAACGCATTGGAAGATATGGAAGGCGTATCGATCAACGCCGCCATGGCCGCCGTCAAGCTGATGCGCACCGCTTATGATGTGTTCGTCAGCCCGGTCGTGGCACTCGCCGCTAAGGTAACGGGCGACTTCCTGAACGCGACCCTGCGCGCCTTCCTCACGGCGCGCCACTGGCTGGCAAACATTGGGCAGGATAATCAGACTCTGGGGGCCTTGCAGAGCGTGCTCGAACTGTGGGCCAAACAGGTGACCCAGATGCCCAAGCAGCTCCAGGCCATTACCGACGCCGACCTTGACGGCGCCAATTCCTACCTGCAAGGTGTGCAGCGCAAGATCGCCATCGAAAAAGCCAAGCTCAACGCGCCAAATCCCACGCCGACACCACCCTCGGGAGCGCAGAGCCAACCAAAGCATTAGTCGGATGCGCATATGTGTAGGGGCAAGAGGAGCCGAAGCCATCGCCCCTACATAGACCTTATCCTTCTGTCCTCCACCAGCTATCGAACGGGGTGACGGGCACATTGCGCTTATGCTCGGTGACCTGATAACGGTATTCGATGCGTTGCGCTACTTCGGGCGGAACCTCGCGCCCTTCGAGGTAGTCGTCTAGCACTTTGTAGCTGATGCTGAGTTCATCTTCATCAAGCTGACCTGGCTTATTATCAAGAAGGTCGGCGGTCGGCGGTTTTGTATAAATTCGTTCATCAGCCCCAAGGTATTTCAGTAATGCGCGACCCTGTTGCTTCGTCAGCCCGGAGAGTGGCGTCAGATCCACACCCCCATCGCCGTACTTGGTGAAAAAACCTGACACAGCTTCCGCCGCGTGGTCGGTGCCGACCACCAGAACATTGAATTGATGGGCAAAGCGATATTGGACCGTCATGCGCTCCTGGGCCTTCTGATTCCCTTTGTTATAGTCTGTCATCATGAGGCCGGTGGCTTCTTCAAATGACGCCAGCGCGCTATCGACAGCGGGCTGAATATTCACAGAGTATATCTTGTCGGGCGCAATAAAGTGCAACGCGCGTTGTGCATCCTCTTCGTCCCGTTGGCTGCCATAGGGGAGTCGAAGGGCGATAAATACATACTCTTTGCCGCTTAGTGTACGCAGTTTCTCTACCGCAATCTGGCACAAACGGCCAGCCAGGCTTGAATCTTGACCACCCGAAATGCCGAGAACAAAGCCATGCATACCTGAATGCGTCACATAGTCTTTTAAGAAATTTACCCGCAAAGCCACTTCTTCTGCCGGCTCTATTGTCGCCTTCGTGTGTAATGTTTCAATAATTCGTGCTTGTCCTGGAGTTGCCATCGGAGAAGCTCCCTATTCTTTCAAGAGAAGAACAGACGCAAACTGTTTCGCTAGAGTATATCATCCTTCCGAGAAGGAAAGAAAGCCATTCCCCGGATAGGCAGCCTGATCTGCTCGGTTCCCTCAGAAGAATAGGGAAAAATGGCTGCCGTTACACCGCTAGAGGTTCTGTCGTTGTACATATATGACAGTATCTATGTTACATTCCCTGGGGTACGATGGCTTTGCCGCAGACTAACAACACTGAGAGCCTGCTGCGTATCGATGATGTAGCGCATCTCTCCGGTATACCTAGCCGGACGATTCGTTTTTATAATACGCAGGGGTTGCTGCCAGAACCCGCGATGCGTGGTCGCATTGCCTACTATAACCAGGAACACCTGCTCGTGCTGCACCTCATTAAGGAACTCAAAGAGCAGCAAAACCTTCCGCTGGATGTCATCAGGCAGTTGCTGGAGATTCGTGCGTTGCACGGGGATGTGCAGATGAACCTGGCCCTCAAGCAGCGCCTGCTGCGCCCGCTTATCTCTGGTGGCCAGGAGGTGCGGCTCTCCAGAGAGGCCCTGTTGCAGCAGACGGGCGCGAGCGGTGAGCAGGTTGACGAACTGGTGCGCCAGTCCCTGCTCTTCCCCATGCAGTCCGAAAACGAGATTGTCTTTACGGGCGATGATGTGCTGCTGCTCGAACTCTACCTGCGCCTCGAACAGCTAGGCCTGCCGCTGACCCTGGCCTCCCTGATCCGCTTCCATTTGCGCCAGCTTGTACGCAGCGAGATCGCCGCCTTCGAGCAATATGTCCTGCCCGGCTGGCGCGAGTCAGGCATGTCCATCGAGCAACAGGGCCGGCAATTCGAAGAGATATTGACGCTCACCGATACGCTAATCTCGGTACTGCACCGCAAGATGCTGTGATGCCTACGGGGAAGAACGTTCGTGCTCTTCTTCCACCTCTGGCGTTTTCAGTTCCATGTCTGCCTGTTCGTTTTCAGTGACTTCTGTGGTGTGAGCGTCTGGCTCGTCGCTCATTGTTGCCTCTATTGCCTCGCGCTGTGGCTCCGGTGCGTGTGTAAGCTGGTCGGCTTCCTGGTGAGCGCCATTGCTTCCAGGCTCTACAGGGTGCACCATGCCATCTCCTGCATCCTTGCCATCCCTAATATCGTTGGCGTACTCGTTCTCCCCGGCGCTCGCTGCTTCGATTGCCTCTGGCTGCGATTTTTGCCGGATGCCGTAGGTGGCCGCGACCTCGCTTGCCGGCACCGGTTTGGAGTAGCGCAGCACCAGGTAGGAGATAGGCAGCAGGGCAATCATCAGAACGAGCGATGTCCACTGCGCCTGCTTGAGACCCCAGTTCAGACCCAGGAAGCCGATGATAATATTATCGCGTGTAAAGAAGACCAGAAACTGAGTGATGGTGTAACCGAACAGGTAGACCAGCGTCAGCGTGCCGGGGCGGCGTAAGCGATACGAGAGAAAGAACATTAAGCTCAGCAGGACAATATTGGCGAGCATTTCATAGCCGGCCGCTGGCTGCACAGGGACCTGGCAGGTTTCGGGTCTCAGGCAGGCCCAACTGCTGGGATGCAGGTAGACGGTGGACCAGGGCAGCGTGCTGCGGTAACCGATGATGTCGCCGTTGATCAGGTTGCCGACGCGTCCGAAGATCTGCCCGATGGCGGCGAAGAGCACGCCCATGTCAATCGCCACCAGGGGGTTGATGCGCGCGACCCGTGCGCGCCAGAAGAGCACAGGGATCGTCAGGAAGATGGCCCCAAAGAAGGCCATACCGCCCTCCCAGGTGGCCAGAATGTGCCAGGGCTGGGCGAGATAGTACGAAACGAGGTTCGGTTGCTGGATCACGAAATACAGGCGACCACCGATCAGCCCGGCGACGATACACCACCAGAGGAAACGGTTGATCATCTCCGAGGTGATGCCCTTACGGCGCGCGTAGCCCTGGATACCCCAGAGGGCCATCACAATGGCTACCACGTACATCAACCCGTACCAGCGCAGGGCCAGCGGCCCGATATGCACGATTACCGGGTCGATGTTAATGTAAATGTAAGGGGGGCCGATACGCAGCCAGCCCCAGTTAATTATGTCAGCCAGTGTAAAAATCGGGATACTTCCCATTACTTACTCCAATACTGTTAGACAGCGGTATTTTTCCTATGATAACCATATCATCTATTATATGCAAGCCCTGATACATTTATCTCAAGGCCATTGAAAATTCGTAGCAAGCAAGCCTATTCATCTACTCTGATAGTATGATATGCTTTCTATGGTAGGTGAGGCAACGCTGCCTCCAGTTGTTCCCAGGGAAGGAAGGGCTTTCTATGGTAAAAAATATTACCAGGCAACCGGCGAAACGTAAACCCGGAGAGAGCGTCTACGAACGCTATATCCGTACTGAAGAGTTGCTCTCCCTCCAGAGGCCGGAGGATGAGTTAGTCCACCATGAAGAGTTGCAGTTCATCATCGTTCACCAGGTGTTCGAGTTGTGGTGGAAGGAGACGGCCTTTGAGCTGCGCACCATCCATACGTTGCTACAACGGTTCGATCTGCCTCCCGCTCTGCGTCTGCTTCAGCGCGTGATACGCATCCAGCATCTAATGATGGAGAATCTGCGCATGCTGGAAACGATGTCGCCGTGGGAATTTCATATGTTCCGTAAAGTACTGGCGGATGGTGCCGGGACCGATTCGCCAGGTTTTCATATGTTGATGCTGCTCTCGCCACCGCTCTGGGATGATTTCTGTGCGCTCCTCGAACACGAGCAGGTGACGCTGATGAATGTTTACACCGAGGCCGAGCGCCATCCGCTGCTGCTGGCCTTTGCCGAGGCGTTGATCGATTATGACGAGATATTTCAGTTGTTCCGCAGCCAGCATTTCAAGCTGGCCAAGCGCATGATCGGCCCCGGCTCCACCGGCACCGGCGGCACTCCAATGGAGCTGCTGGAAAAGACGCTCACGGATGTGTTCTATCCTGAACTGTGGGAGCTACGCAACCAGCTGACGACCCTCGCCGAAGAGCGTGGGATGGTCTGAGTCCCGTAGCGCGTGGCTTGCC
>JALYTT010000048.1 GCA_030854145.1 Chloroflexota bacterium | reverse complement strand
TTACAAGCCCGCCTGTCGCCGACGAGATGGTGATGCCATCGGCCGACAGGCGGGCTTGTAAACCGCGCCCCTACCCCTTGCGTACCATATGAACTGTGGAAAGCGCCCCGCAAAAAACCTATCCCCTGCGAAGCACGGCGCCCCTACGCGACAGAGACGATATCGCGCCCATGCACGCCCCAGGGAGCATTTCGGGCCCACTGCTCAAGCGCTGCCGCTGGCAGCGGGCGCGAGAAGTAGTAGCCCTGTGCCAGGTCGCAGCCCAGTTCCTGCAACACCTTCCCTGTTTCTTCGCTCTCGACACCCTCGGCCACCACCACACAGCCCAGCGGTCGCGCCATCGCCACCACCGCCTGCACAATCGCCACGTCGGCCGCCTCCGCGTCCAGCCCCAATCCGAGCACAAAGGTCTTGTCGATCTTGATCTCATCAATGGGCAGGCCCTTGAGGTACCCCAACGATGAGTAGCCCGTCCCAAAGTCATCGATAGCGATCTGCACCCCGATGTCGCGCAGGCGTGCAAGCACCACGCGCACCCGTTCGGGATCATCCATGAGCGTGCCCTCCGTGATCTCCAGCATCAACTGGCCGGGCGCGACTCCCGCCGCCTGGAGCAGGTCCGTCACCAGAGAGAGCAACTGGGGATCGTAGAGCGTGCGCGTCGAGAGATTGACCGCGACCTGCAAGGGAAGCCCCGCCTGTTCCCAGTCCCGGCATTGATGGATGGCGTGCTCCAGCACCCAACGGGTCAGTGGCGCAATCAGCCCGGTGCGCTCGGCCAGCGGGATGAACTCATCAGGCGGGATGAGGCCATGCACCGGGTGATGCCAGCGCACGAGCGCCTCCACCCCGACCATCCGCCCCTGCGCGAGGGCGATCTTGGGTTGGTAATGCAGCACCAGCTCATTACTGGCAATCGCCTGGCGCAACGCGCCCGCCAGCGCCAGCTTCTGGGGCGTATAATGATCGATCCCAGGGGTGTAGAGCGCATGACCGCTCTGGGAGCGTTTGGCCGCGTACATAGCCACATCGGCGCAGCGCAACAGGGTCGTGGCATCGCAACCATGTTGGGGCGTGAGCGCGACCCCAATACTGCCGCCGATATCCAGGGCATGCTCCTCGATCAGAAAGGGAGCATCGAGCGCGTCCAGCACGATATATGCCATCTGGACCGCCTCCGCCACTTCGGTCGCGGGCAGCACAATCGCAAACTCATCGCCTCCCAGCCGGGCTACCAGGTCGGTAGGGCGCAGGCAGTGCTGCAAGCGGGGACCAATCTGCTGTAACAGCACATCGCCCACTTGATGACCCAGCGTATCATTCACCTCCTTGAAGCGGTCAAGGTCCAACAACAACAGGGCGGCCGGGATGTCATCAGTACGCGCCAGGTGCATGGCCTGATCGAGCCGGCTCCAGAGGAGACTGCGGTTGGGCAGGCCAGTCAGAGCGTCGTGGGTGGCCTGGATCTCAAGTTGGACGTTCGCCGAGGTCAGGGCAGTGTTATTAGTATAGAGGGCGTGCAGCTCGCGCAAGGCCACAACCTGGCGCACCAGCAGCAGGCCGATCAGCAGGGCCGCCCCAATGTACACGCCGGATCGAAGCACCGCGTCAGCCGGGGTCCGCCACGCGTAGAGCAGCAACAGGCCCAGCGCCGGTATAAAGGTATAAGGCAGCAGGGTGCGCCAGAGCGAGCGCGTTGGCAGCGCGGCGGCTGACGGCAGCGTCTTCGATAAACGTTGGAGGACGAATGCCCCCAAACCGATGCATTGATATCCCAGCGACCATAGGGGACTTATGAAGGAGCCCGAGATGTAGCTATTATGCAGGTTCTGATAGTCGAACAGGCTGTCAACCAGCACGATAACGAGCAGGCCTAGCGAGAGCAGGAGCAGCGCTGGATTCAGCCGCCGGTCTTCATTGCGCACCAATAGCATGAGGACGCAGAAGAGCAACAACAGATCGAAAAAGGGATAGGCCGTGCCAACGACCTTCGCCACGAGCGAGTCAGTGCCTTGCAAGAGGGTCGGTCCAAGCACAAAGTACCAGCTAAAGGTGATGATAGCCGTCATCATCATCAGTCCATCCACGGCCAGGCGCGCACGCGAGACTCTGGGTAGGTGGCGCACTGGTAGTAACAGAATGCCCACTAATAACAAAGGGTAGGCCATAAGATAGGCTATATCGGCGCTCGAAGGAAAAGGAAATTGATGCGCAATAAGCTCATAATAGCTCCAGAGAGCCTGACCCACCACAAAAGCCAGGATACCCAGCCCCAGAAACACGACAGACCCACCCCCCAAGCGACGCCGGCGCCCAATACAGAGGGGTACGGCTAGCAGAGGACCGGAGATGTCGAATATATTTTTGATAATCAGAAATCCTGTATGAATTTCTGGCCGTAAGAAGATCAGAATCCAATAAGTACTATTGAAGCAGAGGAACAGCATGGCCCAGCCTATAAATGGCGTGAACGTCCTGCGAAATGCGCGTAACCAGATCATGCGATGCCTCTTTTCGTCTGGGAAAGTAGGGAGATGCTTTGCCAGGGCGCCCGCCAGGGTCCACCACTCCACGTCTGGTTGTCTAGCATGTACACTCCTGAATAGCGGATCTCTAGCGTTAGAGAAGTTCTCTCCTTTCTTATCGACAGCATTGGTCGAAACTGTTACTGTATGTGATGCGTTGACTATTGATCTGTAACGGCCTATAATGCGGAGGAGGCAACGCACGGGAGTTCTTATGGCGGAGCGCACAACCCAAGCAGGAATCGACCAGGCCGGAGAATCCGATACACGGCCAATGGCCGGGAACAGGGAGCAGGCAGCATCTCCACCAGCTATCATCTGGACGCCACCCTTCATCATCATATTTACGCTGACACTCGCGCTCGGATTGAGCGTGGAGAGCGTGTTGACCCAGGGCTGGCAGAATGCTCTCTACGCCGGCTCCTGGGTGCTGCTGGGGCATGTCGTGCTGATCGCCCCCTGCTGGTTCCTCATCGTCATGCGTCCGCGCTCGTTGTGGGCCCGCGTAGGGGGGATCTTCGGCTGCCTGTGGGCGATCTTCGCCGGTATCAATTTCATCGTCACCCTGTTTCCGCTTGCTGTCAACGGGCCGGTGATTGCGCACCTCAACGCCGCGAGTAGCAGCGCCCTGCTTGGCGCGTATATCTGCTTCTCGATTGAACATACCCCCCTGCACCGCTGGGATAGCTGGTTCTTCGGGCTGGCCCTCATCGGGGGCAGCGCCGCCGTCATCCTGACCTATTTCCTGGCCGCCGCCGATACGCGTGGCTTGAGCACCCTGGAGAGCGGCGTTGGCGCTACCGCGACCATTCTCTGCGTGCTCGTCTGGTGGCTACGCCCTTCCTGCTGGAAGACCCAGCCCGGCCCAACGCTCCTCTTTGGTCTTGCTCCAAGCATTCAGCTTTTACTCGCCATCCCCAACATCACCTTCAGTGGCACGAACTTTTTTTTCTCGCAGGTGGTGCTCCTCTGCATCTTATTGGGCGCGCTGCGAACCCTGCAAGGCCAGTTAGTACGTAGCAAGGTATAAATAGCGAAATACCGCCTGCTGAGAAGCTCGGCAGCTAATAAGCACCGCAGAGTAAGCACCGCAGAAGAACTTACACAAAGAGGAGCCTCATCAGCGTTCGTGGGATGAGGCTCCTTTGCCTACTTTTTTATGCTCACTCGAAGACCAGGCATAAGATACACTGTGGAAGTTTTTAATGTACATTATTTTACTTTTATTCTTCTGTCCCTAATTCTTTATGCAAAAATAATTGACATACTGTGCTTATCACGTTACTCTAACCTCTAGAAGATGAAACAAAAACAGGTCCACCGAGGTAAGAGTATGTCAGAACCCCAAACGTGGCGTACCGTGCTGGGAACAATCATTGAGAATGTGCAGGAGCGGCGGCGCATCGCCGCTTTATTAGGCATCAGCCCCATCACATTAACACGCTGGGCAACCAGCGAATCGAACCCGCGCGCCCACAATCTGCAGCAATTGCTTTCAGAGTTGCCCGAGCACGCACCCACATTATTGCAACTGATCCAGGAAGAATTCCCAGAATTCGCCCGGCAAAGCAGCGAGGAGGAGGAGGAACCGCAGGCCTATCCCTACTCACAATTTTACGCGAACGTGCTGCAAGCAGTGGTCTCCACGGCGCCCTTGTTGCGCTTCTGGACCATCTGCAACCTTATTTTACAGCAGAGCCTTCAGCAACTTGATCCGTATCACCTGGGCATGGTGATCACCATTATAGACTGCACCCCTCCAGAGCCTGAAAACAAAGTGCGCAGCCTGCGTATCCATCTAGGGCTGGGGACAAAACCCTGGGACAGGAATTGGGGCCACTGGCCGCACCTGCTCGGTATCGAGACGCTCTCTGGCTATGTGGTGGCGACCGGACACGCGGTGACCATCCAGGATTCTAAAAAGGATCATATGCATTATCCCACGCTGCCGGTCGAGAAGCTGAATAGCGCGTATGCCACGCCTATCCGCCATATAGATGGCATTGCCGGCTGTCTGTGTATCTGTAGCACACAACAGCGTTATTTTACGCAATCGCGCCAGAATCTCATTCAAAACTACGCCAACCTGCTTACCTTAGCATTCGACCCGGAGCAATTCTATGCGCCAGCGAACATCGAACTTGCAATCATGCCATCTGAGGATGAGCAAAAGCCCTCCTTCGCAAATTTTCACCAACGGCTGATCGTTATCCTCAAGAAGGCAGCCGAACAAGGGGTGACCATCACTCAACACGCGGCCGAGCAAAGAGTATGGCAGGAGATAGAAAAAGAGATCCTGCAAGCGCCAATCGATCCAGAGACATAGTCCTCTGACCCCCTCATGGACGGCTCCAGATATAGTGGCACCCTGGCGGGCATCATGTCCTAATGTGCGGTTTCTGACTGGCGCAATGTGAACTATGCAATTGACCGCCGTCGCCAACTTGACTATACTTGCAATGTCAAGCAATGTATGAGTTTCACGGGTCACCTTATTTAGAATACCGCAGACAAAATATTCGTGGGAGGCGCGCAATGGCCGTTTTCGATAACCAGACTGGAAGGCTTACTCCCCAGTCGCTTCTACACCAACGTTACCTCATTACCGGGCTTGTGGGTCGGGGAGGGATGAGCGCCGTCTATCGTGCCAGAGATACCCGTTCTACCAGGGCAGGCGCTAACTATGTCGCCCTGAAAGAGATGAGCCAGCGCAACCTGAGCGGTGCAGAACTCATGGAGGCGACCGAGCGGTTTCAGCAAGAGTCCAGGTTGCTGAGTTCGCTCTCGCATCCCAACCTGCCGCGCATCTATGACGCGTTCAGCGAGGACGAGCGCTACTACCTGGTGATGGATTTCATCGACGGGAAAACGCTCTTGCAACTCCTCAAAGAAGCCGGGGGCAGGCCGCTTCCGGTCCCGCTGGTACTTAAATATGCAATCCAGCTCTGCGCCGTGCTCATCTACCTTCACCAGCAGAGGCCACCGATCATCTTCCGCGACCTGAAGCCGGCCAATGTGATGGCAACGGCAAACGGGCACGTCTTCCTGATTGATTTTGGGATTGCGCGTATCTTCAAGGAGGGCCAGCAGCAGGATACCGTCTTCCTGGGATCGCCAGGATACGCGCCGCCCGAGCAGCACGGGGTGGCGCAGACAAACGCGCGCTCGGACCTCTACAGCCTGGGCGCAACGCTGCACTGCTGTCTCACGGGCCAGGACCCCTACCACGCGGCGGATCGCTTCTTATTCCAGCCAATCCGGCAGTATAATCCCTCGGTCCCGCCTGAGTTGGAACTGCTTGTCCAACGCCTGGTCGCTCTCGACGAGCAGCAGCGACCCGCCAGCGCTATGGAGGTACAGCAGATCCTGATACACATAAGCCAGCAGGTGGTCGCGACACCTGGACCGGCGCAGTCGGCGGCGGCTGCAGCGGCTTCCACGCAGTATATGCCGCCCAATCAAGCCGGGAACAATGCGCCTCTTGTCCTGCCGCCAACCATGCCCACCTATAATGCGCCATCCCCTACCGCGCCCAATGCCCCATTTTCACACCAGGAACCCACGGTCGCCGTGCAACATGGCACCACTCCTCCTGTTTCCCGGCCTCCAGATACCGCGGCTCCCGCGCCTCTACCTTCCAGATCAGGGAGCGCTGCGCCTGGCGCGCGGGTGTGGACAAAAAGCTTCATCACGACAGCGCTCCTGCTGCTCCTGGTCTCGCTCGCCAGTAGCGTGTTCGCGCTGGGCATTTTAAGCCAGCCACCCCCCATTCCCTATGGCCTGGCTTTCCTTGTAGGCTCTGGCCTCTCTCTACTCGCGTTCCTGACCGCCGCCATCGCCAGTACCAGGATACAGAGTATCGCTGCGCGCGGCATCCTGTTCTCTACAGGGCTGGCGACACTTGTGACGACCGTTGCTTTTCTCGGATTGGGCCTGGGAGATATCCAGAGCTGGCTCGCCACCCTGCTCTCAATGCAGCGGATAAACGTCAACCCGCTGCTTGATACCCTGGTTACAGGCGGCCTTGTGGTCGCTGCCGCGCTCTCCTTCCTATGGCTGATACGCCCGTTTCTGCTAAGGGAGCGTGCGCTGCTCTTTATCCTGTTCGGCATCGCCTTCGTATGCGCGCTGCTGCAACACTTCTCCGGCGCAACGGATACTCAGGTCGCCAGGCACCTTATGCTGCTGCTCGCGCTGACCACGCTGATACAAGGTATACTGCTGGCGACCCGCGCGGAACGGGTGCAGGAGGGGCGCAATTAAGAGGGATCATGAATTTTATTCACAAAAAGGAGGTTCGCATTGAATATCTTGGTAGAACACGTACAAACTGTCCTCTCCACCACTCCAGAACGCTGGCAACGGCTGGTCAGCTTCCGAAACGATTATGAAACGGAGCACTGGCACAATCCTATTGAAGAACACACTATCCTGTAGTATTGTTTGGCTCATAATCGACGAAGATGTGCTCTATATTAAACGTGAGGTGAAAACATGGCATGGGAAAGATTCCAGCCATATCCTGACCCTGACAGCGGCGATAATGACATTCGCGCTACGCTTGCCATCAGCCCCGAAGAGGCGCGTATGGGTACCAACCGGACACTCACTCTACCAGGAGGACAGGCGGTTATCGTCACGGTGCCATCCGGCGCGTATGATGGACAGGTCATCCGCTTACCAGGACTCGCGAGTTCGCCCGGCAGTGGCGCCAGTGGTGATTTGCTTCTGACCCTGGCCATCCAGTACATGCCGGCCGCTGACACATTTCCCAATAGTGGCAACGCGGAGCCAACAATGTGGGCCTCTTATTCTGATATCCAGGACACGCCACCGCCGCCGCCACCATCCAGCTCCTGGCCATCAACCCAACAGGCTGGAGCCTTCGTCGGGCAGTCATCGTCTTTTACGCCGCCGCCTTACCCGGTGAACCAGGGCATGCTAACACCTCCTCCTCCCATACCTGATCGGGCTACGCGCGCCAGGCCTGCTACCGGCAAAATAATCTTGCTCGTGGCCCTGGCTCTCCTGATCATAGCAGGAGCGACCGGCCTCTTTATCGTCGTTCGAAACAACCAGGTGGCCAGCGACAAGGCCAATGGCACCGCTACTGCCCGAACAGCCAGCACGCAAGCAGAGAATGCTACCGCGACCACGTTCTCGGCCTCCTCCAACGCCACCTCCACCGCCATTGTGAGGTCCACCGCATCTCTTGTCGCAAACAATCCCAACCCTTATGCTCCCGACAACAGCACACTCGCGATCTACAGCACACTGGCTGATAGCAACGCTGATCCCACCTGGCCCAGCAATCCGGGTTCCTGCACCTATGCGGGGAGAGCCTATCACGTCGCCACACCAAAACCACCCTTCTTTCAAGAGTGTACGAATACCCATGTTGCCTTTAACGACTTTGCTTTTGAAGTGCAGGTGACAATCATCAAGGGGGACGCGGCCGGACTGGCCTTTCGCGATGACGGGAATGGCAACTTCTATTTGTTCATCATCGACCGTTCCGGCTTCTACGTCCTCTATAAATATGTAAACAGCTCCCCCAAGCCGGCACTGATAAGCGGATCGAGTGCGGCAATCCATCAAGGCCTGAATAGCGCCGAGATCATGGCAGTCGTAGCAAGAGGCGACACATTTACACTGTATGTGGACCACCAGCAGATCGCTAGCGGGCGCGACAGCACTTATAACACCGCCGGTAGTTGTGGCCTCGTCGCCACCTCATATACAAATAACAATCAACCGGCCGAGGCGGCCTTCAGCAACGCGCGGGCGTGGAGCTTCTAAACTCGCCGCACAGCATAAGCTCATCTCAAATACGATTGGACTGTTGAGGAGCCTGAGCAGCGGGGAGGGTTCAACCTTCCCCGCTGCTCAGGCTCCTCAACAGTCCAATCATTGCTCTGCTGTTCTTCCTTGAAGTGCTCCTATGGGAGGAAAGAGATTTTGCTTGCGCTCCACCTGGAGAAATCCTGCCTCCTGAAGGAGGGGCGGAAGATCTTGCAGACCGGTCTGCAAGGCGGCATGCAGATGAATGTGATGCGACACGCGCAGAAAATCAACTACAATGAAACGTCCGCCTGGTTTAAGAACACGGCGTATCTCAGCAAGCCCCTGTCGTTTCAATGCATCCGGTAAATGAGATGAAAACACAGAAAACCGACCGCCGCTCCCAAAGAACGCAACGACTGGTAGGCAATGCTCTGATCTCACTCATGCGGGAGAAGCGCTACGATCACATCACGGTCCAGGATATCCTGGATCGTGCCGATATTGGACGTGCCACGTTTTACGAGCACTACTTCGATAAAGATGATCTGCTGGCAAGTGAACTTGAGCGGGTGGTAGATCTTCTGGATCAGCATAATGCACCCTCCGGGCAAAATGGAACAGTCTTTCTTCCTGGCCGTGGCTTCTTCGAGCATGTGTACGAGCAATATCCGCTTTATCAAGCCTTGCTTCGAGGAAAAGGACTTGATAGTGCCACACAGGCTTTGCAGAACCATCTCCGTACGCAGGTAAAGCATGGACTACGTGAGATAAAAGGCGTCCCGGATGATCTGGTCACACCTGTAGCGGCCTTTATCGTGGGTACATTTATCACCTTACTCCAGTGGTGGCTTGAAACAGAGTTGGCATGGTCGCCAGAACGCATGGATGCTCTTTTTCGTGATCTCGTCCTACCAGGCGTTCAACGGCTCTTGTTTCAAGACGACCAGGCAGGCGAAAACATGAGCAGTTCTCACATCAAATGACACGTACGCTCAAACGTTTCACGAAATAAATCGGCAGATACTAGCAACGGCCCGCATGATGGTGTATAATAGCCAACTTAGAATAGCAACGATGCATATCCGTAAAAAAGTAGGCAGCAACCACGTGCCAGCAAGCGAGACAGTAAGACGCAGAGAGGCAGACTGACCATGACCACGACCACCAGCATTGCAAGTATTCCGAAGGGGAAGTATCACATCTGGACGGTGGGGTGCCAGATGAACCAGGCCGATTCGCAGCGCGTGCAAACGCTGCTGGACGAGTTGGGCTGGGAAGAGACGAGCATGGAGCAGGCGAACCTGGTGGTGCTGAATACCTGTAGCGTGCGCCAGGCGCCAGAGGAGAAGGCGCATAACCTCCTCGCCAGGCTCAAGCATGCCAAGGCGCAACGCAGCGACCTGCTGGTGGCACTGATGGGCTGCATGATCGGCAGCCAGAAAACTATCGATGAGCTGAGCCGGCGCTACCCGCATATCGATCTGCTCTTCAAGGTGGAGCAGGCCGATATCCTGCCCCGCTTCCTGGAGGAGCGCTGGACGCCTATCTCCGGCGCCGGCTGCCTGGATATCGAATACATGGACCACGAGGGCACACCCATAGCCAGCGAACCGGCCCTGGTCCAGCCAATCATCGCCGCTGAGACGCACAGGAACGGCAAACGCACGGTGCTGCCGATGGCCATCACGCCGAAGCCCGGCGAGCGCATCGCGCACTATCCAACGAAAATTGAGCCGGCCACGGTCGCTCCCACCGCCTGGCTGCCCATCATCCTGGGCTGCAACAAGGTCTGCACCTACTGTGTCGTCCCGTATCGTCGCGGGCGCGAGCGCAGCCGGCCCATCGAGGAGCTACTCACCGAGGCGCGCGCCCTGGTAGACAAGGGGGCGAAAGAGCTAACGCTCCTTGGTCAGACAGTCGAGGCCTACGGACTCGACCTGCCGGATAGGCCCGACCTCGCCGACCTCATGACACGCCTGAGCGAGATCGCGGGACTGGAGCGCATCCGCTTTATGACCTCGTACCCGCGCCACATGACCGATAGCATGATCCAGCGCATGGCGGCGTTGCCCAAAGTCTGCGAGCATGTGAATATCCCCGTACAGGCGGGCGATGATAACCTGCTGAAGCGCATGAAGCGCGGGTACACGCTCGACGAGTACCGCGTGCTCATTGACAAACTGCGCGCCTGGTGGCCCGGCGTCACGCTCTCCACGGATGTGATTGTCGGCTTCTGCGGCGAGACCGCAGAGGAGTTTCAGCACACGCTCGATCTGCTGGAAGAGATACGCTTCGATGTAGTACATGTCGCGGCCTACTCGCCCCGCCAGGGAACGGTGGCCTCGCGCTGGGAGGACGATGTACCGCTGGCCGAAAAGAAGCGCCGCCTGCACGCTGTAGAAGAGGTACAGGCCAGGATCGCGCTCGAACTGAACCAGCAATACGCCGAGCGCGTTGAGGAGGTGCTGGTCGAAGAGATAAATACGGCCCACGGGCGCCAGCAATGGAAGGGGCGTAATCGCGCCAACAAGTTGGTCTTCTTCCCACAGCCTGGAGCAGAGGAGGCGGCCACCGAGCCGCGGCCTCGCGTCATCGCACCTGGAGACCTGGTCCAGGTGCATATCGAGCGCGTCACCCCCTGGTCCTTACAGGGTTGCGCGGTTGCGATATAATAAGCAAACTATACAGCGACGTACTCATGAAGATGGAGGAGGCTTTTTTAGATGACGCAAGCGCAATCGGCGGAAGAAAAAGCTCGCTTGAAAAAGCAGTTGACCGAACTGGCGATCCAGCAGGCACTCACCAGCCAGTGGGAAGAGGCTATCGCCACCAACAAGAACATCTTGAGCATTTTTCCGTCGGAGGTGGAAGCCTATAACCGGTTGGGCAAGGCGTACAGCGAGATAGGACAATATGCAGAGGCGCGGCAGTTCTATGCCCAAACATTGAAGTTTAATCCCAACAACGCGATTGCCAGGAAGAACCTGGACCGGCTTGCGCTACTCCAGGAAGAGTCCGTTCAAATGCATGCGGGTTCCGAACGCACTGACCCGGCGCTCTTCAACGAGGAACCCGGTAAAACGACAACCACCGAACTGCTCAACCTGGCGGCACCCCCGGTGCTGGCGAAAGTCGGGGTGGGCGACAAAGTGCAGTTACAGGCAAGCGGGCGCTCAGTGATTGTGCGCAACGCGGCGGGGGAAGAGATCGGGCGCATAGAGCCGCGCCTGGCCAATCGCCTGATCAACTTCATGGACAGCGGCAACCGCTACGCGGCAGCCGTGCGCCACATGGAGCAGGGCCAGGTCCGCCTGATAATTCGTGAAGAATACCAGCATCCCAATATGTTCGGCAAGGTCAGCTTCCCGGCTCAGGGTGGCGGCGATACCATCCGTGCGTACACCAAGGATAGTATGCTGCGCTACGACCGTGAAGACGAAGACGAACTGCTCAACGAGGACGAGTACTACGACGGTACCGACGAACCCGAAGAGATGACCGAGATCGATTTCGAAGGTAACGAAACTGAAGAATAGTGAGTTAGAAGGAGAACATTCATGAACAAGACGAAACGTGTGGCCTGGCGCAAACACCGGCTCAAAGCCAAGAAAGACAAAGAGAAGTTCAAGGCCCAGAAGGAGAAGCCTGGCACTCTCACCTCATCGACAGCGCGGCGATAATCGCCGCGCTTCCCTGTGTAGTGGGTAGGAGTGCCACCTGTGATGAGTAGTTCGCCTCCTCCGGTATCATCGGCCTCTGTGCGCAACATTCTGACGCTGCTGGCCTCGCGAGGCGCGCAAATGGTGGCGGGCACGGAGGGGCTGGAGCGGCGCGTGACGTGGGCCAGCCGCATGAGGGCGCGCCTCCCGGCATTTGAGAGCGTGCGCGGGGGAGAACTGGCCCTGCTGAGCCTGGCACAGTTGCGCCGCATCGACGAAACTCTGCCCCATCTCTTGCAAAGCCTGCACAGAGAGAGCATCGCCGCCGTAGCCGTCGCCGCACCCTCTATCGAGGCCATCGGTGCCGATGCTCAGGCCGCCGCCAATCACCTGCATCTCCCGCTCATCTTCCTGCCCGCCTCGGCCCCACTTGAGGAGATCGAGCGCGAGGTGATTACCTTCGTCGTCAGTTTTCGCGGCGAGATCGAGCGCAAAGCCACAGAGGTCTCACACCAACTGATGCAGCTCAGCGCACAGGGAGTGGGCATTCAGGGGGTGAGCGAGCAGCTCGCGCGTAGCTGCGGCAAATGGGTGGTTGTGCAGGACGCCACCCACCATGTGCGCTTCCAGGTCCCACCTCAGCCTGATGCCACGCTGGATCTGCCGGCAACGCTCAGCGAGGAAACGCTCTGGCAGCATGGACTGGCCCAGGTGATGGTGCCTATCTTGATTCGCCATGAGGCGATCGGCTATCTCTCGCTTGTGGGCAAGGACGGCGACTTCAACTACCTGGAACGCATCCTGCTGGGGCAGGTGGCGCCCATTCTGGCCCTGGAATTCGTGCGCGAGCGCGAACGCAGCGAGGTGGAGAGCCGCTACCAGGTCGAGGCCTTCATGGATGTCGTACAGGGCAATTACCAGCAGCCCGAAGAGATGCAGGCGCGCGCGCGCCTGCTCGGCTACGATCTCACGCAGCCGCAGATAGTGGTGATCTTTGAACTGGCCGGCAATGAGGCAGAACACGCGGAGAGCCACACGCACGCTCAATGGAGCCGCCGGGTGCGCGATGAACTGCTGCGCGCCTGGCCCACCTGCTGGGTGATGAACGAGCCACAGCGGGTAACCGCGCTGCTGCCGCTGACGAAAACGGAGTCCGGCGGCGAGGAGCCAGCCAACGAGCACAGCATCTTGACACGCCTGGAACGCGTCCAGGCCCGCGTCCAGCAAAGCAGTGGGCCCGTACTCTACTCAGGCGGTATTGGACGCGTGGCCCAGGAGCTTCAGGAGATATCGCGCTCAATGCGCGAGGCCCAGCAAGCCCTGGAGATCGGACGGCGCCTCTTCGCCGGGGGACAACTACACTCGTTCGCGCACCTGGGCATCTATCGGCTACTCTTCTACCTCTACGGGCACGACGAACTCACGGCGTTCTACCAGGAGACCCTCGGCCCCCTGCTTGAACATGATAGCCACAGCAATAGCGCCCTCATCGAGACGCTGGAGTGCTTCTTCCGCTGCAACGGCAACCTCAGCGAGACGGCCCGCGCCATGCACCTGCACCGCAACTCGCTGCTCTACCGCCTGAGCCGCATCGAGGAGAGCCTGGGACGCTCACTGGAGGACGCGGAACTGCGCCTGGCACTGCAAATCGCGCTGAAGATCAGATATTTGCTGGATAAAGAGGGGTAGTGGATTTTTTAGATTACCCTGCTCCCACTCTCCTGAAGAGTTCAGGATAATCCAGCACCAGCCCATCCTCATCTACAGGAAGATCGGCGGTGAACCAGCAGATCCCATCCGTGAGGCTCTCAAAGCGGTACCGGCCGCCGGAGGAGCTGGCTTCCAGGCAGGTGTAGCGCTGTTCGGTGACCTCTACGTGCATCTGCGGCACTTCAATATACGCCATGTTGAGCGTTGCAGAGGCACCCGGTCGCAGAGCGAACCGCCGGATCGGCAGAGTGTTGGTGAAGGGAGTGGCTGAGATATCTACATCCAGGCATCCCTTGAGGGCTGGGATTGCCTCGCCGGCCGCCGTTGTCCAGGACCCTTCTCCATCGGTCAAGAGATGCAGGGAAGAGGACGTGCCGCCCAACACGCTCACATGGACAGCGCGCAGCCTCCATTGCAGATCACAGCGAATTTCATAGCGCACACGAAATGGCACCTGCTCCTTGACTCCAAGAATCAAGCCATCCGCGACTATGCCATCCCGCTGTTGGTATATATGCAGGTGCTCCAGCCCTGGCTCCATCCAGGGAGACCACATGATCTGGCGTTCCATATCCAGGTCCTCTATGCTTTGCCCGCTACGACTTGAGCGATCCCAGAAAATCCAGCACGATCTGGTTGAACTCGGCCGGCTTCTCCATAAAAGGATGATGCGCTGTTCCTTCCATGACCACCTTTTTCGCGCCTGGGATCTCTGCTACCAGTTGCTCCAGTGGATTTGGCGCATCGTACTCTCCTAGAATGACGAGCGTCGGCACGCCAATCTTCGACAAACGCCCAATGGCTGGCGGTTCTAATGGCACTGGCGGTGTCTCAGCCTGCACCTCATCATCTGGGCGCTCCCAATTGCGAGTCGTCATCTCGTGTACCCGCGCGCGCACATCGGGAGCCGCCTGCCCCGGAAGCCGGCCCGGCCCATCCGTCCACAATTCGAGCGAGATCTCCACGGCTCGCGCAACGTCGTGCTTCTCAAACGCTTCATTCAGACTGGTATACATCCGCACCACATCTGGATGCTTTTGCATAAATTCTTCTGATGGCTGGAATCCGCTGACGCCTGCCGTGACCGGGATCAGCGCATCGACCATCTCAGGGTGCTCAAGCGTAAAATCGATAGCCAGCGCGCCTCCTCCTGAGACGCCCATCAGATAGGCGCTCTCGATGCCCAGGAATTTCAGCAATGCGTAGAGGTCCTGGCGATCAGAATACGTCCCCCCTTTGGTAATCAACCCTGAATCGCCAAAGCCCCGCTGATCATAGCGGATGACCCTGTAGCGTTGGGCGAAGACCGCGAACTGCTCGTCCCACGATCTTCTATCCAGCAGGTGTCCATGGACGAGAACGAATGGATGCCCCGCACCTACTACCTCATAATACAGGGTGGTGCCATTTACCTCTGCAAAACCTGTCTGTACGTGGTTTGTGTTTGACATATGCTGCCCCTCTCTTTTCATGTGTCTCTCTCGCTATGATAGCATGGAAAGCGGTCAAGAACGACCCTGTATAGGGACCTTAGAGCTTTCCCATTCGAAAGTCCTTTGTAGCTGCGTGATTTATCACGCCTGGCAAGCCGGTCGTCATGGTTGCCAGGCGTGATAAATCACGCAGCTACGAAGGACGGAGATCTTTTGCGATGTCCAAGAGGCGTCAAGGTACGCCTCTTGAGGTTTTTTGCGATGCCCTGATTGTACTTCCAGCACACATTGACAACCAACCAATTTTCCAGTACCCTGCATAGACCGATATCTCTTCCTGACAGGCACTTCCCGGCACCGGCACATCCTCTCCTGCCAGGAAGAGCCTGCGAGGGCATCGGAGAATTACGCGCGAAGGAGTTAATGATGAGTACCCCGGTCTCGTTACGCCGCGTTTTGAAGTTCCGCACTGTGGTTTCCACCAGCACAGGGTTAGCGTATGCCGCCATCAGCTTTCTGGGCTGCGTGCAGATCGCCAGCATTCTGGGAGGCGATTCCGCCTGGCTGGCCATCTTGATCGCCGGCCTGCTGGCGCTACTGGCCGCGCTCTGCTTCTCCGAGCTGAACTCGATCTACCCGACGGCGGCAGCGATTCGCCGCTATATGCGCGAAGCCTTTAGCGACAACTTCTCGCTCATCATCGCCTTCGGTTACCTGCTCACCGTCGTCGCCGTCATCGCCGCCGACAGCTACGTTGTGGGCAATGCCATCACCTACGCCTTTGGTCTGCCGGGCTGGGCCTCGCTCATCTGGATACTGGCGCTGCTCGGCCTGGCGATGGGCGCGAACCTGCGCGGCATCAAGATCGCCGGCCTCCTGCAAGACATCACGACCTACGCGCTACTGGCCTTCGCGATCATCATTTCGCTGGTCGCGCTGAGCAAACACGGTTTTCAGTTACACTCGCCCTTCGATGCCGTGAACCATCCCTTCGATCTGGTGAACGCGGTGGCGGTGGGCGTCTTCGTCTTCTCCGCCTTCGAGTGGGTCACGCCGCTCTCCGAGGAGATCTCCAATATTAAACTGATCCCGCGCGGGATGTTTATCGCGCTGGGGCTGCTCTTCATCTCCTATGCGCTCTTCACCGTGGCGACGAGCAACCTGCTGGGTGTCCACAGCCCGCTGAACGCACACAGCACAGGCATTGTAAATTCGCCCGTGCCGCAGATGCTGCTGGCACAGGCGGCGCTGGGCCAGGCCGGCGTCTGGCTGATGTTGATCGCCACGCTATGTACGGCGGTGATGACCTTCAACGGCGGCTTCGCGACGGCCTCGCGTTTCTTGTACGCGGCCGCCCGCGAGGACACGCTACCCCCCATATTCGCGCGCGTCAGCCTCGCATACGCGGTCCCCTACATGGCACTCATCCTGCTGACCGTCGTCTCTGCGGTCATCGCCATCGTGATCTTCGTCACGGGCCAGTTCCAGATCTTGATCCTCGTCGGCGCCGTCCTGGAGGCGCTGATCTATGCCGTCGCCGGTCTCAGTGTGATCCAGCTCCGCCGTCGCCAGCCAACACTGGAGCGCAGTTTCCGCCTGCGCGGAGGCTGGACGATCCCCATTCTGACAGTAATAGTCTTCGCGGTGCTCGGCCTGCTGGCCTCGCTGGGCATTGGCTCGCCGGGCGTGTTTATCGGCCTGCCGCTTATCCTGAGTATCGCGATATTTGTTGTATCGGGCCTGTACGTCTATATCTTTGTACCACGCTTACGCCGGGCAGCCGAAGCTCGACGAGCGGCGATGGGACGCAGGCGCCCGCTGCGGGAAACAAAAAAACCGGAAGTGAGCCAGGGATAGTGAGCGGCACAAATCACATGGAGCCAGAGTAGCGCGACATAATTTGGCACCCAGGACAGAACAGGATGAAATTTATATAAGATGGTGTTCGAGAGCGAACAAAGTTGCGGCATGGCGTGAAGCGATACCCAGTTTACTATAGATGGAGCGCAGGTGTGCGTTGACGGTACGTGGACTGATGACCAGGGCATCAGCTACCTGGGCATCGGTCAATCCCCGTGCGACCAGGCGCAGCACCTCTCCCTCTCGCTCGGTCAGATCATGTGAGGAAGGTAACAGGTGATATGCACGTCTCGCACTCCTGGTGGCCTGCGCGAGAGGCTGACTGGAGCGCGCGATGTGTTCGATTGCTACCAGCGCTTGCTCCAGCGTCAGCGCTTGCCCTTCGGCCCATGCCACGGTGAACGCCTCTTCGCTGAGTTCGGCATACACTGCCGTACGTGCCCGTGCTACAAGGGCACGTTCTTCCGGGAGGAAGGCGACCAGGGCTGCGGCGGCACCCCACAGCCGTACGGCCTCCGCCAGGCGTCCCTGCGATGCGAGGGTCACGCCAATCCCTTGCAGATTCGTCGCGACGGCGAGGGGTACGTTCTCGTTCATCTCGCGCAGGAACACCAGGCTTTCTTCGAACAGTCCACTCGCCGTCGCCGCGTTTCCCTCCTCAAGGGCTAAGCGTCCGAGAAAGATGAGAGCGCCAGCCATACCTGGCCGGAAGCCTAGCGCTTTGGAGAGCGCGAACTGCTCCTCGGCACATGCCCGCGCCTGGGTCACTTCGCTCAGGGCCAGGAGCGTCCGCTCCAGGAAGAAGAGAGCATTCAGGCTACCACGTATGTCACCCGCCTCCCGGTGGAGCATAAGGCCTTCTTCCAGCAACGTCCGTGCGCTGCTGATCTCACCTTGATCGAGTGCGATCTGTCCTGAGAGATCAACCAGGTAGGCAAGGGTGACCTTTTCAGCCGGGTCCCGCGCTCTGACCAGCCCTTCCTCTGTGTACAAGCGGGCCATGGCGAAGTCACCGATGATCCACGCGATCACTCCAAGTAGATAGAGTGACCGGGCGAGGCGGCGTGCCTCTTCCAGTTCGCGCTGCAACACGACCGCCTCCAGAGCCAGCGCCGCACCTGGCTCGTGGTTGCTCTGTTTGAGCGCCGGGGCTTCAGTCGTGAAGCGTACACTGGCTCGCACCTGCGCCGGAACACCCTGGCTGCTCGCCAGTGTACGCTCCAGGAAGGTGCTGCCCTCACTCAGAGGCTGATGTCCCTCCCAGAAATGTAACAGCGCATTCCCCAGGCGCAAAGCCATCTCGCTTGCGGGTCTCTCCAGCGCCCACTGCAAGGCGTCACGCAGGTTGGCATACTCATGTTCCAGTTGCTCGAGCCACCCACCCCGCTCTGTGCCTTCGAGGTAGGCTTCTACCTGTCCCAGGTAATACTCCGCGTGGACCTGTCGAGCCATCTCCAGCTCCTGGGTAGCGTCGAGGGCTTCCAGGCCATACTCTCGCAGCGTCTCGTGCAGCAACAAGCGTGATGTATGATCGCTCTGATCACCCCGGTAGAGCAAGTGCTTATCGAACAGGGATGTCACCTGGTCCAAAACCTGTGCGCGCTCGCCCCCTAGCGCGCTGTACACGGCCTCCATCGCTTCCAGGGTACACCCGTTGACGAAGACGGAAAGCAGGCGAAAGAGACGCTGTTCCTCGTAAGAGAGCAGGTCGTAGCTCCAGGCAATAGTTTGGCGCAGGGTCTGTTGGCGGACAGGCAGATCCCGTGGCCTACCCGTTAAGATGTGGAGTCGATGCTCCAGCCGCTCCAGGAGAGTTTGAAGGGAGAGCACTTTGAGCCGAGCCGCCGCTAATTCCAGTGCCAGAGGCAGGCCATCCAGGCGCCAGCAGATTTCCGCAATCAGCGGAGCGGTGAGAACGGTCAGCTCAAATATGGGCTGGACCTCCCGTGCCCGCTCAAGGAAGAGTGCCACGGCACCATAGCGGATGAGCGTTTCGTCAGCGGGCGGCTGCTTTAGATCAGGCAGAGCCAGCGGCTGAACGACAAACTCACGTTCTCCTCGGACACGCAGCACCTCCCGGCTCGTCACAAGCAGCTTGAGACGCTGACAGGCAGCTAGCAAGTCTACCAGGACCGGGGCTGCCGTCACCACCTGCTCGAAGTTGTCCAGCACAAGCAGGCGATGCTGCTCACGAAGTTCCGCTTGCAGCACTTCTAGCGGCGGTCGGTTCCTTTCTTGCAGGCCAAGCGCCTGCACGATGGCGGGCAAGATCAGGTCGACATCGCGAATAGGAGCCAGCGAGACAAAGCAGATGCCGTCGGGGAAGTGCTCTTGAACCTCAGCCGCAATTGCGAGTGCCAGGTGCGTCTTGCCTACTCCTCCTGTGCCGGTCAGCGTGAGAATACGCACTTCTGGACGTACAAGCAGGGTACAAACAGCGATAATCTCCCGCTCCCGACCAATGAGCGAGGTGAGGGACAAGGGTAGGATGGAAGGTTCCCTTTCCTCTCTGGTGCATGGAGGAGGGGCAAAAAAGCGTGCAGCGATGGTTCTGAGCCGTTGGAGCGTCACCTCCTCAGCCAGGCCCAGATAGACACGATGGAGTGTGCCATCGCGCTTGTGGTAGGCGCGCCAGTACCTGTTCCCGCGCTTATTGCCTGTTTGCTCTCGGCGGACAGTAAAGGTTCCGAACGGAGTGCGCACCCGGAGGAGAGTGGCAGTCTGCAACCAGGCATACCAGACGGAAGTTCCCACCTGGATCTGATGGTACTCTCCATCTCGCTGATAAATGAGTGTTTCATCTTCGACGAGCGCAGTCGGCCGGTTCTCGTTGCTCATGTCACCCCAAACGGTTCCGAATACATATGTTCCAAACTAGTATAGCACATGCTCAGAACTTCTCTCATCAGGAGGAAATTGCCTTGCAGCTCTTGCGTTACCTAGTGCAGACTCACGCGACCTTATCGGGAATAGAAAGATGAGGCTCATACGAACAGCCAAAGTACGCACAGATGCGTGTAGTAAGCTGCTGAGCG
>JALYTT010000450.1 GCA_030854145.1 Chloroflexota bacterium | reverse complement strand
GTCCTGCAACGACCAGGACGGCGAGGCAAGCCACGCGCTACTTAAATGGTGTCGAACGAGATAATCTTCCAGGTGCCGCCCGCCTGTTTCATTTTGAGGTGCGAATGGTAGCGCAGACCATGTTTGCGGTCGAGCGTCATAATGACCATCGTCGGGTCGGACGAGTCGGCGAGGTATGTGTAGTCGACGACCGGCCCGGCGCCTAGATCGACGCCCTGGGCGAGGCGGGTGTATTGATCCTGCGAGATGGGCTGGTTGGGCTGTAGGCGCGAGGTTACGCCGGGGTCCATATACGAATAGGCCTTTGTGTAGTTCCTGGCCTCGACCGCGTTGTAGTAATTGTTCGCCGTCGCCAGCACGCTTCCTGCCGGAGGCGCCGTTGGCACGATTGTGGGCGTGCTGACCGGCGCTGTCGCGGAGGCCTCCGGCGTTGCGGTTGCTGCTGGCGTGACCGCTGCTGACGCGCCGGCTGCGGTCGGTGTGGCGCTGTCCCCTGGCGGTGGCGTGCCCCCGCAACTACTCAAGATGACTATGGCGAACAGTAAGAGGCCACACAACAGAATTCTGTATCGATCCATACTTTTCTTGCCCTTCCTCTTGATATGACGCGGGCGCAGGTGGAGAGGGCGCAGGCCTTGTCGGCGGGCAAGGGGAGCCGAAGCGCATTGGTTGCTACTCCATAGGGCGAGATCGCGTCACCTTCCAAAGCGCGCGTCGGGTCACAGGGCGACCGCAAGGGATCGCCCCTACATATCCAGCGATGCGACCAACGTATCAGCGTCGGCGTGCTGGGCATCCCGTTCCATCCCACGCGTGTTCCATTCGAAGATGGATATGTAGGGGCGATCCCTCGCGGTCGCCCTGTTCCAATACCTCCATCTTGCCATCTATTTTGTATCAACGGATGGCAGACCAGCGACGCTCATATATAATATCGACGCTTCAGATAGGGCGTTTGTCACTGTTTCAACTGTGAAGTTACCCTTGTGCAGCGCGCGTTGTTCATAGCAGATTATAATACATCCATGCACATTCTTATTATATAATGTGCATGGACGTATTATAATCTGCTATGAATCTCTGGCAGAAAAATGCTTCTAGCGTGTGAAAGGATTCATCTATGATCCCTGGCTTTCACAGTTTCGATCTTATTATTATCGTTCTTTTCGTTCTTCCGTTTCTTGCGGCAACCGTATTCTGGATGTGGATGATTGTGGATAGCGTGACGAATCCACGCCTGGAGCAAGACCGGAGAATCCTGTGGGTCCTGGTTGTAATTTTTACTCATATAGTCGGGGCATTTCTCTACTTTTTCTTTGGCCGCCCGAAGAAGCAGAATCCCTTCTCTCAAGTTCGCTGAGGAGGTGGCATGCCGCGTATAGGGGCATGTTGCGCGGAGGCCGACAGGACGACCGCAGGGGACATTGGTTGATCCTAAACAGGACGAGACCGCGTCACCTTCCAGAGAGCGCGTAGTTGGAACAGGGCGATCCCTTGCGGTCGCCCTGTTCCCCTACCTCTCTTGCGCCCTACCTCTTCTGCATCCCTACCCTTTATGCGCTGGCCGCCATAGCGTCTGGTGACGGGGCGGCTTTCAGCATGTAGCCGGTTTCCAGGATGGGTGAGATGTTGACGCCGAAGGCGCGCATTTTGATGCGCACGCGCGAGAGGACGTTGCGAATGGGACGCATCTGCTGCTCCCAGTTGCCGGTGTCCAGCGCGTCCTGCAGGCGCTGGCGGCAATCCTCGATCAGTATCTCGGTGACGGTGCCGTTGTAGAAGCTGGCGAACAGCTCCTCGTACGGGCAGTAGTAAGGGAACGATGTCAGGATTGGGAGCAGCACACTCAATTCGCTGGTGGTGAACTGCTGCTGGATCACGAGCCGGGGCTCCCCATCGCTACTGGAGAGACAGGAAAGCGTGCCAAGCGGGATGTTCAATGCCAGCGAGTAGCCTGCCGGCATGATGCCTGACAACGAAAAGTGCCGGATCTGCTCATTCTCCCGCGTTAAGATGCTGCTCGGGATTGTCTCTTCACGATAGGCCACGACTTGCATGTTACCACTCCTTGGGATGGGAAAACTGCCTACGTATTCGTTGATTCAATTATGCTCAGAAACCATGTACAGAGGAAAGAACTTATGTTATCATTTCCTTTAACATATTTATCATCTTTTGCGTGGTGACGGACGCCACGGCCCTCTGGACCCTGATAGCGTTCTATGGGAAGGCAGACCGCCATGACAATGCGCCACACACCAGCGTCTGACCCGGAGCCTCGGCTGCATTTGACCGAGGTGCGTATCCTGCGCAAATGGTCGCAGCAGGAGGTTGCCGACCGCATCGGCACCACACACGTGAATGTCAGCCGCTGGGAACGCGGCATCACCCGGCCATCACCCTACTTCCGCCGCAAGCTCTGCCAGGTCTTTGGGAAGACTGAGGAGGAACTGGACCTGGATGGCCTGCGCGGAGAAGGAGCGGCAGAGCAAACAGGGCGCCCGCCGCAAGCAGAGCATTCACAAACAGGACATCCACAAACAGGGCGCACGCAAGGGGCGCCCGTACATATCATGGAGGCGCAGGGCGGGGAGGCGGTGGCATGGAGCGCGGGCACTGGGGAGGCGTTGTATGATCCTGCTATCCCTTTGCAGCCGGCAATCGAACTGGTGGGGCGTGATCGGGAACTGGCGCAGATCCGGCAGCGGCTGCTGGGCGGCGGCAGCGTGGCGTTGACGGCGCTCAATGGGCTGCCGGGGGTGGGCAAGACGGCGCTCTCGATTACCCTGGCGCACGATCAACAGGTGCGTGCGCATTTCCGCGACGGCGTGCTGTGGGCCGGGCTGGGACCGACGCCCAACCTGCCGGGCCTCCTGAGCCGCTGGGGTACGCTGCTGGGCATGTCCGCCACCGAGATGGCGACGTTGAGCGGCAACGAGACCTGGGCGCGCGCGCTGCATACCGCCATAGGTGCGCGCCGCATGCTGCTGGTCATCGACGACGCCTGGCGCATCGAGGAGGCGCTGACATTCAAAGTTGGCGGCTCCCACTGCGTCCACCTGGTGACGACGCGCTTCCCCGCCATCGCCTCGCACCTGGCGTTCGGGGGCACGGCGCTGCTGCAGGAACTGGGCGAGGCCGAGAGCATGACCCTGCTGGGCCTGCTGGCTCCCGGCGTGGTGGAGCGCGAGCCGCAGCAGGCCCAGGACCTCGTACATGCCGTCGGTGGTCTGCCCCTGGCGCTGACCCTCATGGGCAACTACCTGCGCAAGCAGGCCTACACCGGCCAGGCACGCCGCATCCACACCGCCCTGGAACGCCTGAGCAGCGCCGAGGAGCGCCTGCGCATCAGTGAGCCGCACGGACCCGTCGAGAGCCATCCCAGCCTGACCAGCGAAACGCCGCTCTCCCTGCAATCGGTCTTCGCCGTCACCGACCAGCTCCTGAGCGAGGAGGCGCGCGCCGCCCTCTACGCGCTCTCGGCCTTCCCGCCCAAGCCCAACAGCTTCTCCGAAGAGGCCGCCCTCGTCATCGCCGCCTGCTCCGTAGAGACCCTCGATGCCCTCAGCGACTCTGGCCTGCTGGAGAGCAGCATCTCCGACCGCTACACGCTGCACCAGACCATCGCCGACTACGCCGCCAGCGCCCGCGACCGCCGCCACGATAACGCGCCCCACGAGCGCCTGGTCGCCTACTGCGCCGATTACGTCGAGGCCCACAAGACCGACTACGAGCTGCTGGAACTCGAAAGCAGCACGATCCTCGCCGCCCTGGAGGCCGCGCACACCCTGCAGAAACGCGCCGCCCTGGTGCGCACCGTGAGTGCCTTCGCCCCCTTCCTGCTCGTGCGCGCCATGTACCAGCCCGCCGAACGCTACGTGCAATGGGCCCGCGATGCCGCGCAGGCCGTGTACGATAGCTACGGCGTGACGACGGCGCTGCTCTACCTGGGCCAGATCGCCCTGCGCCTGGGCGACTACGCGCAGGCCGAAGCCTACTATCAAGAAGGCCTGACCCTGGCCCGCCAGATCGGCGACGCCGAACGCATCAGCGCCCTGCTGACAGACCTGGGCACGGTAACATGGAAGCGCGGGGAATATACGCAGGCGGAGACGTATTTGCAGGAGGGACTGACGCTGGCACGGGAGATCGGGCATCGAGAGCGGATCTGCGGCTTGTTGGAAACGTTGGGGTCGGTAGCAGCCAGCTTGGGAAATTATGTACAGTCGGTTGCATATATGGAGGAAGGATTGGCCTTAGCTCGACAGATAGGAGATAGGGAACAGATTTGTACTATGCTTATAAACCTGGGAGCGACAGCAGGCGAGCAAGGAAATCATAATAGCGCAAAAAAGTATTTTGAAGAGGGGTTGGTATTAGCTCGACAAATAGGGCACAGCGAATGGATTAGCCTTTTACTTAGTAATTTAGGAGAGGCAGAAAGTGAATTAGGAAACCACGATCAAGCAGAAAAATATTTCCGGGAAGGATTAGCTTTAGCTCGCCAACTTGAACATCGTGAATGGATCAGCGTCCTACTTCTTAACTTAGGATTGACTGCACGGAAGCAGAGGGATTATGCCCAGGCCGAAATCTATCTGAATGAAGGCTTATCATTAGCTCGCCAGATAGACATTCCTCAGATTACTGCTAATATTTTATATGAATTCGGAAATCTCTATCTTAATCGACATCAAATAGAGGTTGCTGAAGTGAGTTTCCGAGATATGCTCTCTATTATTCCTGAAGGAAGTCAAGATCTGGCCGCTCTTGCACAATACGGCCTAGCACGAGTTGCGGCGCTTCAGAACAATATTCAAGAGGCTATTAAACTTGGAGGAACAAGTATAACGGTGCTGGAATCATTGGGACACCGTAATGCCGTTGAGGTAAGAAGTTGGCTAGATTCACTAATAAATTAAATCAATAAGAGGTCCGAGGATGTTATCTCACTAATCCTCGAACCTCTCGGAATATGTTTCATTTAATGAGGGCGCCAGTACATCTCCGGTCCCGGAGCCGAGATGCTAGGTCCACCATTGCTTGGAGCGGCCGCGTGAGTGCCCATAATTGGTGACAGCATCAAGCAGAAAGCGATGGCCACGATCACCAGGAGCGGCAGGATCCAGCGGATAAGCTTCTTGAACATGGTACTTTGTCCTTTCTTGTCTGGCGGACGTGAGCCTTAGGGGGCCAGGCCAGCGAGGGCCCAGGCCAGGGCAAGTCACGTCCTACATGGCGCCCATGCATAATTCAGGGCGCGACGATCCAGCGGCAGGTATGTACAGGCAAGCGTGCAGGCGCGCAATGGGGCCTGGGGAGCCTGTCTCACCCCCGAAAATAGGTTGGTTGGTTTTTCGCGCGATCACGGCGAGGCAAGCCGTCGCCCCTACGCGGATAAGGTGTTTCCCTTGCACACCTATCCGGATACCGTGTTTCCATAGCCTCTATGCATATGGTTCAGGTAGTCGTGTCGTCCCTCAGAGGGATGCGTTTGTTTAGAGTATCGATACACACATCGAGTGAGTCTACCGAATAAATTTGGGATTTGCAGGTTTGCAAGCAATGTTCACAGAAAAGTACTATATAGATAAATATTTGGATAACATAGATCGCACATTTTCTTTGCAGGCCTCGCTGGCACGAGCAGGGCGCCGGGGGAGAGGGCGCAGGCCAGCGGCGCCCGTACATGAAAAGAGCCACTTTCCGGTCGTGGACCGCCATGTGGCACCCGGCGGCATCCCGCATTTCGTGGAGG
>JALYTT010000449.1 GCA_030854145.1 Chloroflexota bacterium | reverse complement strand
GGTCGGAGCATTCTTTGAGCAGTTCGTCGATCAATTCTGGTCGGATGGTCATGTGGTAGTTCCCTTTCTATCTTCTTCTTCATCCCTTGCTTGTGTTGACTACTTACACAAAATATTTTACACCCTCCTCCCAGGTGATACTCATCTGCCAGTTGATATGCCTGGTCTGGTAAGTGTGCCGCTATCATCCTTGACCCTCCTCAAGTTCGTCATCAATTATAACGGATGTAGCGCACTTTCCTCACATGCTGGCTGGGGCATCTTCTCATCTTACTGATCAGGCGTTTTTGTTTCCTGCTTTCCTATTGCGCTCCTATCCTCAGAACGGGTCTGGATAAACCAGATAAGCACCAGTCCTGCCGTCAGCCCGATAAGCACGCCGATGGCATTGATTGGCTGCTGAAGGTTGATGCCGGCACTGATTAACGCGATCAGGGCTACCAGCGCGAGCCCAATCAGGCTCGCGCCTACACCATACTTCACATAATACGCCCGTTCTTCCTGTCGCTCTTCCGGCTCAATTAGGATCTGCGCCTGCTCCTTATGGATACGCGCTTTATAGATCAGGGAGGCTCCCAGAGCCGCCACTACGCCCACGACAAACGTGGCGAACTGAATGTTGTTGTAGAGAGACGAAATCATGGCCTACCTCTTTCGCGTGTGCCGTTCTATTATCAGGCGATAGTTCCCACGATGATTAGAATAACACATCCGAAAAGTATAAGCACTCTGAGGTATACGCCCCTGGCCCTGGTCTTAGAGCACACCTACGCGAGCAACTGCCGGAGCTCCTCCGTCATCTGCTGGACAAGCTCAGGTCTGCCGTGCAACTGGGCCGGGGTGGTCTGAAAGAGCGCGATGCGCCACGCGCCAGCATGCCTGACAGCAATCAGGGTCTGAATCGCGTTAAGCGCAGGCTGGATGTCCGACTGGCCATGCGGGATCATGCCGACAATGGCGCGGAGCATAGCAACTTCGGCGCTCAAAAGGCGTACATCCCTCACTTTGCCTACATAGGCGCCCGTGAGATGGTTGGCGAAGATACGCTGAAGCTCGGCTGCAATCTCCGCCTGCCCGTTGAGCTGGCTTCCATCGAAACCAATGGCATCGCCATCTTCGGCGAACGAAGCGGCAAAGGCATCAGCGCTGCGCCTGTTCCAGCTATCCAACACATCTTGATAGAGCGCGCGAACCTCAATCTCATCGGGAGAGAGTGCGTCTTGCGGTCGAGATGGTGTGGTACTCATTAGCGGTTCCTCCTTTTAGATCGGTCATGTCTTCAACCGGAAACTTCTCATTGAACACATTGCACCATCAAGTATACCCAAAAGCGCACATAGAAACTTCTCCCATCTTGCTCCCTAACCTCATCTCCCCTGGTTACGGAGTTGTCACATTTTTCGCTTTCTGGTGACTTACTTTAATGAGAGAATTTACAGGAGAGGAGAGTGGTATGCTGCCAACAGAAGATAGCCACCCGGCGGCCGATCAGGAGGCGCTGTTTGATCGTTATTGTCCCGCGATCTTCGCGTATCTGCGCGCGCACACATCCTCGCGTGAAGATGCCGAAGACCTGGCCCTCGATGTGTTTGCCGCCGCTTTAGAGAATCCCTCCTTACCTACATGGAGCGGGATCAGGCAACTCGCCTGGTTGAAACGTGTGGCGCGCAACAAGCTGGCGAATAGCTATCGCTACGCCCGGCATCTGCCTACGGTGACATTAGATGAGAGCATCGAGGCTATTCCTGATCCAGATGAGCCAGAACATATATTCCTGCGCGACGAGATGTACGGGCATCTCCATCAATCGATCCAACAACTCCCCCCTTTGCAGCAGCAGATTCTGCTCCTACGCTATGGACACGGCCTTGCTACTGCCGAGATTGCCGTACTATTGCAGAAAAGCGACCAGGCGACACGCCAACTGCTCTCACGCACGATCTGCCTGCTGCGAACGCTCCACCCTGCACAACCCACGACAAAAGGAGAGTAGAGATGAAGAAGCACGAATACGATGATCTCCTTCCTGAAGAGGCCGAGAACCTGGAATATATCCAGCAATTAGAGCAGGCCTATCAAATAACGCCTGAAGATACGCAATCGATTCGTCGTATACGAGAACGCTGGCTCAAGTTACATTCGTCATCTCGACCGCTCTCAACACAGGAGACTCTGCATGCTACAGCACAAGAGACCCAAAAGAAAGGACGCATTATGGAAACGATCCCCTCGCATGAAGCGAAACCCTGGATACGCAGGTTGAATCAGATGGCAGCGGTGCTCATTGTCTTGCTCCTGGTTGGAACCCTGGTGACTGTCTTTGCGCTCATACACACTGACAGAAGTGGCAAACAACCGGTATCAACCAACCCCATAGGCACAGGGCACCAGGCCATAAAGTCCGGTGTAGTGCTGACGGAAGGGCTGCGTCTGTATATGGTTGACCAGCAGGTAGGCTGGGCGGTCGGCGTTGGTCCAACATCCGATAATAACTATGGCTCCGTGTTGCGCACAAGCGATGGTGGCAAGCACTGGAAGGATGTGACCCCACCAGGTCTGCCGGGCCACGGAGTCGACTATCTCTATATCCTGGATGCGCAGACGGTCTGGCTGCCAGTATGGCAGAGTGGGCCAGTAGGACAGATGGCCACTATTAAATGGCTCTACCGCACCTTTGATGCTGGAGCATCGTGGCAGCATTTCGCCTGGCCTGGCAAGGGCGACAATGCGAATAGTATGACGTTCATTGACCGGAATCATGGCTGGGTGGTTGATACCCCGCTTGCATTTACCACTTTTCCGCCCCAGAATAACACGCCAGTTGCTGCTAGAAAGCTCACCCTTCTGCATACCAACGATGGGGGCAAGACATGGCAGAGTGTTGGTCTGCTGACTATGCCTGGAGGAGAGGACGAGCTACAGTTCCACGATCAGCAAACGGGCTGGGTGACCAATCAAACGGGACTGTATGTGACCCACGATGGGGGCCGGAGCTGGCAGCCGCAAGCATTGCTCGATGCACAAGGGCACAGAGAGAAAGTGCAGCCTGGTACCCCAGCACGGCCCATGTTTCTCAATGAGCAAACCGGATATCTTCTGGCCGGTGACAACTCGTCCGGCGGGAAGTGGTCTGTGTATATGACCCAGGACGGCGGGCAGACATGGAAGGTAGATGGCGCGCTACCGGATGTAGATATACGCGCCCTGCTCGATGCTCGGCATATATCGGGGTCCGGCCTTGATGGCAGTAGTAATGACATCATCCTCTTGCTCACATTGACGAATGGACAATGGAAGATCACTCGCCTCAACCAACCATCGGCCCAGGGCGGGATCGTCGATTTTAGCTTTTCCTCCGCGCAGTGGGGAGTGGCTTTAAGACAACGCGCAAATCGTAGCTTTGATGTCTATCAGACCGACGATGGAGGCAAAAGCTGGCGCAAGGTCGGCTCCTTCCCAAAGGGTGGCTGATGGCGAAACAGCGCGCCTGTTCATGAGAACAGACTTATCCGCAACTATCCAGCACCATTTTATCAGCTACGGGAGAGAGTATTCAGACGGATCTCTTTCCCGGCTGCTGATAGTTGGGCCTGGCCGTGAAAACGTGGGGAGCATATTTCTGGAGTTCCTGAGCAAATTCACGTTTGCGCCAGTGCCAGCCGAGACGGATAATATGGTAGCTATCGTAGGGACTAGAAATGGGACCTGCATGAGGAATGGAGGCAAAGGACAATTGAGGGAGTGAGGAGAATTTGATAGCCGGGCAGTGTTCGCGGATGCCCTGAACTATGGGCATCCGCGTGGCTGCGTCACGAAGTTGAAGGGCATCACTCGTTCCACCCGTTCGGGGAAGGTTGACAATGCGCGAGATATTGTCCCAGGGCGTGTAGAGGGTGTAGTAGAGACTGTAATAAATAAGGCCATCCGGGGAAGAGGTGAGGCGAGCTATGCCGTAGAGGCGTGCCATGACGAAGGTGAAGATGGCGATGCCAAGCAGAATCAGGCAGGCTATGAGGACTCTAAAGAGAGAGAAGCCTTGTTTTATTAATATATCTAGCAGCACTACTATTGCTATAAAGGCGTAGCTACCACCCAGAACAGGGACGATGAAGGGAGGATTGATTTGATAGGTTTTCTGATCGGGACTGGCAGTGGTATGCTCCGGAGTGTTGGTCGTTTCTGGCATGATAATAGCTCCTATTTCCAGGCTATGCATAGTACTATCGCTACAAACAGACGCTCGAATTGCATAGTGTACGAGTGAGTTACACGATGTCGAACTTCCTCATCCTGGTTCCTCCTGTCTTCTTTCCTATATTTTACACGGCCCTACCGTCTTTCGGGATACAATCTTACGTCATGATTTATCCTCATGATTACTCTCCACTAAACCTGGCTTAACATGCAGGTGCTACCCTTAACTATGGATAACACAACTATCGAGTAAACGCTAGAGCCTATAAGGGACCAGGGAAGCACATCATGCGAGTAGCAATCATTACTGAGAATTTTCTGCCGAAGCTGGACGGAGTGACACGCACCCTGGCACGCTTGCTGGAACACCTGCACACGCAAGGACACCAGGCCATCCTGCTGGGGCCTGAAAACGGGATGGACTACTATGCCGGCGCGGAGATCGTCGGCACGTCTGGTGTTCCGCTGCCATTCTATCCAGAACTCAAATTCCATTTCTTTCGCCCGCTGTTTATTCGCCGCCTGAACGAATTCCAGCCGGATATCGTCCACCTGGCTGATCCCGTTGTGCTGGGGGCGGCGGGACTGGCGGCGGCGCGTTTCCTCAATAAGCCCGTGGTCTCCTCCTACCATACCAACCTTGCCGCGTACTGTGGTCATTTCGGCTTCCCCATGCTCACACAGCCCATGTGGACCTACAATCGCTTCATTCATAACCAGAGCGCGCTAACATTTTGTCCCTCGCCCTCAACGGCCTCCATGCTGCATACACAAGGGTTTGAACACGTACGCATCTGGCCACGGGGCGTCGATACCGCGCTCTTCCAGCCGGCAAAGAGAAGCACGGAGTTGCGCGCATCCTGGCTGGCAGGTCAGAAGAACGCGGATACCAAGGCCGTGCTGCTGTATGCAGGTCGCATTTCATGGGAAAAAAATCTGCACCTGCTTACCCAGGCCTATCGCGCGATGGATCACGACCGCGCCCACCTCGTGCTCGTCGGCGATGGACCAGCCCTGAAAGAAGTGAAACAGGAGCTTGCCGGCCTGCCAGTGACCTTCACAGGCTACTTGCAAGGTGAACAACTGGCGGCGGCATATGCCTCGGCCGACATCTTCGCGTTTCCTTCGACCTCCGAAACCTTCGGGCAGGTGGTATTGGAGGCCATGGCCTCGGAGCTACCTATCGTGGGAGTGCTTGCGGAGGGGGTATGCGACCTGGTGCAGGATGGCGGCAGCGGCTTTCTGCTGGATGTGGCTGGACTCGATGCAGAAGAGCAGGCGCGGAGCTATCGCATTCGCCTGGAGCACCTGGTATACAATGCCCCCCTGCGCTCTACCATGGGTCAGGCCGCACTGAAGGAGGCGCGACAACGCTCCTGGCCAGCCGCCATGCAGTGTCTCTTTGACGGCTATCACGAGGTCATTATGGATGCGCGACCGCTGGTGGCCGCGTGAGGGCCACATATCTCCAATGGCAATAGGTGTCAAGGTACGCCTCTCTGCCCGCAGAAGAGAGGCAGGTCGTCTCGTAGGGCGAGGCTTGCCTCATAGTGCTCCGTCACGCTTCGATTGACGGGGATCGGGGCACTTCCCCCTCCCGCGTAGGGA
>JALYTT010000047.1 GCA_030854145.1 Chloroflexota bacterium | reverse complement strand
TTGGAAGGAGAATCCCATGGCCCTGAGCCCAAATGACTTGACTCCCGAGAAGCTTGCCGAAGTTCGCCAGACCGCTCTATCGCTTATAGAGCGGGCCAAGACGGACAGCGAGTTCAAGGAGAGAATCCGACAGCAACCTGTAGACACCCTGACCGATGCCGGGCTGCCCCGCGAAGCAGTGAGCAACTGGCTACGCGACTCACAGCTCTTTGAGAATGTGGCAGATGATGTCGCCGGCTATGACACCATCTGTTTCGGGTCTATTTGCCCTTAGACCTCGGTGAGCCTGTTCTCAGGCCTTTCACAAGGGAGCCAATTGCCGTTGTTTTCTTTGCTTCCAGACCTGGATAGAGATCTATCTCGGATAGAGCGATGAGGTCTCCACAGTGTTGCAAGTGCTTCAGGCTCTGTTGACAACAAGGTTAAAGGCAGGTTCACAACATTATTGGCTCCTTTGATGGTTATTCCAGTCTCTCTGGTTACCTGCTACTTCTTAGCGAAGAGTACTTCATTAGAGAACAGTTTTCAGCATCTATCTAAGGAAGGGATAAAGGATTGGAATCCAGGTTGCACTTCACTGCTCCAGGAATTGGGGCGAATGAACCATTAACGCGTGTACTCCGTGAAGTGTGCGCTGGCACCGACACGGATACAAGCTGCTGGTGTGTCACTCAAAGCGACGATGAACTCTGGTTCCGTTTTCAGCAAAGAGCCGTTTCGCTCCCTGAGCAAGGTTGGAAACTGCATATCTCTGCTGATCACGCTTCGGCTGAAGCGATCCTGCTGCGTACCCTTCCAATCCTGCTGGCGGAGGCGACGAGTTTCAAGGTAGCAGCTTCGCTCGATCAGCTTAACCTCCTTAATCAGGGAGACAGAGGCAGCAGCCAGGCAGGAAAATTCATCACGGTCTTTCCAAAGGATAATCGTGAGGCAGTACACCTGGCAGTTAGATTGGACGAGGCCACACGGGGATTGAGCGGACCAAAAGTCCCTTCAGATCGCCCTTTGAAACCTGGTAGCCTGGTCCACTATCGTTATGGTGCATTTCGGCAAGGACTGTATATACAGTCCTTAAGCGGGGCAATTCTGCCAGCGATTAAAACTCCTGACAATGACCTCGTGCCCGATCTACGCTTGCCGAAATACCAAGTTCCATCATGGGCAGAGGACCCCTTTATCGCCGCAGGAACTGCCGAAGATCCACCTGCATCCCCGCATTTGCTTGGGGAACGCTACCTGCTGATCACCACGATTGCCGCCTCAGTGCATCATATACTCTACCTTGCAGCGGATCTGGAGGTGGCGCGTTCGTGCGTTATCAAAGGACCGGGCTACGCCTGGCAGCACAACCGGAAGGGGCAGGCGAGCTTACGCCACGAAGCTGAGATGCTCGCACGCCTGGGTCCCGACCCACGTATTCCAGCATTCTACGATCTCATTGAGCAAGATGGCGATCTCTTCCTGGTAACGCAAGATATCGAGGGCGAAACACTCGATGCCTGGATGGGCAAGAGGCGAAAACTGGGGCATTGTCCTCTCCCGCAAGCCATCAACTGGACATTAGCCTTAGTCGAGATCCTCGAAGATATACATGCTAAGGGCATCGTCTACGGAGATGTGAAATCTTCTAATGTCATTGTCGATCCTCAGGGGCGGCTCTATCTCATCGATTTTGAACATGCCCATGAACAGAGAGATGCAGGTACAAGAGGTGGGGGGACGCCTGGCTATATGGCTCCTCAGCAGCAGGACGGTCAGGCGGGAGCGACCATCCAGAGCGATATTTATGGCTGTGGAGCGCTTCTCTACTTTCTGGTCACCGCGGCAGAACCCTCGATGGCTCCCAATCCACGCGCGCTTCTTGAACGACCTATCGAGCTATTACGGCCGGGCATCGGTACACCGATCAAAGAACTGATTACCCGCGCGCTCCATGAAGACCCGGCGGCTCGCTATCCCTCGATGCGCGAGTTCAAAAATGCGCTGCTTGCTATCGCACAAGATCCAGGTATCTACCAATCGCAGAGCGCATATAAGGACGCTCCCATCTGCGCAAACGAGAGAGAAGGCCGCGCCCATTATCGTGAACTCGCTCAAAAACTGCTGCATACGCTTTGCGCAGTTGCAAAGCAACCAGATCAAAGCGATGGACTGGCCTGGGAAAGCCATTCACCTACAGGGATGCTGATTCGCCCGGACCTCTACAACGGGAGCGGAGGGATTGTACTCGCACTGGCAGATCTGGTAAGCGAGCTAGCAGATACCGATGCCAGATCCGTGCTTGCGCGTGGGGCCGAGTGGCTACGTTGGGCGCCAGCTATGAATAACCAGCCTCTGCCCGGGTTCTACATTGGAGAGGCAGGAGTCGGAGCGGCGCTGCTACGAGCCGGGCAGACGTTACACGACGAGACTTTGATCCGGGCAGCCGTTGAGCGTGGGCGCCTGGTTGCTTCCCTGCCCTATGCCTCCCCTGACATCATGACCGGGACAGCAGGGCGTTTGCGTTTCCATCTCCTCCTTTGGGATGAAACCGGGGAGCAGGAGCATCTGCAAGCAGCGATCACTTGTGGCGAAAGCCTTCTACAGGCTGCAAAGACGAGTGATCAGCGGGGTATGCATTATTGGGAGATACCCGCGGGTTATGGAACTCTCAGCGGCGAGAGGCTTCTGGGCTATGCACACGGTGCCGCTGGCATAGCTGATGCACTACTTGATCTATTTATAGTTACCAGCAATGAGCGCCTTTTGCCCGTGATTCAGGGAGTTAGCGATCTGCTCCGTCAATGGGCTATCCCTGCTCTGGCAGACGAGAGTGGGCTTAACTGGCCAATCGCTATAGGTGGAGCTGAAGGCGCTAACCCATTCTGGTGTCACGGAGCCACCGGTATTGGCCGCTTCTTCCTCAACGCCGCGAGTTGCGATATCATTCCCGGCGCACGTGAGATAGCGGCACGCGCGGCCAGAACAATTGCATATAGCGCCAGGTGGCTCGGTCCAACACAGTGCCATGGACTGGCAGGGAATATTGAGCTGCTACTGGATATGTACCAGGCAACAGGAGATCACAGCTACTATGAGGAAGCTCTGGCTCACGCACGCCTCCTGGAAGCGTTTGCGACAGAACGCAAGGGTTTCTACATTTTCCCGACCGCGATGCGCAACCATTTTACGCCTGATTATATGCTTGGCTATGCAGGTATCGCTATCTGCTTATTGCGCTTGAGCGCGCCTGAGCGTATACCGCATCAGTTGAGCCGCGCCGGCTTTCGTTCTCATATGCAGCCTGCAAGCCCGTCCGGAAGTCGCTAAGGTATATTGCTCTGCTGGTCGCTGATATGTGAGTTACACCAAAAGATGAAGGGAGCTACGGTATGGAGCAACAACCAGGAGATCATGCCAACCTCGTTCAAGCGCAGGCAACTATTGCGCGCCAGGCAGAGGAAATAGCGACGCTACAGCAGCGCCTGGGGAGAGAACAGTTTGCGCAAGAATTGCGCCAGCTTCTGATCAGCTCGGCATCAGTGAATACCATTCTCTCACCCTTTACCCATAGCCAATTGCTGGAAATGGTGGTGCAGACGGCGGCTCGGGTCATCTCAGCCCGCTCCGGTTCTCTCTTTCTTATTGATGAAGAGGCAGGCGACCTCACTTTTGAGGTCGCTATTGGACCAGCGGCGCAGGAGGTGAAAAAATTCCGTGTGCCTCTAGGTCATGGCTTTGCCGGGCTGGTGGCCGTCAGTGGGCAGCCAATCGCGGTCTCCAATACCCAGACCGATGAACGACTCGCCAGGGACATTGCCTCGTTCGTCAACTATATACCGGAGAGCATTCTCTGCGTCCCTCTCTTCTACGATGATCGTGTCATCGGCGTCTTAGAGCTACTCGATAAGCTCGGTATGCCTTCCTTCAGCATGACGGATATGGAGACCCTCGGATTCTTCGCTAACATCGCCGCTGTCGCCATAGCTCAGTCACAGGCATATAAGGATCAGCAAACCATCCTTACAGGACTGCTTCGCGCTTTTGGAGAGCATGATCCAGGAAGGAGGCAGCAGTTGTATCACCAGGCCCACGTATTCTCGGATTGGATGAAGATAGATGATATGTTGAATGCCAGGGCCCGCGAACTTGCTCTGCTTGTGCAAGAGCTGATTCTTTCAGGCGAACAAGAGTGCGCATTATGTGCGGGTATTCTGCAGAGTGCAGTAAAATATACACGCACGCGGACTTTATCGTACACCATTTAGCGACACAAGTGAGGAAGAAGCGATGATACGGATGCCAGCCGGAAGTGCGCTCTTTTTACCAGAAGCACTCCATACGATTGACCTGGTTGCCCCCATTGACAACATTACCTGGGAACAGGCGTGTGGAGGGAGTACAGGGAAAGGGGTCAAGGTAGCAGTGATCGATAGCGGTATCGAGGCCTCTCATCCAGCTTTGAAGGGACCGGTCCATGGTTATGTATCTATTCAGGAAGGACCCGACGGGCTGATCTACAATACTGAGCCACACGCAGATGAGCATGGACATGGAACCGCCTGTGCAGGCATCATTCACTCCATTGCCCCAGACTGTGAGCTATATAGCGTCAAGGTGCTGGGCGAGTGGCTTATGGGACGTGGTCCTGTGTTCGCAGCCGGGCTTCGCTGGGCTATCGAAAATGGGATGCATGTATGCAATTTAAGCCTTGGCACCACAAAAAAAGAGTTCTTTACTGTTTTTCATGAACTGGCGGACCTGGCATATTTTCGTGGAGTTGTACTGGTGACAGCAGCCAACAATCTACCGGTACCCAGTTTCCCGTCTGTCTATGCCTCGGTGATTTCGGTGGCTTCACATAAAGAGCCGGATGCTTACCATTTTTACTACAATCCAGAGCCTCCCATCGAATTCGGAGCATTAGGTATCGATGTGCGCGTACCATGGCGAGACGGGCAATGGATTACGGCGACGGGAAATAGTTTTGCCGCCCCGCATATGACCGGGATCGTTACCAAAATTGTAGGAAAGTACCCAACATTGACGCCTTTTCAGGTAAAAACAATTCTTCGTGCTCTATCCGCTAATACAACACGAGCTAATCTGAAAATAGAAGAGCTATAGAATCCTAAAGTAGGTGATGGTTACTTACAAGAAAGGAAATTCAGATGTCATCGAGTAATGATCAAGAAGTTGTTGCGGCTCTGACCGAAAAGCTAGGTGCTTCCCCAAGAAAATGCGTCTATGACCAAGATGGCTATCTGCTCACGCTCAACCTATCGGCTTTCCGGCTTTCACAATTACCGCCTGAGGTCTGGTCCTTTACCCGCTTGCAAAAACTGATCCTGGCAGGCAATCCATTTGGGACGCTACCGGCAGAGATAGGGAAGCTCACCGATCTCTATGTCCTTGTACTCAATCGCTGCAACATCAAGCAATTGCCGGCAGAGATAGGAGCGTTACGGAAGTTAAAACTACTCTGGCTCGATTTTAACCAGTTGAGCGCCCTACCTGCGGTATTTGAACAATTTACGGTATTACGAGAGTTAACTTTATACAGCAATCAGTTCCAGGTATTTCCTCGAACCATTTTGGACTGCCGGAATCTAGAACTTCTCGACCTGGCTGCAAATCAATTAAAAGAGATTCCCCCAGGCATCCAACGGCTCAACTTGTTGAAACGGCTCAATCTCCACCAGAATCAGTTGCATGATTTACCGGCAGAATTCAGACATTTAGTCGCGCTCCAGGGGTTGTGCCTTGGTAAGAACGCCTTGAAATGTGTTCCCCCGACTCTCTTCGAGTTGTCTCACTTGCAGGATCTGAAGCTTGAGGAAAATGGGTTGGAGGTACTCCCCTCTGAGATCGGGCAGTTGCATGACTTACGTACACTCTGCCTGAGCGGAAACACGTTGTGTACCTTGCCGGACGAGGTAAGCCAGTTACCACACTTAACTGAGCTCGATATTCGAGGCAATCCTTTCAATGCTCATGTTCCTGCCATCGAAGCCCTCAATCACCTGGAAGTTTTGAAGGTATCATAAGACGAAAGGAGGTCCGTGTGAATCCTACTACAATAGCAGCGACTGAGACGCACAAGTCCAGTTTCTTCATCAACCGTAACTTCGCTTTTCTATGGGGAGGCCAGGCCGTCTCCAATGTAGGCGACGTCGTCTTCGATACGACTCTGATGCTCTGGGTTGCTACCATCATCGCACGCAATCAACCCTGGGCGCCACTGGCTTCTAGCGGCGTCCTGCTCTCCGCTGCTATTCCTACTTTTCTCATCGGACCCATCGCAGGAGTATTTGTAGATCGTTGGGACAAGCGGCGAAACATGCTGTTCATGGATGCCATCCGCGCGGTTCTGGCCCTGCTCCTGCTGTCGGTCACGGGTGTCATCCCCCTGGCATTCTTACAAGCTGGCCGACTTCCCGCTTTCTGGCAGCTTGGGATTATCTACACTATTACCTTCCTTGCAACTATCTGTGCTCAGTTTTTCAATCCTGCGCGCTTTACCCTCATAGGTGATGTTGTGGAACCGGCCCAGCGCGCCCATGCAAGCGCGCTGGGACAGGTAACCTCAAACACAGCCGTTGTTATTGGTCCTTTTCTGGCTGCTCCACTGCTCTTTGTCGTCGGCATCCAGTGGGCACTGATCCTCAATGCGGTCTCGTTCGCCGTCTCGTTCCTGGCAGTGCTTGCTGTGCGTCTACCACCCATAGTTGAACAAGCTACGCCAACGCAACGGGCCAGTTTCCTGAGTGAATTGAGCGAGGGGCTGCGCTTTTTCGCGCAGAATCGCCTGGTGGTGATCATTCTCATATCGGCCAGTATCGCAGCCCTCGGCGTAGGAGCCTTGAGTACCCTCGATGTCTTCTTTGTAATCGAGAACCTGCATACACCTGCCAGCTTCTATGGCTTACTGGGGACCGCGTTTGGATCAGGATCGATTCTGGGAGCGATTGGCGCAACGTTTTTCATCAAACGCTTCGGAGTGATACGGACCTTCTGGCTTGGTCTAATGGTTGGTGGTCTGCTGATCCTGCTCTTTGCCAGGCAGACCTACTTTCCCCTGGCCCTGGCCATCTTCTTCGTCCTGGGCATGCCGATCGTCGCTGTGAATACGGCGATTGGACCCCTGATGTTGCATATCATTCCGCGTCACCTCTTAGGGCGGGTCATCTCAGTGTTTACCCCTGCGATGAGCATGATTTCAATACTCTCGATTCTCCTGGCCGGCTATCTGGCCGGCACTGTACTACGCGGCTTCCACGTGGTGCTTCTAGGTGTCACCTGGGGCCGCATCGATACTATCTTCACGGGTACCGGCCTGATTGTAATCCTGGGAGGCATATATGCGCTGGTAAACATGCGAGGCATGCGCATGGACGAGCCTGAACCAGGCACAAAGACAACCGAGACAGAGGCAGGGGCATAGTGTGCTCTCAAGATGGTTCCCACATTTCTTGCGCTTCTTTACAACCATGGTTATATACGAAGTGGATGAAGTATAACAACTGTTTTAAGTGTTCGAAACAAAGAAAGGAAGGCAACCATGAATCTCCACGAGATGAGCCCAACTAAACTGCAAGAGGTTCGGAAGACGGCTCTGGCGATTGTAGAACGCACGAAGGTCGATGAAGAGTTTCGTGCGCATGTTCAACAAGCTCCCGTTGATACCTTGATAGAAGCTGGCCTGCCCAGAGAGGCCGTCGGCGAGTTTCTGCGGGAAACCCAGCTCGTCGAAGGGTTCAATGCGGACGATGTCAGCGGATTCGGCTATATCTGCATCGTCACTGTCAAATAAGCCCCTGAATCCCTGGACGATCGCGAGCATGGAAGGAGTGGAGAACTACTCCACTCCTCTTCCTTGTCCCCACCCTTCAGTCAGGAATAAGGATCACATGGAGACCTGATGGTGCGCGTCCCCCGGTTGCCTGGCTTCTCAGAAGTTGAAAGGAGGAACGTATGCTAGATATCACGAGCCTTGATAGTGAGGAAACCCTCTATCGCGGCACCGAAAGAGGCCCGGTCGGAGCGAAATCTGTCCTGGTCGGTACACATCGAGTTTGCCCGCCCGAACAGACGCTTGCTCATGTTCAACCATTTCTATCACAGATGGGCATCACACGGGTCGCCGACATCACACAGCTCGATGACCTTGGCATACCTGTCTTTCAAGCGATCCGTCCTAACTCACGCAATATTTCTTTATCGCAAGGCAAAGGCGCGACAAAGATGCTCGCAAAAGTATCGGCCATTATGGAGTCAATTGAGAGCTGGCATGCCGAGCAACCAGAACTTCCATCTTTCCAGGCCAGGGTGGGAGATATAGCTGCGCTCTTACCCTACTCTATCTATGACCTGAACCTGGACAAACATCATCTCATCCACGATGCTTTAGAGCTTGAGTGGTTCCCTGCCCACATCGTAGGCCCAACAGGTGTTGGTATACACCACACCTTTATACCGGCCAATTATGTACGCCTCGATTTTACCGTCAAGAGCGAGTGGCTGCTTCCAAGCTTCTTTATAAGTTCTAACGGATTAGCCAGTGGGAATATTCATGAAGAAGCCATTCTCCACGGCCTCTACGAGATTATCGAACGGGACACCTTTGAGCGCGTGAGAAGAGGAATGTTACAAAAAATTCTGATAGATCCCACAACGGTCGATGGTATCGCTTCGGCTCCCATTCTTGAACAGATGCAGCAGGCGGGTGCAACGATCAGAATCATGTACGCGAGCGGACCAACTGACCTGGCTTGCTTTGAAGCATCTATTATCTCTCCGAGCTGCCCTATCAATTCTCTAGGGTACGGCTGTCATTTAGATCGTGATGTTGCTCTCAGTCGGGCCTTAACCGAGGCAGCACAGAGCCGCCTTACGCTTATCGCGGGAGCGCGCGATGATCTAGGACGCACTCCCAATGCATATATGTATATACAGAGTCGAGAACTCCTCTCCAGGATTGAAAGCGCACGCGAAGAGCCAAAGACGGACTATCGAGACACACCTTCCGCCGCCTCACCGTCCCTGACGGCAGACTTACACGCGGTCTCTCGACGCGTTCTCAGTATGGTAGGGTATCCTCCCATAGTCGTTGATCTCACGCGCAAAGAGTTCAACATTCCTGTCGTCTTCGTCGCTGTACCAAATTCGCTTTTTTTGGAGACACTGAAATGAGTCGCACCTTCGTCTTTGCCGGTCCAACATTGATCCAGGAGCAGATTCAGGCGCTTGCCCCTGGCGTGGAAATCCATCCACCTGTCGCAGCGGGCGACCTGCTGCGACTTCCTCTCTCCTCGGGAGACCTGGTCGCTATCATTGATGGCTACTTTTATCAATCAGCGGCAGTACGCCATAAAGAGATTCTAGATCTGTTACAGCGCGGTGTACACGTCTGGGGAGCGGCTAGTATGGGAGCGCTACGCGCAGCAGAGCTGGCGCCGTTCGGAATGCGCGGCTTCGGGCGGGTTTTTGAGGCCTATGTGCGTGGAGAAATCGAAGGCGATGATGAAGTTGCCCTGGTGCATGCACCGGAAGATATGGGATATATCGGTCTCACAGAGGCGCTTGTCAATATCAGAGACGCCTGTGAATGCGCCGTGGCAGCCGGGGTTATTCCTCTCACGGCTGGAGACACGATTATAGAGGTCGCGGCGGCGCTTCCCTTTTTTGAACGCTCCTACCAACATATCCTCAAACAAGCTGTAGAGAAAGGGCTTGCTCAGAATGTCGCTGATGCCCTATGGAACTTTGTGCGGCAGGAGCGCCCTAATCTGAAACAGCGTGATGCCCTGGAACTTATTCAGGCTTTGAACGCTCCTCCTTCGAAACCTATGGAGTCATCGTTTGAATGGCACGAAACAAAGTTCATCCATTCCTGGAGGATCAGCGACCAGGGCGTTCGCGTTAACGAAGATCAGTGGGTCTCGGATGTTGACGTTTTGACAGCCTATCAGCTAGTTGGCGAAGATTGTCCCGCTATACGCTATCGCCTCCTGCTGGAAACCCTTGCGGGGATCGCCGCTCGTACTCTCAACACCGATGTGCCTCGTACCGATGACGCGGTGCTTGCCCTCGTTGCGCAATATATAGCGACGCGCTCTAGCTCTAACCTGGACACAGATCTCCCCTCATGCATGCATCGATGGCTACAGCCTCATGAGAGAACTCTTTCTCGGCCAGAGATGCTTGCCCGCCTCGCTGTACGCTTATGGGTTGCCCCTCTCGGTTTTGACTGGCGTGAGGTGCTCTTACGCCATCTGAAAACGCAGGGTTTGTTTGATCCCCTGCTCCAATTCGTTGTCAACGCTCGCCTCCTTAATGAGAAGCTCTGGGGACAAGAGATCAGGCTCCGGTCCGCTACTCTTCCCGCAGATCTGATCTGCAAATGGTTCGCGCAGCGTTGGGGTGTAGCTGAGCCTGATTTAGAATATGCTATGCTTGACCGGGGCTTCAAAGATCTTACGGAATTTCTCGATGGGGCCCGCCCTTTCTATATGTTTGACAAGTATGTTGGTGCGCATATTTCCACAACCATGTAAATTGTCATCTGAAGGCGTAGAAGCACATTGAGGTGGATAACTAGCGTATCCACCTCTTCAAAACAATTAAACATAGCCAGACTCCTGATTCCTACGTCATCAAAAGTACATAAATGGCGCAGTTCCAGGCATAGCTCGTAGAATCTAGGCCGAGATCAGCATCGCCGGCAGACCTGGCAGCAGTGGCCAGAGGGCCGAGACAACGAGCGCGATGATCAAGAGGATCGTGAAGCCGGTGAGGATCTTCAGCGTCTCGCGCATCACCAGGTGCAGGCCGGCCGGTGCATCGGTACGGAAGATGCCAGTCAGGGCCACGACCAGCGCGGGCAGCATCCACAGTGTGATGAGGAGCAGGTGGGGCGCATGGTGAGGCACGGCGATGGCCACGATGATGGCGTAGGCGCCCAGCGCCAGCACCAGGTACAGCACGCGGGAGAGGGAGAGGCCAAGCGTCGAGGCCAGAGTGCGCTTGCCGGCCTGCTCATCACCCTCGGCGTCTCGCATATCGTTGACATGGATCACCGCCGCCGCCAGCAGGCCCAGAGGTACGCTGTAGAGCAGCGCTGTACGGCTGAACTGGCCCGTCTGCACCATATAGGCGCCCAGCGTGATCAGCGGCCCGAAGATACAGAAGGCGAGCAGTTCACCCAGCATCAGCGAGGAGAGCGCCCGCGTGGTCGCGCTGTAGAAGAAGGCGCACAGCAGGCCGATCAGGCCGAACAGGAAGGCCAGCGGGCCGCCAGCAAGCGCCGCGAACAGTCCAGCGAGCGCTCCCAGACCAAGAGCGATAAAGCCGCAGATCAGAACGCGCGTCGGATTGATAAGACCCTGCTGGATGAGCTTGCCAGGTCCCAGCGTATTGCTGGTATCGATACCGCGCAGGTAGTCATAGTAATCATTGATAAGATGCGCGCCAAGTTGAATGAGCAGCACGGCGACCATGGCAGCAAGGAACGGAAAGAGCCGAAAGTGTCCCAGGAGCGTTCTACTCGCCGTGATACTCTCTGTCCAGGCCAGCACGGAGCCAAGCAGCACGGGCATCAGTGAGAGCGGCAGGTATGCCGGGCGCGTGCCATCCCACCAGATGCGCGCCCATTCGCCCAGGCCCCGGTGGTACTCCGAGGGCTGCACCACCAGGGGCTGGGGCATACTCACGATCTCCGTCGCGGCAACGGAGCGCAGGGCGATCTCTGGCTGCAAGGCGCTAATCGTCTGTAGTGGCCCCAGCGGTATGGTGGGCACCTCCTCAGCCCGCACAGAGTCGGCGGTGACTACATGCGAGGAGGTACTCGCCTGTATCCTGGGTATCGCTATATCTGTATCATGGTTCATAGACTCTCTATTTTGCATACGCTCCCCTTCTCAACGTAACAACGGACTGTGCATAGCGCGAAAAACTACGTAGTGGACACATTCTTATGTACCATCCTACGGGCCAAAAACACAGCAGCTTAAGATGGATGGCGCTGCAATGCCTCCTGTAGATTGAGCATCGTGCGTTGCAATTGCGCCTGGCCTACGGCAACGGTGAGATCGCCGCGCGTCTTTTCGAGAATGCCGCGTGTGGCGTCGGTAGTGCGCCGCAGTCCGCCGGTCACCGCTTCGGGAAAGTCTACAGTCGTCAATAGCGCATATATGGTATCCATGGAGGATAGAAGGAGTTCGCAGCGATCGAAGTTTTGATGGCGCAGTTGATCCAGGATATAGCGACGCAGCTCCCCTACCGCTTCTCCTAGCCCATTGAGGTAAGGTGCCCAATCAATGGTGAGGTCAGGGGGCAGGGGGATAGGCTGCTCCTGCACGAGGGCCACGAAGGTTGCGGCCTCGGCATATTCCTTCTGGGCATCTTGCACAAAGCCCGCGTAGAAAATATCCTGGTGATCGCGCAGCTCAGCAGCCATCTCCCGCAGCAGATCGGCCGCCTGCGCCAGAAGCTCTTGCGCGGACTGAAACTGCTGGCGGTGGGCCGCGCGAATACTATTGGCACACTGCCGGATGGCGGCACGCGACTTGGGCAGCGCCCGCTCGCGCGCCGCGTGCTTGAGCGCCAGGTAGGCCAGCGCCTCCCGGCCGATGATCTCCAGATTGTCAGGCATGGGTGTCTATTCCTTACTCTATGCTGCTCGTAGTGTACCATAGAAAACGGGAACAGAACATCCCTATATTTAGCCACTTATTTTCTCTACCATTCGCGTAGGGACCGGGCGCAGACCAGCGGCGCCCCTACACGAAATACCGCGTCCGTGTGGCAGGCCCTTGTGCCTGCGCCCGGTCCCTACGCGAATGGGGGCCACCTCACCGGTTCTAAGGACCCGCTTTATACCAGGCGGCAGACGGCGATCTCTGGTGGGAAGGACAGCGTATCCAGGTCACCGGACCAGAAGACCTGCTTTATCATCTCGGCAACCGCGTAGAGCAGGTGCTGCATATTGGCATCGCGCCCGCGCTCAAAGGCGGGGCTGCCTTCGTAGCTGGTGAGGGTGGAGAACCAGGTATTCAGGCCTATGTGATCGTTCATGCGCACCAGGTAGATCTCCATCTTCAAGGCCCCATGCTCAACCGGCACGATAATCCGCAGTTGTGGCACCTGATCGATGATGTCCAGGCGATAGAAGACGCCATAGTGATCGCGCGAGGCCTGAAAGATAGAGACCTCTGGAATGGAGTTGTCATTTTGCGGCACAGGCTCTGGACGATCCATCTTCACTCCTAAATCTGCCAGGAAATTTTCAAGCTGCTCGTCTATATTCATGTTGTTGTCCTTCTCCGTTTGTTCGCTTGTCATCAACGACCCCTGTCCTGTTATTCCAAATGGCTGGCAGAAAAACGGAAACGGCGCAATATCTTCCCTCTTGCGGCGGCGCGTATTTATCTGTACAATCAGCGTATGCAAAACCTGGAAGCGCACAAATTGCTAGAGGCCAGTCCGCTGTTTCGTAACCTGCGGCCGCATGAAACAACGGCCATCAGCGCGCGACTGCAAGAGGCGAGTTATACGCGGGGCCAGCATATCCTTGAACGCGGTGTCTGGCATGGTCGCCTGCACATCATTGTCTCCGGCCAGGTCAGCGTGCTGCTACGAGAGGACGAGGAGGCAGACGAAGCGCAGGCCAGTGATCCCGTGGAGCAGCGGGAAAGCACTGCGAAACATATGCCACGCTCCTACGTCATCGCGCACCTGGGACCAGGTGAGTGCTTTGGTGAGATGTCGCTCATCACCGGAGAGCCACCAACGGCGACGATTGTCGCCGAACAGGACACACAGCTCTGGTCGCTAGCCCAATCCGACTTCCTGACGCTCACCGGCACCTGCCCCACGCTGCTGCACAACATTAACGCCATTCTATCGCAGCGCCTGGCGCGCGCGAACCGCCAGATCCTCGCCAGCCACAGCGCCGAGCGCGTCTGGCTGGCACTTATCGATACCCCCGCTGCAGCAGATACGCCCCTTGAGCGCTCGCTGGTGGTGCATATCGCCAATGCCCTGGCGCAGCGCAGCCGCAAACGTGTGCTTGTCCTCGAAATGTGTGCTGAGGAGGATGCCGTTGGGCCACACTTTACAACCCATGAGCACCAGACCCGCCCCGGATTGCTTGACTGCATCCACGATCACAGCCTGCTCACAGGCCACAAAGCTCCCACGGTCACTCCTGAGAACACACACTTCGCCGCGCTGGCGACACTCGGAACCAGACAGGACGCATCATTAGACGCGGATGCCAGCGCCATCTTGAGCGACCTTGCCACGTACTACGATTACGTGCTGTTCGTCACAACGCCGGCGACCCCTGCGGCCCTGGTGCAGGTCGTGGAGGAACAATGTCTGACGCAGCAACAACTGGCAACCGGCGCATCTCACCCATCAAGGCACGTCATCACGCTCATGTCAGCAGGCGCCCCGGCAGACTCGTTGGCCGCGCTCCTGCCTCACGCTCCAGCGCTCTTCGTAGCTCATGTTCCCACGCGTCCAACCATTGGAGAGCAGGACCGCTACGCCGCCGAACTGAGCTATCCGGTGACGCGCCTCCTCCCCAGGGATAGCGCGCTGCTCACGCAGTGCTGGGAACAGCGGGAGATGCTCAGCCAGGTGGCGCCGGACGCCGCGCTCACGCAGGCCGTCGATTTCGTAGCTCGCTACATTGCGCACCTGACGGTGGGCATCGCCTTTGGCGGCGGCGGCGCGCGCGGCTTCGCGCACCTGGGTGTAATGGAGCGCCTGCTCAGCTACGGTGTCCCGCTCGACTACATCGCAGGCTGTAGCAGCGGCATCATCACGCCCGGCATGTACCTGATCGGGAAGAGCTTCGCCGAAAGCGAGGAGATCTTTCTGGAGGTCCAGCGCCACATTGTGCAATGGAGCATTCCGCGCACCTCCATCTTCTCCAACCGGGGCCTCAAGCGCATGCTGCGCGAGATCTGCGGGGAGACGCGCTTCGAGGATCTGACCACGCCCTTCGCGATGGTCGCCGTTGACCTGGCGACGCGCTCCGGTGTGGTGCTGGATCGCGGCCCCCTGTGGCAGGCGGGGCTGGCAAGCGTGGCGCTACCGGGCATCTTCCCGCCGGTGCTGGTCGGGGAGCATATCTTGATGGACGCCGGCATGCACGACCCGGTTCCCATCCGCCTGGCGCGCCAGATGGGGGCCGATATCCTGCTGGCCTCCGAACTGGGCGGCCAGGAGCCGCCGACGCTCGAACGCGCATCCTCCTGGCTCGCAGCGGAGCCGGCCGCTCACCACAAGCATGCGCGCTCGCCGCACATCATCGATCTGCTGCTACGCACCTACGACCTGGCAATGGCCACCATCGGCATGCACAGTATCCGCGAGGCCGATGTCGTCATTCGCCCCACGCTCCACCGCATCTCCCTACGCCAGTTCTCCGAAGGCCGCAAATTCGTGGCAGCGGGACGCGAGGCGGTCGAACAGACGCTGCCGATGCTACATAAGCATCTACCGTGGCTGTAAGCCCTCAGGCGACTATAATTCCCTCTTACTTGCCATAAAACCTTAAATAATATATACTCATACAGAAATAATGACATGAGGAAGCCGGTATATGGACTTTGATTATAATTTGCATGTCTTTACATCACCTGACTTTCAGAGCGTAGTAATGGAGGCGATTGACTTTTTCGCTCAAACCCCCGTGCATAGCTTACCTCCTCCGAAACAACTTCTTGGGCCAGGAGTCTACGGACTGTACTATACAGGTGATTATGAATTGTATGCCGCGATTGCCAAATTAAATCAGGATGCATATACTCAACCAATCTATATCGGTAAAGCCGTACCACCGGGCGCACGAACGGGACGCATTTTGCGATCTGACGCGCTGGATTTGTACCTACGTTTAGCAGAGCATGCCAGGAGTATACAGCAAGGAGCGAAGCTGGGGGTCGAAGATTTCACATGCAGATTCATGGTTCTCAACAATATTGAACGAGACTTGATTGTACCTGTGGAATCAGCACTGATCAGAAAGTATGCCCCTCTCTGGAACGTCTTCGTCTCTGGTTTCGGTAACCATGATCCAGGCTCAGGCAGATACAAACAGGCCCGCTCAGAATGGGACGTTTTACACCCCGGAAGATTGTGGGCGGAAAATCTAACAGGAGGGGCTCCCAGTTTAGAAGAAGTCATAGCGAAGGTCAGGTTCGTACTTGCAGAGTCACTTTTTCCGTAGCACCACAACCGATTCGTATAACTGATGGGCATCTTTAGCTTTTACGGTACGCACACTCGATTGTATAATACTGCTTCCTACCCGCGTTGCTCGCGGGATATCAATCGTGAGCAATTCAAGCCCAACAGACTCCGCGATTTTGCCAAGGTACTCATCGGTTGGTATAAGAATGCCCTGTAGTATGCTATTGCCAATCACAACCATGGCCTTGCCACCTGGTTTCAGGACATAGTGGATACCTTCCACAAATGTGTGACAGTCGTTGAAGTATGAAGCGGCATAATTAGCCCAGCCATTTCCTCCATAGACCTTCTTCTCAGGATGGACCATTCTCAGGGCTTGCAGCCGCTCCTCCAGGTCTGTACCCGGCAAAGAGAAGGTCAGGTTGAGACATTTTTGTTCCCGAACCGTCTGCCAGTATTTACCAAAATTTGCCTCTTCAAGACGCTTCAAGTCTTGAGGGCTTTCAGCATAGCCTAACCAATAAAGCTGGGGACGAGTGTTGCGGTTATAATGATAATTGTTCAAGTAAGGAGGCGATGTGATAATCAAATCAACGGAGTCAGGGGTCAAATGCTCTTTGTATTTAAAGAATGAGTTACCAATAACTTGCATGCGTATCTGTTCATCCAATGCACATCTACGTGCCCAGATGATGTCCTCCGCACATTCTTGTAATTTCCCTACCACTGTTTCCAGCACCGGAAAATCGAGGATTTCTGCTTTGCCGCTACTTACTCTTCTGGCCAGGCTCGGCTCGTAAGAATAATTCGAGTAGCGGATCATCGTTGAGGCAAATGCTAGTCTAAAAATATTTTGTACGCTCGTATCATCGAGAGTATTCATAAAATCTAGCACGATTAATATCTTATGCAGCACTTGCGGACTATAAAATTCGGCCCTGGTTTTGAATCCCTGCGGAGGTACACTTGCTGGTGTGTAGTCAGAAGAGACCTTATCATGGTAAAACATCTGGAGGCCTAGAATTGCGTTATGCAGCCTTCTCACATCAGTAAGATGAGCACTTAATTTTGTGCGGCAAGCCAGGGCAGCATATGGATTGATTTCAAAGCCAATAGCATCGTGCCCCTGTAGAACGGCCTCTACGAGAGTAGTTCCTACGCCAGCAAACGGGTCCAATACTACCCCCCGGCTACTCAAGTTTGAATGCAAGACCTCTTTCACAAAATCGCTGGAGAAGCCAGCAATCCAGGGTACCCAGCGATGAATAGGCAAAGTTTTATTGCTGGCAGCAGCAGGATCGCTGAATATAGAGCGCCCGTTACTTACCAGGGCAGGCAATGGCTCATTAGCAGGCTCAAAAAGCCCTAACTGCTTTTCCGGCGTATCATGTGGATTCGTTACCAATGTCAAGACAACCTCCGCATCCCCATAAGGTTCAGATTACTGCGTCCTCACCGAGCCAGTGTATCATAACAAGCCCAGAACACCAAGTCAAGGATAAGGAGCCAGGCACCAGCCGCTATTCCATCATTCCTATTGATTACTTCTTTATTAAAACTTGTACTATCTCAATAAAAGACTATACTTTCCTTCTTATGTTTGTCCTGTGGCGCACCTCTTTAGTACTATTTGATGACCCACCTTGCTTGAAAAAATTGCCTTAAAGAAGTGTATCCGTATAGAGTGATATAATTCCGACCAGTCAATGTGTATGCACAATGTAAAAACGGAAAGTGCCTTCGCGGACTATCTGCGAACGAAAGGAAGGAAAGAACATGCGCGACTCCACGCGCTTATCTGCTGAGGGATCAGAATTGGGGCCAGATACAGGCGCTGATGAATTTGGGAAATTGCGCTGGTTTGATTGGTGGTACCGTCTCTCTGTACCTGCAAAACCCGACGAGAGTGCCTCTTTTAGACAACGCGATATCTATCGCCGGGCGTTGCTCGCCAGCGTTATTTTGTGTTTAATGCTGGCACTGGTTCTCTGCGCCTTGTTTATCTCTCTCTTCGCAAGAAATGGGCCGAATATACTCGTGGCAAGCTGCGTCATGGTGATTCTGCTTGGCGCGCTTCTGCTCAACCGCGCGGGCCTGCTGATCATCGAGGGCATCGTTGTCGTTGGGCTATGGACAGTGGGAGAATTTCTCACCTTTGTCGCCCAGCCTTCCCTGGATATTAGCAATGTCATGCAGTACGATTTGCTGACGGTTGGCATCCTCCTCGCGGTCGTCTATTTCCCGTCATGGAGCGCTTTTGCCGTTGGTGTGTTCAACTGTCTGCTTATCTGGCTAAGTATTGTCTACCTGAAACCTACCCCGGCGCTGGCCCAACTTATTCAGCATGATGGGCTTAGTCGTTTGCTAACGCGTCCAATCTCTCTCACTGTGGTAATTATGCTTGTGACGTATCTATGGTCACGCAGCGGTCACCAGGCTCTTCAACGCGCGGACCGTGCGGAGACCATCGCGAAGCTCCGGCATGACCTGGCAGATCGCGATATGGCAATGATGCTGCAAAAGACGCGCGTAGACCATAGTATTCAAAGTATCAGCGATGTTTTGAGCGCGTATTCCAATGGAAATGCGACCGTCCGCGTGCCTATGACGGCTAACAATGTGCTCTGGAATATTTCTGGTCCCATCAATAATCTGCTCGGTCGTGCGCAACGCACGCGTCAAGCCGAGGCCGAGCTTGAGCGCATGCGTCCCGCGTTGCATCAACTTGAACACGAGAATGCCACATTGCGCACGGCCTTGCAGAAGCAGGGCGGTTCACCATTTCAGGCGCCCCCGTTGCAGCGTTGGGGAAATAACGCACCTGATGCTCGTCCTCCCAGAGGCCAGGGAGGAAATCCTTTTCATTCAGAGGGCGATCATAACCGGCGTTAATGCCGTCTTTGTATTACAAACCCCTTGCAGGGCATCGACCCATAAGCGTGAACATGCGACGAAGAGGGGTTCCGCCTCGCGTGTCCGTAGGGGAAAAAAGGGGCTTGCAGCACTGGCACAATCTGCTATCATATACTAGTGACATATGTTCGCGTAGGGGCTATGGCTTGCCTCGCCTACGCGAACCCAGGAGAAGAGCAAGCGGGAATAGCGATGACAACAAACGCGCCGGGCGACCTGCACTTTTGGCTGACCGAGTGGAACTGGCAGCCCTCTATTATTGGCGGGACCATCCTCATTATGGCCCTCTACCTGTATGCGGTTGGGCCTTTGCGCAAAAAGTTCCACCTGGCTGATGAGTTCCCGTTAGGCCGGACGCTGGTTTTCCTCCTGGGCCTCTATCTGATGTTCCTCTCGCTCTTTTCAGCCCTGGATGAACTGGGAGACCGCTATCTCTTCAGCGCACACATGGTGCAGCATCTGATCCTCTCGCTGGTAGGCCCTCCGCTGCTGCTGCTTGGAATGCCGGACTGGCTCGTGCAGCCTCTGCTGCGCAATCGCGTGCTCCTGAGTATCGGCAAGGCGCTCACGCACCCGGCTGTGGCTTTTACGCTCTTCAACGCCGACCTCTGGCTCTGGCATGCTCCGCCGCTCTATGACGCGACCCTATTTAACCAGAACCTGCACATCCTGGAGCATCTCACCTTCGTTTTCTTTGGTCTGCTCTACTGGTGGCCCATATTCAGTCCGGTACAGGAGGGCTTACCATGCCTCTCTATGGGAGGACAGGTGCTCTACCTGTTCTTTGGCTCCATGCCTATGGTGTTGTTAGGGGCCGGGCTGACCTTTACGCCGCCGCTGTATACTCCGTATATCTCTGCGCCTCGCGTCTGGGGCCTCTCGGCCGCCGTGGATCAGCAGCTTGGAGGGCTGTTGATGTGGATTCCCGTGAGCCTCTACATCATCGTGATCATGAGTATCGTGTTCATCCGCTGGATGCAGCAGCAAGAACGCCTGCAACACGATGAAGAGATCAGGCGAGATGCGCTCAATGATACAAGTGATACAGGTCAACCAATACCGATGCAGCCCTGATTCGCGTAGGGACCCGGCTTGCCGCGTCCGTGCGGCCGACCCTTGGGCTTGGG
>JALYTT010000448.1 GCA_030854145.1 Chloroflexota bacterium | reverse complement strand
CAGAGGGCATGATGTAATAGGCGACCCATGGGTCGCCTATTACATCATGCCCTCTGGCGTTATTTCTATGGATTGAACTTCCCGCGTCTCTATTCGTATAATTTGGGTAGGGATATATCTCGACCAGAGAGAAGAAACGGCGTATAATCTGCTAAAGATCAGGTAGATCGAGAGGCGACGCGAAGCATGAGTGCAAACCGTTGCGTCAGGGAAGGCAGGATGAAAGATGGAATGTCCTAATTGTGGAACTGACAATCGTCCAGGGGTGCGCTATTGTAACAATTGTGGTAAGGCCCTGCCGGTTGTTACTTCAGGGGGCAATGCTACGAGTGCCGGACGCTCACTGGCTCCGGGCACTCGTTTACAGGGTGGGCGCTACGACATTAAGAAGGTTCTGGGCGAGGGTGGCATGGGCGCGGCTCTGCTCGCCGTCGATAATCGCCTGGACGACAAGCGCGTGGTCATCAAGGAACTCCTTTCCGATCATACCGATCCTGCCGCGCGCCAGGATGATGTGCGCAATTTTAAGCGCGAAGTGACGATGCTGGCCCATCTCGACCATCCTCTTATCCCCAATGTCACCGATAACTTCCAGGAGGGCGCGCGCTACTTTATGGTGCAGGAGTACGTGGAGGGCGAGAACCTGGAAGAGTTCTTGAATCGTAACAACCAGCCAATGCGGGAGCGCGATGCGCTCATCTACGCCGACCAGTTGCTTGATATCCTGGACTACCTAGAACAGCAGACGCCGCCTATTGTCCATCGTGATATCAAGCCGGCCAACATTATCATCGGCGCCAAAGACAAGCGCGCGCACCTGGTGGACTTCGGCATCGCGCGCGCTGACGTGGCGCGCAACGCGCAGAAGAGACAGACCTCGGCGTTGGGTACCCCCGGCTACGCGCCCCCGGAGCAGTACCAGGGCAACGCCGACCCCCGCTCAGACCTCTATGCCCTGGCGGCGACGCTGCATCATGTCCTGACGAACCGCGACCCCCGCAATCATCCGCCGTTTGCCTATCCGCCGGCCCATACCTTGAATCCCCAGGTCTCACCCGATGTCGAACGCGTCCTCAATCGCGCCCTGAGCAGCGATGTCAACCAGCGCTACCAGAGCGCGGCGGCCATGAAGCGCGACATCGACGATATCCTGCTCAAGCGCTACGGGGTCTCCGGCGATCTTGGTAGCTATACCCTCAGCACCTCCGGACCGATGGGAATGCTTGTGCCAGGTTTTGCCAGTGCTCCCACGCAGGTACAGCAGGCTCCGCCACCACCTGGAGCGCTGGCTTTTAATCCTCAGCCTGGCAATGCCTGGTCACCACCCCTGCAACCATTGAATGCCTATAGTCCGCCGCCGCCCCGGCGCCGGGGGAGCAGCGGCCGCAACCTCCTGTTGCTGGTGCTGGTGGTCCTGCTGGTGGTCGCCGGTATCGTCATTGCCCTGCCCTACCTGCGCAGTCGCCCTGGCGGTCCCGCGTCAACGCCTGCTGTGACCATCACGCCGCCGGCGTCAGCCTTGAAGAATGGCATTGGCGCCTACCAGGTCACCGACAAGCAGACCGGCTATAAAGAATATATCGGTGTCAGCGATGGTTCGGTGGCCTTTGATACGAATCGCGTTGATGGAAATACAAAACAACAGGCGGCGGCCCGGCTCAAAGAGGGCGATGTGGGCAGCGCCCAGACGCTCTGGCAATCGGCTATAGCCGGCGATACAAATGACGCTGAGGTGCTGATCTACCAGGAGGACCAACATGTCCTCGCCTCCGGCAGTTCCTATATCACGCTGGTTGTCGGGACGATGTTGACGAGCAATGACTCCGGTGTTGTGGGTACCGGGCGCGACGATCTGCAAGGCGCGTACGTTGCTCAGAAGGAATATAATAGCGGCTTTAAGCTGGGCGGCGGGATGCAGGTTCGCCTGCTCATCGCCAACTCCGGCAGCAGCGGCAACTATGCCAATGCCGTAGCGCAGCAGATTGTGGAGGCCGCACAGGCCGATCCGACCATCGTGGGTGTGATGGGCTGGCCCTACAGCGGGCGCACGCAAAATGTAGTCAGGACGCTTGCCAATGCCCATCTCCCCATGGTTTCAGAGACGGCCTCCAGTGACTTGCTGGATAGCGCCTCTCCCTACTTTTTCCGCGTGTGCCCATCGAACAAACACCAGGGCATTCTTGGCGCCAACTATGCCACACATAACCTCAACTCGAAGAAGCTCGCGCTCTTCGTTGATCCCGTGGATTCCTATAGCAAGAGCCTCGCTGACGACTTCAGCGCACAGTACAGGGCCAATGGCGGCACCATCCTGGTAACGGAGCAGTATACTGTCGGCAAGCCCGCAACCTTGCAGGGGGAGTTGCAGGATGCCTTGAACCATAACCCCGATCTGATCTACTTTTCCGGCTATGCCAGCGACATCTCGACGCTGCTGGTCAACCTGCCGACCTCCGGCCAGTTTGCGCAGTTGCAGATCCTGGGAGGCGATGCGCTCTACGAACTGGGCGGCTATCCTCCCAGCGCGCGCGCGGGCTTCACACGCCTGCACTTTACGACTTTCGCCTATCCCGATGAGTGGAGCTTTTTGAGGCAGGGCGCGCGGCAGCCGGGCTTCTTTGCGGCATACCCCCAGGCCTTCAATCCTGGTGGTCAGCACAGCGGCTATGGCTATACAAGGCCTGATAATGATGTTATGCTTTCATATGATGCTACACTAGCCTTGTTGGAAGGCAGCAGAATCGCTCTCGCCGGAGGAAAGCATTCCTTTACCGGAAACGACCTGCGGCAGGCGCTGGCCTCGATCACAGGCACGCACTCTATTCAGGGCGTCAGCGGGCAGATCGCCTTTGGACCTGACGGTAATCCGGCAGGGAAAGCTGTAGTGATCTTGCTTGTAAATGGTCAGGGATTTACCCAGATAGAGTCAGTTCAAGGTCAATTTTTAAAGACATCGTAACTTAGATAAGGTAGGCACAGGATGGAATGCCCTTATTGCGGGGTTGAGAATCGCGCCGGTGTTCGTTATTGTAACAACTGCGGTAGATCCCTCGGCTCCCCGGCGCAGAATCAGAGCCAGCCGGCCGTCGCACCGGCACCAGCACCGATCACTTCGAGTTCGCTCAAGCCCGGCTCGCTTTTACAGCATGATCGCTATATCATCAAAAAAGTTCTGGGTCAGGGCGGCATGGGCGCCGCCTTGTTGGCGGAAGATAGCCGCCTGGATGACAAGCGCGTGGTTATCAAAGAGCTGATCTCTGACAACACCGATCCCACGCAGCTCCAGGAGGATGTGCGTAACTTCAAGCGTGAGGTCTCAACCCTGGTGCTGATCGACCATCCGCTTGTCCCGACCGTCACCGATCACTTCCAGGAAGGCTCGCACTACTTCATGGTGCAGGAGTACGTGGAGGGCGAGAATCTGGAAGATCACCTGGAGCGTATCAAGAAGCCGATAGAAGAGCGCGAAGTGCTGACCTATGCATCGCAATTGCTCGATATATTGGACTACCTGGAGCACCAGAAGCCCCCCATTGTGCATCGCGATGTGAAGCCAGCCAATATTATCATTGGCGCCAAAGACAAGCGCGCGCACCTGGTGGACTTCGGCATCGCGCGCGCCGAAGTCGCGCGTAACGCGCAGAAGAAGCAGACCTCAGCGTTAGGTACCCCTGGCTACGCGCCCCCGGAGCAGTACCAGGGCAACGCTGACCCTCGCTCAGATCTCTATGCCCTGGCAGCCACCATGCATCATCTGCTGACGAACCGCGATCCCCGCGAACATGCGCCCTTTACCTACCCGCCCGCGCGCTCGCTCAACCCTAAGCTCACGCCCGATATCGCGGGCGTGCTCGCGCACGCGCTGGTGAATGATATCACTCAGCGCTACCAGAGCGCGGCGGAGATGAAGCGCGATATCGATGAGATTTTGCAGAAGCATTTCGGGACCATGGGCGATACCAGTACCTATATCCTGGGTACTTCCGGCCCTATGAAAGCTGTGCAGACACCTGGTGTCGCGGCCGCCGCCGCGCCCCCACCGGCGCGCAAAGTGCAACAGCCCGCGCCGCGCTCCATACCCCCCACTGCGCGATCTGCCACCCCCGCGCCCGCACCGCGCCAGGCCCCTTACCGGCCGGTAGGCATGCTCGCGGGCCAGCCTGTGCCGGCTCGCAAGAATAATGTGTTCTTCAACTTTCTCCTGTTTGTGCTGGTCATTGTGGTTATCTCCGTCATCGCCTATGCCGGGCTGGGCTACTTGAATGGCCGCAAAGGCACAACGACGGGCAGTGGAACACCATCTGGACCGACGGCCACGCAGCCCGCGCCAACTCTGCCTCCTTCTATAAGCGTGAACGGCCTCGGCGCCTTTCCGGTCACCAATAGCCAGAATCCGGAGTACATCGGCGTGAGCGATGGCAGCTTTGCCTTTGACACCAATCGCCCCGATGGTCAATCCAAGAAGCTGGCAGCCGAACGCTTCACTGCCAAGGATACCTCCGCCGCTGTCTCGCTCTGGCGGCAAGCCATCAATCAGGAGTCAAACGATGCCGAGGTCTTGATTTACCAGGAGGATCAGAATGTGTTGGCCTCCGGTAGCCTCTATGTAACCCTCGTTGTGGGTACGATGCTTACAGGAAGCTCGGTGACCGTTGGACGCGATGATCTCCAGGGGGCTTATGTCGCGCAAAAGGAGTTTAATACGGCCGCCGGCTCCGGGGTGCGCCTGCGCCTGTTGATCGCTAATGCGGGGAGCCAGGCAACCTACGCGACGACGGTAGCGCAGCAGATTGCTAAGATTGCTAAAGCAGATAACACTGTTGTGGGTGTCATGGGATGGCCCTTCAGCGATTACGCGCATGATGCTATCAGTGACCTGGCGCACGCTGGTATCCCGATGGTTTCACAGACAGCTTCCAGCGATACGCTAAATGGTATCTCGCCTTACTTCTTCCGCGTCGCGCCCTCGAATGTTGGTCAGGGTGCGGCGGCGGCGAAATACGCCGCCCAGAAGTTGCACGCAAAACAGGTGGCGCTCTTCTATGATCCCGCTAATACCTATAGCAGTAGCCTGGCTGATGACTTCAGCGGGCCGTTCCTGGCAGGCGGCGGCAAAATTGTGATTAAGGAACAGTACACCGTAGGGAAATCTGGCCAGTTGCCCGGCCTCTTGCAGGATGCGCTGAGTCATAGCCCTGACCTGATCTACTTTTCGGGCTACTCAAGCGATGTCGCGCCCCTGCTGACCAGCCTGCCGACCTCCGGCCAGTTTGCGCAGTTGCAGGTCCTGGGGGGCGATGCGCTCTATGAATTGGGTGGCTATAACGGTTCGCGCACAGGCTTCAATCGCCTGCATTTCACCGCCTTTGCCTACCCTGATGAATGGAGTTACCTGGGACTTGGCAATAGGCAACCAGCGTTTTTCAACGACTATATCCAGGCGTTCGATCCCCAGCAGCAACATAAGGGCTATGGTTTCACGCGTCCCTCCAACGATACTATCCTTTCTTATGATGCTATGCAGGCCCTGTTGGAGGGCTGCCGCCGCGCACTCACGGGTGGCAAGCAGTCCACCACTGGGGCCGATCTGGCGACCGCGCTCCGCTCGATCACCGGCTCTCGCTCGATCCAGGGTGTAAGCGGGCAGATCGCGTTTGGACCCGATGGTAATCCGCTTGATAAAGCTATCGTCGTGCTTGTAGTCAACTCCGGAGGCTTTATCCAAATTGAGTCAGTCCAGGGCCACTTCCTCAAATAATCTGTGGAAGACACACAGGCGCCCTGCTTCACGAGTTCGTAGGGGCGATGGCTTGCCTCGCCCGCGTCGGCCACCACGGGCG
>JALYTT010000447.1 GCA_030854145.1 Chloroflexota bacterium | reverse complement strand
ACCGCCCATCATCCTATTGCCATTGCCGTTTTTTCCCATAAACCCGCTGTGTGTCAGCGCCATCGCACCTATGGTGCCGCCAACAGCCAGCAGGACTAACCCAATGATTGTTACGATAAGTAGAGTTGTTCGATTACGCATTGCTCTTTCCCTCTTGATTGAATCGCTCTCTTCCCCACGCCCGGTGCTTCATCTCGCACTTGTTGGCGCGAGCTACGCCTTGCATGTCCCGGGATGACCTTGCAAACGTTAGGCGACCGGGATTTACTCCACCCTGGCTCGCGCCTGTTCGTACTCAGCAGCATTGATCTCACCGGCGGCATAGCGCTGCCGCAAGGTCTCTAGCGCCTGGTCGCGTCCCGAGCGCATCTGGCGCGGGAAAAGCCTGCGCACGCTCCAGATCACCAGTAGAATAATGGCGATCAAGAAGAGCACCATCATGCTCATTCCCAGAATCCACCAGCCGCCATTCATGCCAAAACCGTACATCATGTTCGTATCTCCTCTTGCTATCATGGTCTTTATCTGAGCCATGTTTTTTCTATCTCATCTTCACTCCGGGCTGGTGCGTTGATCGTTACCGTGTTCCCCGGTGTCTAATGAGAGTATAAGGTACTCACTTCAAGAGCAGATGCGCGTTTTCATCAAGCTTCGATCAAGAAAGGGCATTTGAAAGGTATTTCACTCATGAATCTGAGGGAGCGTGAGGGTAAAGCTGCTCCCCCGGCCAGGCCCGGCGCTCTCAGCCCGGATCTCACCGCCCATCGCCTGCGCCAGCGATTGGGCAATCGTCAGACCGATGCCGGATCCTCCGAAAGCGCGCGAACGCGACTTGTCGACGCGATAGAAGCGTTCAAAGATGTGCGCGAGTTGATCGGGGGTAAGGCCGACGCCGCTATCGGTGATCCGGAAAGCGACTGCGGCTCCCTCGCGGCTCACGGACACCTCGACGCGACCCGGGGCAGGCGTGTAGCGCAGCGCATTGACCAGCACGTTCGTGAGGATCTGTACTGCGCGGGTCGGGTCAGCCATGACCGGAGGAAGGTTCTCCGGCACATGGATCTGCAGTTCAAGCCCTTTCTCGGCAAACTGCCCTTCAAGAGGATTGAGTGCGTCCTGGACAAGGCGCTGCGGCTCAACAGACCGAGGGGAGAGCGATATCTGGCGCGCCTCGGCCCGCGATAATTCCTGCAAATCGTCCACCAATCGCCGGAGGTGCCCTGCTTCCGTATGCAGCATCGCCCAGGTTTGTGGGGTTGGCTCGATCACGCCGTCAAGCAGGCCTTCGAGATAGCCTTCGAGTGTGGCAATCGGGGTACGCAGTTCGTGTGCCACATTGCCAATGACCTCCAGACGTCGGCGTTCCGTCTGTTCTAAGGCCACAGCGAGCGCATTGATGCTGGATGCCAGCTGCCCAAGCTCGTCGGTTGTATGCACCGGCGCGATTTCAATACGTTCAGCATAATGACCCGCGCTGATACGCTCTGAGGCCTGCGTCATCTGCTGTAAGGGAACCGTGACCCACCGGGAGACAAAGAGACTGGTCGCCAGGGAGGTCAGGGTGGCGGCGATGGCGGCCACTGCCAGCGCGCTTAAGAGCGTGCCGAGGAAGCCTCCCAGGAGACGCTGACTCGCCTCGGCGGTCGTCAATGCGGCTGGATGCGCCTGGAGGATAGGCAACAGTTGTGACTGGAACAGTATCGGTGCCAGTGCAAAGGTGACCACCAGCAGCGTGGCCACGCCGACCAGGACAATCAACAGATAGGATAGCAGAAATTTCCCGCTCAGTGATGCTTTGAATGACATGCGCCAACGCATGGTGTTACTCCCGTTTGCGCCGGAAGCGGTAGCCAACTCCGCGCACCGTCTCGAGGTAATGGGGATGCGCCGGGTCTGCTTCCAGCTTCTTGCGCAGGTTCCCGATGTGGACATCCACGACGTGATCGTCGTAGTAGGCATCCCCCCATACGCGCTCGAGCAGTTGGGCGCGCGTAAACACACGACCGGGATACCGGGCGAGCGCGAGCAGGAGGGCAAACTCGCGCGCGGTCAGTTCGACCGGCTGCCCGTGTAGTGTCACTTCATGTTGCGCCTCATCGATCGTCAGGTCTTCCCAACGCTGCGGTGCAGGTGTATCATCAGGTGATTCTAAACCCGCGTGGAGCGCGGTAGGCGTCTGGCGGGGACGCCGCAGCAGCGCCTTGATGCGTGCCACCAGTTCACGCGGGCTGAACGGCTTGGTGAGGTAGTCATCTGCGCCAACGGTCAGGCTGAGGATTTTGTCGATCTCTTCAGTGCGGGCGGTCAGCATGATTATATAGGCATCAGAGAAATGCCGCAGCTGGCGACACACTTCGATGCCGTCCAGCGTGGGAAGCATGACGTCGAGCACGACGAGGTCGGGCTGAGCAGTGCGTGCCAGATCAAGTGCAACGAGTCCATCTGCCGCCGTCAGCACCTCGTACTTTTCGCGTTCAAGATAGCTCCGCACCAGTTCCACCAGCACCGTTTCATCGTCTACCACTAAAATGCGCGTCACAACCGTCTGGCTCCTTTGCATCAAGAAATAGCGGGGAGCGGCCCCTGCACTCTTCCCCTTGCCAATCATCCTGGCATGGGAGGTGCAGTGCAGGGGCCGCTTTCTCTCTAGCTGATCACCGCTACGAGCATATTGGCCCTTACACGATCGGGTTGACTATGAGCAGCAGCAGCGTAATCACCCCGGCCAGGATCAGTAGACCGATGATGATTGAATACACATCACGATGGATTCGCTGAAACATGTTCCTCTCACTCACCTTTCTTCGGCTTGTACTGGCGGTAGTTGCGCCAGCTGTTCGTTTGTTTGTGGTTGGCTTTGCTCCTCGGGTTTGCGCGGCCAGGTGTCGTGGACACGCCCCATCTGGGCGAATAGCACAATGAATGCTACACACGTGACCGCGAGCCAGGGGAGGCTAATGCCCTGACCAGGCTCAAACATGCCTGTCAGACCGCGACCAAGTCCATAAATCCCGATCACCGAGGCAATCACGAAGAGTATCCACTCTATCCCTTTGCGCCGGCTCTCTCGCTGTGGCTGGTTCATTCTCCCCCTCCCGCTGCTTCTAACTCTCCCCCATGCGTCGCCCCGTGCCGTTCCTTCCAGGCGCGTTTCTCGAAATCACCCTTGACCGGGTAGCGGTAGATGAAGCGATAGAGCTTGAGGTACCTGGGAATGTCGCGCACTCCCGGAACCAGGGGTATAAAGAACAACAGGAAAGCTGCGAATAACAGGTTCCACAGGATGAATCCCGGGCCTGTGACCCCACCGGGGAAGTAGACGTGGAACACCGCTGGAATGGCCAGGTACCACGGCCCGACGGAGAACCCGCGTTCCTTCACCATGCCCCACTGGTCATCAGTTAGACCCTGCGCCACCGCCGTGTTAAGCATCTGCGGGTGGTCGTAGAGCCAGATGTTGGTGAGATGGAAAGAGTGTCCAGGATCAACTGCCTGCAGGTACTGCTGCAGGTAGCCACTCTGCGCTAGTTGTACATTCGCCTTGAGCAGCACCGGAACCGGGCCGAAATCCCCTTTCAGCGTGTCGATCTTGGTGAAATCAGGGCTGGGTGTGCCTGTACTCATTGCACTACCACCAGACGGCGTGATGGTGCCGAGCGCTTTGCCGTAATTGGAGGCCCACGTTTGCTGTTGAGTGACGCTCGCTCCATCGTAGGTCGCGATCGCCTGCCCGACATCCGCTCCCAGTAGCGGAGCCGCCTGGCGCAGCGGATTCAGCACAAAGACCTGGCCGGGATCGCCCATCCCAAATTCCGAGGCGTTGGCAGCGGAGGAGGAGGTTCCGTCCAGTTCCTGCGTGAATGCCAGGACCGCTCCGCCCGGATCGGCCTTGGTGACGCCCGCGATCGAATCCCGAGGCCAGTTGGGTGATCCCATGGTCGCTGCCAACACAGCCACGACCACCAGGAGCACCAGGGAGAGTACGGGATATTTCCAGAAGACGTGCCGCACCAGGCGTTCAGGTGGCCGATCGCTCGGCGGGGTCGGTGCAGCAGTTGCTGCCGGTTGTTGTATGTTCTCGTCGCTTTCCATAATGCTACATCTCCTTCTTCTGGTTCGATAACGGCTTGCTCAGCCCCATGATCCGTATCAACACGATGTGTGCCAGGATCAGCCCAAAGATGACGACCGGGATGACGGCGATGTGAATCGTCAGGTCTGCGATGAAGTTCGCCGGGCTGAACAGGTTGAAAAAGAACGGCTGGATGAAGAGCATATTGTCGGAGTGCATGGAGACGAACTGGGATTCCCAGTCGCCGCGCGCCAGTATCCCGAAGAGGTTCTCCCCCATCGCCAGCATGAAGATCATCAGGCCAATCCACCAGTTAAAGATGCGTCGTCCCCGATAAGAGCTGGTGGCCCAGATGCGGAACAGGTGCAGCAGCGCGAAGAAAAAGAACCCTTGCGCGCTCCAGTAGTGAAACGACTTGAGAAATAGGCCAAAGGGACTCGTCAGCCACCAATAGGGGCCGAGCAGCGCGAGAATGACACCGCTGGCGGTCAGGAAGACGAACATCAGGAAAGTGAGTCCGCCCATAGCATACCAGTACGACTCGGCATAGAACGGAACGATCTTGCCGAACATGCCTCCAAAGGGTTTGATATATGCGAACGACTCTAAGACGGACCTTGCGAAGCCGTGTTCAGCCACGCGGGTTTTGAAGCTGTCGAGTTGCGCCTCGTCGGCTTTTTCGATCATGTGAACTTCCTCCTTGAATAGGCTGCCTTGCCTCTTTCCTGGCCTAACGCCTGCTCGGCTTCCCAGTATGAAAACCAGCTCGTTTCACTGCTGTAACGAGCTGGTCCAGGCTGGTTGTTGCAGGATCATACTCAATGTAAGCCATTTCCATAACCGTGTTGACGTAGACATGTCTTACTCCTACTTCTTGTATCAATGTCTGCTCAACCGGGGGTACGCTCCCATCATTGCTGTTCAGATCCTGAATTGGCAGTATCATGCGCTGGCTTTTCACAAGAGCGCTCCTTTCCACTGCACCAGGGAAACGACCAGGGGAGATGATGCGTTACAACAAAGATGTAGAAAAGAGGAACTCCTCCTGATTTAGCAGCATGGAGCTTCTCTAGCAATTATACAAGAAGTTACTGAAGATGCCCTGATGAATTGCTGATGAATTACTGAGGAAGCGACATGCTATGAAGGGGCATTGAGAGGGAGACGAACGAGGGCCGTCGTTCCCTGGCCTGGGAGACTTTCCAGCGTGATCTGTCCATTGTGTTGTTCAACGATCCACTGGGCAATGGAAAGACCAAGCCCCACTCCGCCGGGATCGCGACCACGCCCCTGATCAGCGCGGTAGAACCGCTCGAAGATATATGGCATATCCTCTGGTGCAATCCCTATTCCGGTGTCACGTACCAACACTTCAACGAATGCGCCCTTGCGTTGCAGTCCCAGCGTTACCCATCCATCTGCAGGAGTATACTTGAGCGCGTTGTCGAGGAGGATCAATAACAGTTGCTTTAAGCGATCGGCATTCCCTTCGATACTGGCAGGTTCGAATGGGTCAAGAATAAGCGTCTGACCTGTGGAGAGTTGATGGGCCTCATGGAATGTCTCTAGAACAATTGCATCAAGGTCAATCGTCACACGTTTAAAAGAAATGCCCGCATCTGCACGAGCCAGCGACAGCAGATCGGCAACGAGTCGGGTCAGACGGGTCGCTTCCTGTTCCGCCTCAGCGAGGGCGTCTTCACGTTCCGTTTCTAAGAGTGAGTGTTGATGGCGTAGTAATTCCAGGTTGCCCCGGATTGCAGTCAGCGGGGC
>JALYTT010000446.1 GCA_030854145.1 Chloroflexota bacterium | reverse complement strand
TGCGCCGTATTTTGCCGAAGCTGACGAAGCGGCTGGTGAATTCATGCAAAAATGGATGGAATCTACAGACATTCTTTTAGGTCGAAAAACATTTGAGATTTTTGCTGCCTACTGGCCCGAACATGCAGAGATGTGGTCAGGCATTAATGATGTCACCAAATACGTCGTAAGCACTACTATGGACGAGTCAGACACGGCCAAGTCAGATTGGAAAAACTCAGTTTTGCTTAAAAACGTCGATGACGTCAGAAAGCTCAAGAATTCAGAAGGCTCTACTATCAAAGTCCATGGCAGCGGTAACCTGGCCCAGACACTATTCAAGAACGACCTAGTTGATGAGCTGTGTCTCATGACTTTCCCTATCACACTCGGCACGGGTAAGCGTTTGTTTGGTGAGTGGAACATTCCTGCTGCCTTCAAACTAACAGACAGCTTAGTTACGTCAAACGGTGTCATCTTCGCCTATTACGAGCGAGCAGGAGAAGTCAAGACAGGTACTGTCGGGGCTTAAGGCGGCTAACCTGTAAATACGATGATTGAGTGGTGGCAAAATCGGACAATTATCTGAAGTAGTGGCGCCTTCACTTTCTTCCTGCTTTAACCGCTCAAAGCTCTCCACAAGCCATTGTAGTCGCATTCGTGCAGCCGAAGGATTCTTGCTTTACCTCACATAATTGTCCGATTTTGCCACCACTCAATGGCTCATGCCCACTTCGGGGGCTTAGTACTCGCTTGCTTCGAGTGACAAGCGATTTTCAGAAGAGGCTCCCTTCCATGAGAGGCCTCTCAAGCGGTTTTGGCAGAGGAGCTTTCTCACTTGCCCTTGCTTTTTGGTAAATGCCCTACCAAGTGGATCTGGCTCACTTTTGGTGATGGGTAGTGGCTTCAAACCAGGTGAGAAGCGGGTGGACAGAGAAACATGGTGATGGATGAGAAATGAAGCCTCGTGCTAGGCGAGGACTGGGTTGAGTGCCAGCAAGCATCACCAAGAGTGTGCCAGACCCATTCAACGGGAGATTTCTGCATAATTCTGCTGGCGGATCGGAGAGGTGCGAAGCCCTTTTTGTCCCTCTGATAGAGACAGAAATCTCCCGTTGAATGTTGGGATTTACACTCTAAGAGCAAATATGGCTGTTGTGAAAAGTAATCCTTGTCCTATACTCAGTAGCAGAAAGCTCAAGAATATAACAAATTGCTTTATGATAGAATTTTACACGTATCCTGGGCCTACCTCTTACTCTTTCGTAATTGGTTTGTGCTGGGGATTATCTAACTACGTTACATTTTTTGTGGGAAATCTCATCCCATCTCCACTTCAGAAGATTCTACTGCTTAGTCTGGCTCTTTTCTTTTTTCTCTTATGGAAAAAAACGATCCTTGCTTGCTTTTGCGAGTATTTTATTTTGTATATCAATAGCGGCAAATTGGATGGAGCTATTAGCAACTTTCTTTCCCTTCTTTAAGTCTGGTTGGGGACTTAGTTTCAATATCATTTTGATTGGTCCTTATTGGATTTTGTATATTTAGACTCATTATATGGACAATTATTCGGTTTGAATGGTCCGATTGGTGTAAAAAAACATTCCATTGGAATGTGGAGGTTTAAGTTTGATCAGGCGAAAAATAACGGTAAGAAATTTTGGCGTATTACACACTTCTTACAAGCTTTTGAATAACTACTAACAGGTGTGTTGGGTAGCTCTTAAAGTTGGGCTTTGTTTACTTTCTTAGGATTAGTCCGATTGGGCTATTTTTCTATTCCAACTTTCTGTTCCAACTGTGGGCAAACCCCTACCTACGCAACCGGCGCGCAATGGGGTTCGGGCGATGGCATTAATCCCGCGGTCAATCCCAACCCCAATCCCTTCTCGCCCTCCTGTGTGAGCAGTTCAAGCTGCCTTGACTGGCGCCTGGCGGCTGAACGGGCCGGAGATAGTTTGCTGGGTGACGCGGCAGCGCATGCCTGGGGTTCGCCGTTGATCTTTGTGGAAGGCATCTCTAACTTCCCTTCCGCCAGCGGAACACAGGCGAACGGCCCCTACAACACCGACTGGTGGGGTGGCAATCTGCAAGGCGTCAATGGCAACAGCGGCAACGCGGGGGCGCCAGTCGTCTTTAACGCGGGTGGCAACGCTAGCAGCCTGGGAGCCACGGTCAAGAACCAGATCGTCTACTCGGCGCACGATTACGGGCCGGTCCTGTTCCAGCAGACCTGGTTCAATGGTAGCACCTGCTATAAGAGTGGCTGCTCCAGTTCTAGCCTGGTGGATACCTGGACACAGAACTGGGCCTATATCGCCACGCCAAATGGAGTTAACCCTAGCTGGCCTGGCCATAGCAGCTATCCCTGGAGCAATACTGGCGCGACCCCCTATAGCTCGGCGCCAGTCTGGATCGGGGAATTTGGCACCGGCAACAATAGCAGCGACCTTGCCTCAACCGGAGCTGGCTCCGAGGGTCAGTGGTTCACTGATCTGGTGAATTTCATCAAGAGCAGCTACGGGAGCGGTGGTTCAGGGGTGAACGTGAGCAACCTCAACTGGACCTACTGGGCGCTGAACGGCGAGGATAGCTTTGCTTTATTGAACAGCAACTACAACGGGTTGGCCAATCCAACCAAAGAGTACAGCTACCTGTGTTTCGCGGAGACCGGGCCGCTGGCTGTTCCTCTGGGTAGCGGCTCAGGTCAGTGCGGTTCCACCGGTGGGCTTCCTGCTCCACAATAACGTGATCTGAGATGACCGGCTGAATCGCCGCTGTTGTGCGAAAGGGGGCCACGAAACTCGATGTTCGTGGCCCCATTGTTTATTGCTTCACTGCGGCCTTGCCTGCGAGAGAGGGTGTTGTGTGCGAGAAGTGCGCCTGGGCAGTGCCTTGCAGGTCTCCCGAATCACCAGGCTGGTTGGCAATTGAATACGTGGAGCCTCCTCGATGGCGCCCTGTTGCCCGTTCTCATGAGGTTTCTGACGAGCAGCATGCGCCTGTTCAATTAATTGCAGCAGCAATTCGATGGCGCGCTGGCCCATGTCGGAAAAGGGCTGCCGCACGGTGGTCAACGCGGGACGCATATGCGCCGAGGAAGGATTGTCGTCAAAGCCCACCAGCGAGATATCTCTGGGTATGCGTAAACCGAATTCTTCGGCGGCTGCCATGACACCATACGCCATCAGATCGCTGCCAGCAAAAATTGCGCTTGGCCGTTCAGCCCTGGGACGCGCAAAGAAAGCTCTGGCGCTACTGACTCCGCCAGTAGGCATAAAATCGCCTTCCTGGACGAGCGTTGGGTCCAGCGGCACGCCTGCCTCTTGTAAGGCATCTTGATAGCCCTGATAACGATCGCGCGAGACTTTATACTTCAGCGGGCCTTGAATATACGCGATGCGCCTGTGCCCAAGGCCAATGAGATACCGCGTCGCTTCGTAGGCCCCTGCGCGATTATCTGCGCCAATCCATGGGATGCCTGGCAAGGGGGGATTCTGGTCATCAATCAGCACAACAGGGAAGCCATGCTGCTGAAGTTCTTGCAAATGCTGCGACGACTGGCCGGGGAAAATTGCCAGCAGGCCCGCCGTCAGCCGGGTCGCCAGAATGCGATCGATCACCCGGCCACAGTCCCGGTCGTGGTTGGAGGTACTGATACTATAGAGGACGATTTCATAGGACGTTTTGTCAACAATTTCAGCCACCTTCAGCATCAGTTCGGAGACCAGCGGCCAGGTCAGGGCCGGCACCAGGACGCTGATTAAACGACTGCGTCCCGCCGCCAGTCCGGCCGCGGTGATGCTAGGGATGTATCCACGTTCCTCCACAATACGCAGGATGCGCTCGCGTGTGAGCGGATCTACGTCCGGCTTGTTATTCAAAACGCGCGAAACCGTCCCGGTGGAGACATGTGCCAGGCGTGCAATGTCCTGTATTCTCACCTTTTCAGTCATAGAGATCCTTCCAGGTTCCACTTTCTATTCATAATATTTTTCTCTGCCTCTGCATAGAATATGGCGGTCTTTTTTGGGGCTCCCCTTCCCTGATGAAACGCGTTGCCCAAGAACATCTCGTAAATGGAAGCGTTTACGAGAAGTATACAAAAAGCAGAGAAGAAGATCAATGCTTCAGAGGGCGTATCCCGACCTTTAGGAACGCTTCTGGGCAATGTTCCCTCAAAAGACCCTCTCATGATCCCTGGCGTCGTCGCACAATATTCACCAGGTCGCTAAAGACCCCATACGCCGTCTGCTGCACCGTCGGCTCGTGCTCCACCAGCGTGATCGGCCCCATAGCCCCGGTCTCCAACGAGATGATGCCGGTCATGCCGGTGCCAACGCGCAGGATGTCGTCTGGCTGGATGCGCTGCGGATGTACGCTGGCGATCACGTCATCACGGTCGCGGCGGGCCTGGCTGACCAGGCGTATGGGTGTGCCGGAGCGGGCGGCGGCGCGCACTTCGTCAGGCGAGAGGTCGCGTATGCCTGCGCGCTCGACCATGTGCGGCAGAAGGTGGCCCTCCAGCAGCGTGTTGGCCAGGATAGTGGTTTTCATGACCGCGTCCCAGCCATCCAGGTCATGCCAGGGATCGGCCTCCGCGATGCCAAGCTGCTGCGCTCGTGCCAGGGCTTCATCAAGGCTCTGGCCCTCTTCGATCATGCTGAGAACCAGGCTGCTGGTGGTATTGAGCAGCGCGCGGAATGCCTGGATATCGACGGCCGGCAAGGTATATTCGGAGAGGTTCATCAGGGGAAGACCATCAAGCACCGCCGATTCGAAGCGAAACTGCGCGTCATGGGCGTGTGCCAATTTCTGTAATTCGACCAGCCCGTAGGCGATGGGACCCTTGTTCGCGGTAATCACGTGCATGCGGGTCTGGAGGGCCATGCGTATGTGGTCCAATGCCGGCTGTCCATCCAGTGGATTGAGCGTGGTCAGCTCGATCAGCACGTCGGCGCCCACAGACTTGCCGGCATACAGAAACGCCTCGGCGGTCTCCACGCGCGTTCCCGGCGGTTGCAGGCTCATCAGTGGTCCTGACTCCTGGACCAGGGAGCCGACATCCAGCCCGGCGGGAAAGATAAAGAAGCCCTGGCTGCGCGAGCCAACGCCGCTGATGAGCGGACGGACGCCCAACTCGCGTGCCAGCCACGCGTCACGCGCTGCCAGCAGTGGGAGCAAGGCCCTGGCAACGTGGCCGTAGCCCAGGAGGAGCAGGCGGAACGGTGATGCTTTTTTGCTGGTCATACTATTCTCTCTATTTGATCCTGGATCAGAAGATGGATTGTCTGGATAGCATATCGTTGGTTGGGATAGCTGTCAATGTAACTGTCACTTCTGCCAGCCGGGCGCGCCATGTCTCAGTCTCCAGTTGACCTGGCGGCTCACCTGCACTTTTGCTGACGAGAGGCATATCTGAACGGTGAGCTACCTCAATGGGGGTGACGAAAGGCAGGGCTTTCCCATTCTCGCCGAAAGCGGGGATGCAAGGGGCGGTCAGCCCCTTGCCGGAGCGCGAGGGGTCCTCGCATCTTCCCCCCTCTCTCCCGCCTTCGGCGGGACAAGAAGAGAATGGGAAAGCTCTGCCATGATGATGGGCGTGATAGACATTGATGCGGCCGTTCGCTATAATCTGCCGGTATTGATGATTGTTATCAATGACGCTGCATATGGAGCTGAGATCTATTTTCTTGAGCAGATGGGGTTGACAAGCGAGCATTTAGCAAAGGTCTGGCGCCTTAGGAATGTGTAAGAGTGGCGGGATGGCGGCTCAAGCCGTCACCCCGCCACTCTTACACATAGCAGACCACAGGTTCATCCAGCTCCTAAGAGCCGGGCATTCCGCTTAGCGCTTTGTTGATGGTGTCTGACGCCACCAGA
>JALYTT010000046.1 GCA_030854145.1 Chloroflexota bacterium | reverse complement strand
GAGCGTCTTGTTGAGCGTCCAATTGTCCATGTATCCTGCATCCAAGAGCTTTTTCACAAGATTGAGGAATCGTCCGTCCTGGATGTGTTCGGCGAGTGCCGAAATGATGAGATCGTGATCGAGACTTCCAAAGCAATCTGCTATGTCGCCCTCGATGATCCAGGCAGTGCCCGTCCAGGTGCGGTAGATTTCTCGGAGGGCCGTGTGGCATCCCCTATCCGCGCGGAAGCCATGGGAGTGGTCGCTGAATGTTCCATCGAAGTAGGCATCCAGGATCATTCTCATCACTTCCGCTAGGAGTTTGTCACTCCAAACAGGCAGGCCGAGCGGCCTCTTTTTCCCGCTTTTCTTTGGTATATATGTTCGTCGTGCTGGTTGCCATTGATACCGTTCTTGCCGCAGTGCGGCAGTGATGGTATTGAAGGTTTCCAACGAGGTGCCGTCTGCCGTTTCATCCGTCACGCCGGGCGTCATCGAACCAGCGTTGCGATAGACACGGCCATACGCGGTGAGGTACAGGTTTGTGTTGTAGAGTTGCCGATAGATTCGGTTGAGTGGCAAGCCACGCTTGCCTCGTTCACGGAGAAGCCCTAAGAGCGCTTCGGTTGTCTGCAATTTCGCATACCTCCATGCTTTAGATACTTCCTGATACCTTCCCTGTGTGTGGGTATCACTCACACACTCTGGCCCATCTTCATGGGCTGCCCCTTTGTTGGTTGGGGCTTTTTCGCCCATTGCCAACTCGTATGGGGGTTCCGTCGCCATGAGCCTCTCGGCTTGTAGGCGATCCCGCTTTTGCGCATATGAAACGTGTAGTGTGTTTAGGTGCTCGTTTGTTCCTTATCGGGTTCATTACCCGCTATACATCGAAGAGAGCATGAGGGTAGTGGACTCCACACTACCCTCTTTATGCGCAACGGGACGAGAGTTGCGCTTTTTCGATGTCGCCATTTTAGGTATGGTTTGACGGATGGTGGATTCATCATACGGGAACTAGAGTTCGGCAGTTGACCAGCTTCACCATGCACACAGGACTTGCAGAGCCATCTCATACATACCTTCTGAAATTCTCCGCTTTCCCAACATGCTACTTTCCCCTTTGTGTTTCCACGCCAGGTAGGTTGGGCGTCCTAGAAGTTTTGCTCTCTCCTTCTCCTGCGTTACGCAGGAATTTCATATGCACCGACACGGCGCACAACCCCATCCAGGCAATCATCTTGTGTCCTTTCACTCGTATTTCATCGGCTTGAACATGCATCAGGTCAAGTTGCCCTTGCTCGACGATCTCCTGATGGATCTGTTGGCAATGCTCTCCTGCTCGGTCACGCCAGGATGCCACCGTCCGCTCATCCAACCCGAAGGCATGCACAATCGCCTGGATCGGGCATCCATACGTCAAGAGCGTTACCACGACCACAATCAACTCCACGGGTTTGCGCAGCCCCTCAAACATCGTTCCCTGACGGGCGCTGAACGTCTTTTTGCAGACCGTACAGCGATAGCGTTGTCGTTTGCGATCATGGATCGCGATCTTGCCCGAACCTCTTTGGCCTCTTGCAGAACACATCGCATTCGGGCAAAATACGTTCGACGTGTCCATTGGCTCGGTTGTACTTTTTTGCATAAGCACATCATGCCAGGGACCGTCACTTTTTTCAATTCGTTCTCACTTCACCGGGTGATGGGGTCCTACCACTCATCAGCGTCCCCGTGGTTGTCTATGAAATGGCGTTCTACGCTGCTAGTCTGGGATGTGGCATCTGGGGCTGGTTATTACCAGAACCTATGCATAGTTATATTGGACTTTTGGCGTGCCTGCTTTTTGCAGGCGCCCTTGGGTTTAGTGCCAGTTATCATCGACACCTTGCCCACGTATTTCTGTTTTCCATGTGCTTGTTCCTGGTATGGGCTCCAGCAGCTATCCTTTTCGGAAGTTCTCTTATCGGCTTTTTCGCTGTGGGAGCGCTTTTATCGGCACTCGGCTTCAATATACTTGGCACAGCAGTGTTTGAGTATGTTCGATTTCGCCATGAGGCTGTAATTGAAAAGGCCACCTTTGCTGCCTTCATGATCCTTGCACTTTTTATTGGACTTCGATTGCTCGACGCGCTCATCCCTGCGCTTGCCGTCTTTGAGTTTGGGGCATTGTTCCTCGGAAGCTTTGTGGGATACGCTGGCTTATTAATCTCGTCAAGTCGATGGTACGATCGGAACCAGAGGGGAAGGTACTGGGGATTCCAGGTAGTAGCCATAGTTGCTGGTATCGGTGCGCTCTTCTTTGGATCAGTATTCCAGGTCGGCGAGTTACAAAAAATAGGCGGTACGTTTTTCGTCCTGTATTGTATCCTAAAAATAGCTGAAATACCGACAAGAAGCCGACCCGCATTTGCCCTGCTCATAGCTGTTGTGGGTACCATTACTATCTGTTTTTGTGGGTTTGCATTGACGCATCAAGAGCTATTTCGACAATGGCTTTTCCTTCCTAGCTAATACGCTTCGCCCTCATGGCTCTCTCCCTTTGGCTTTTGAGACCGCGAGGGCAACAGTGCCGTATAAAATGTAGTAAGATATGTGATCGTGCCGTTAGGATTTCGCACAAGTTGCTCATGCTTCGTAGCGGCATGAGCGATTCTCTGTATGTACACAAGGAAATTTGTATGCCTTCTGATAAACCACACGAACATCCAACGCTGCTAGCCGCGCCCGCTCAGACGCGCGTCTCTATTCCTCCTGAGCGACATTTGCCAACAGCCTTGCCCGCGTGGCTGTACTCAACAATACTCGGCAACGGTCATGTGCTCGTGTGCCTTGATGAAACAGGGTCTATCGCGCAATGCTTCTATCCCTCTATCGATGCTGGCCCCCATATGCGGGCTTTTCTGAGCGGGTTACAGTTCGCAGTCACCACCACAGAGCAGGGTACCGCTAGCCCTCCTGCTCAGGTCTCCTGGTTCGCCGGCACGGACTGGACCCACAATGTACGCCATGTCACCGGAGCAGCCGTTGTTACAACGCTTTCCCAGCATCGCGACGCGGGCATCCAACTTGAACGTACCATAGCGGTCGATCCTGTCGATGACATACTGACTATGGAGATCAAGGTCACGAATATGAACGCGACCGCGCTCACCTGCAAGCTTGTCACCTATGCCGGCTTCGACTTTGACCATCGAGCGAGCGGGAATTGCGCGTTCTTTACGCTCGCCACAGAGGTGCTTACCTGCTTTGCGTCTGATCGCTATCTCGCGCTCACCTGCAACGCGCCCGTCGATGGCTTCGACTGCGATCAACACACGCCTGGCAGCGCGGTCGATGACGTATTTCAGCGCGCCAGCCAGGGTATGTTTAGCCAGCGCGAATATGCTATTGGGCAAACGAGCAGCGCGGTACGCCATGATTTCGGGACGCTTGAGGTGGGCACTACTACTACACATTACATGCGTTTATGCTTTGCTCACTCGCTCCATGGCGTTTCCGCGCTCGCCTCAACTGTTCCTACGACAAGGGCGCGTATCGAGACGGCTATCAAGTGGTGGCAGGTCCGCTATGCCCACATAGAACTGCCGACGAACTCAGAAATCGTCACGTACCTCTACCAGCGCTCTCTGATGGTGCTGCGCCTGCTGACAGACCGGGATACGGGAGGCATTCTCGCGGCGCCTGAGATGGACCCTGATTTCCGCTCCTGTGGCGGCTATGGGATGTGCTGGCCGCGCGATGGCGCTTATAACGCACACGCGCTTGACCGTGCCGGACAGCATGCACACGCGCGCGAATTTCACGATTGGGCACTACGCGTGCAATCACAGGAGGGAGGCTGGTACCAACGCTACTACGTCGATGGGAGACTGGCGCCGACCTGGGGCCTGGTACAGTTCGACGAAATCGGCGCTATCGTCTGGGCCATCTGCCAGCATATAACACTGACAGGCGATAGCGATTACGGGCGCGCCGCGTTTCCGTACCTCCTGCGCGCCTGCGAGTATATGCAAGCCGCTCTAGATGCCGAAACCGGGCTGGCACCGATCACAAAAGACCTGTGGGAGGAGCACGATGGCATCAGCACCTATGCCTGCGCAAGCACCTGGGGCGCCTTCCACGAGTTTTCACGCCTGGCTGCAACGTTGGGAGAGACGGCGGAAGCCGGGCGCTGGGCCACACTTGCCAGCACGCTCAAGCTCGCCATAGAGACGCACCTCTGGGATGGCGAACAAGGACGCTTCTTACGCGGCATCAAGCTCCAGGTCCATCTACATGCTGACGACATTGAGCGCACTGGTCAACAAGCCGAGCCACACAAAGCGGAGATCCAGGCCATCAAGATGGGGAGATTGACGCGCTACTTCCAGCGGCGCGACCTCGTGATCGATACAGCAATACTAGCTCTGAGCGTCCCCTTTGGCGTCTTCTCACCTGACGACCCCCGCATGCACGCCACGGCCGAGGCAATAGCGGAGCACCTGACCAGCCCCGTAGGCGGTATCCTGCGCTACGAAAATGACCTGTATCGCGGCGGCAATCCCTGGGGAATCTGCACGCTCTGGCTGGCATGGTACGATCTGCTCGTGGGGAACCAGCAGCGTGCCCTTGCGCTCTACACCTGGGTGGTGGAGCATCGCACAGCGCTTGATCTACTGCCTGAGCAGGTTGATCGCACGACAGGTAAGCCCTGCTGGGTTGTGCCTCTAGGCTGGTCACATGCTATGTTTCTGCTGGTATCGCGCGAACTGGCAGAACGCGGCCTGTTGCCATCGTAATGAACAATATTCAGAGCACCTGCTGAAGCCTGTCGACAAAATGCAGCCAGCCATCGAGGTGTTCCTGGCGCGCCTGCCTATCCTCCTCAGATTCTGAGTAGGGGCCATGAGTGATCGTCATCTTCGTGCCGGCAGGGGCTAGCGGCTCGAAGGTGACGGTCACTTCTTTGGCCAGGCAATAGCGCATATGCTCCCATTGCCAGGGAAAGGCCAGCCGCTGACCCGGCTCGAATGCGGTGTAGCGGCCCAGGCCTACACATATGGCAGCGCAAGAATCAGCGGCGGATCTGTTAAGCGCGGCGGCCGCAGCGTTACATCTACCGTCGCGAGCCCGTGACCGTTATATATCTGCACCGACTCCCGACCTGTACCCACCAGCAGGGGAGCGGATGATGGATATTGTGATTGTGACATGGGTAACGCAGCGACAAGCACATAATAGGTTCCGTCCGGGATATCAGTGATGCTATAAGGCCCGGATGCCGCCAGGGCAGTGCAGCGAACCGGCATGCCCTGCGGGATAGGTTTCGGGAAGAGGCCGACATAGATACGCCCTATAAAAGTTGGCGGGGTGGTGATAGTGCCGGTCAGACCCGGCGCTCTATATAACGCCTCCACAGTGACAGCAGAATCATCCGGCACTGGAAACGCCGGGGGAGCAACGTTGATGGCACAGTAACGCAGGTGGCGTGGAGAGATGCCCACGAGTTGCGTGAAGCGCGAAGTGAACGAGCCAAGACTGGCATAGCCAAGTTCGAAGCACACATCGGTCACGCTCAGCGAGGTACTCAGCAGGAGCCGCTTGGCCTCGTCCAGGCGCAGTGCCGCGAAGAACTCACCGGGCGGGATACCAATGAGGCGGCGAAATACACGATTGAAATAGTATGGACTCAGGTGCGCGATGTCGGCCATATCTTCCAGCGACAGTGGCTCCTGCAGGTGTTGATGCATGCTCAGGATAACTTGTTCGACTGCCAGGCTGCGCGACCATGTTACCTGCACCTCACTGTCGCATATGTCGATGGATCTCTGCAGTACTTGCATGTTGCTCCCTCCTATCTGATACGAATTTTCCCCACCCAACATACTCTTTCTCAAAGAACGACCTCAAACCGGTTACCATAGAACCACACAAACAAGTGAACAGAGAAAAAGGGTTGTATAATAAGCGCAAAGAGAATATCCATGTAGAGGATAAATAGATAGATATGGCCAAAGAGATCTGGGGCGTGCTTGAACAGAGCGAAGCAGGCCTGCACGAAGATAGCGGCGAGCTGCTGGCCGAACTCACGGAAATCGCGCAACACCAGCCAGAGCAGACGCTAGTGTGCTCCATCTTGCTCGTCGCGCCTGGCAACGGTCTGCCCGACACGACGCTGCTACCCAGGTTGGGGGTGCGGCACCTGTACCTGCTGGAGCATACCCGCCTGGCGCATTATACGACTGAAGGATATGTGGGCGCCCTGGCGTGGCTGCTCCAGCAGCGCGCGCCCGCGTTGGTTGCCAGCGCGGCCTCCGCCAACGGACGCGCCTGGATGCCGCGCCTCGCCGCTCGCTTGCAACTGCCTTTTGTGTCCGGCTGCCTTGGCCTGGATCTGCGCGATGATGCCCTCTTCGCCCTGCGTTCGATCTACGAGGGACGCGCGTACATTCAAACGCGCGCGGCATTACATGGGCGCACAGCCCTGGCCACGCTGGCAACCGGGGTACGTGGCGTACCAACCTCTGTGGGAACAGCGACAGCCGGCAATCAGCCCATAGAAATGAGCACCTTTGCAGCGGAGATCAAGGAGCAGCACGAAGCGGTACGCAGGATTGCCATCCAGGCACCTTCGCCGGAGGAGGTTGAGCTGGATGTGGCCGAGAGGATCGTCGCGGGCGGGCGGGGCGTGGGCAGGGAAGGCTTCACAAGCCTGGCCACCTTCGCGCGCCTGCTGGGAGCGGCAGTGGGCGCCACGCGCGTCGCGACCGACCGGGGCTGGGTCGAGCACGAACGCCAGATCGGCGCGACAGGCAAGAGCGTCCATCCGAAGCTCTACCTGGCCTGCGGGATCTCCGGTGCCGCCCAGCATACCAGCGGCATACGCGAGGCCGAGACCATCGTGGCGATTAACCCTGATCGCAACGCTCCCATCCTCGCCCTGGCCGATCTGGGCTTGCTAGGCGACGCGAACGCGATCTTGCCACTGGCAGCGAAAATGCTGGAAAAATAGCCTGCTTATGACATAGACATATTGCTACCCGATTTTCTATACACTCAGCTACAAAGGATAATCTTCATGATCCATGGCGCCACACAGAATCGCCGCCTGCTCTTCTTTACACTCTATATAGCCTATATCTGCACGGGGATCGTCAGCGCATTGCCAGGCCCATCACTGTCGTTACTCGCTACACACACACGTGTCACGCTAGATATAGCAGGTTGGATATTCAGCGCCAGCTCCTTTGGTTTTATGACCGGTGTGGTGATCTCAGGCTCGCTGGTGAGAAGAATCGGGCCTAAATCGATCTTGATAAGTGGGCTGATACTTATGGCCGTCGCCAGCATCATCACACCGTGGACGCACCTGTTTCCAGTCCTGGTGGGAGCCTTATTTCTAGAGGGTATCGGCTTTGGAGTGCTTGATGTCAGCATCAACATCATCGTCACACTGGCCTTTCCCGATACCCTGGGTGAGACGCTCAACAACCTGCATAGCTCATTCGGTGCAGGCGCTCTGCTTGGACCGCTGCTCTTATCAGTTGTGCTACAGACGCTACGAGATATGACAGGGGCGTACCTGGTGGGAGGCTTTATAGGTATTGTGGGAGTCCTCTTACTCCTGCGCCAGCGCGTTCCGGTGCTTCCCACGCACGCGGAAACACGCCAGCAGCAGACCAACATCAGGTTAAGCAGTATACTCAGGCAGCCTCTGCTGTGGTTAATGGCGATCCAGCTCTTCCTGTATGTTGGCGGGGAGGTAGGTTTCGGCAGTTGGATCGTCACAGCAGTCAGCCAGAGCGCGGCGATCACGCTGGCGCTGGCGGCGCCCTGGGCCACGGTCTTCTGGGCTGGTCTGACCGCAGGGCGTATTCTCGGCGGCCAGGTGCTCAAACGCGAACTGCTGACGGAAGTGCGGCTCCTCTACGTCTGCGCAATTGGGGCCGGGCTGAGCGGGCTGGTGGTGGCCTTCTTCCCCACCTATCTTGTCGTGAGCTTTATAGCCAGCGGGCTGATGGGTCTCTTCCTGGGGCCGCTCTGGCCCGGCATTATGGCCATCAGTTCGCGCTGGTTCGTCCACGCGCTCAATATCGCCTCCAGTACGCTGCTGATCAGCGCGGGAGTGTCCGGCATGATCTTGCCCGTCACCATAGGCTTCCTCATTGCGCACGCCGGCGTGGGCTGGGGCATGGCGATCCCCGCCTTGTGCAGTCTCGTCATCATCCTGCCGCTGAGCCTGGCACTCTGGCAAAGGGGGCACACATTGCATTCAGCGGCCGGGACGCATACAATGGATGATACAGCCGCACAAGCCAGCAACACACAGCAAACAATCTAGCCGCAAAGGGAAATAAAACAGATGAAAGCAGTACAGTTCGCTAATTATGGCGATCCCAACGTCTTACAGGTCCACGATGTAGCTGATCCGGTCCCTGGTGCAGATGAAGTCCTGATCGAGGTCAAAGCCACCACGGTCAACCGGCTTGACCTGTTCCAGCGCAATGGCAGCCGGACCGTTGACAAGTTGCCCTTCACACCTGGGCTGGAGGCCGCCGGAGTGGTACGCAACGCCAGCCACGGGTTCCACGCGGGGGAGCGCGTGATGACGACCCGCGCGCTGGCGGCGAAAGGCGGTGGCGGCTACGCGAGCACGATTGCCGCGCCGGCCGCCGACCTTGTACGCATCCCCGATGGCGTATCGTTCCCGCAGGCCGTCGCGGCAGGCCTGACCTCGTCAACCGCCTGGGGAGCATTATTTGATCTGGGCCACCTCAAAGCAGGGGAACGCGTGCTGATCTGGGCCGGCTCCAGCGGAGTAGGTTCGCTGGCGATCCAGCTTGCCAAGCATGCCGGCGCCTGGGTGATAGCCACCTCCGGCGACGAGGAGAAGGCCGCGCAACTACGCCGCCTGGGGGTTGATATGGTGGTGAACCATCGCGAGCAGAAAGTGGGGCAGGTGGTACGTCACGCGCATGGCGTCAACCTGGTGATAGAGCTGGTCAGCACAACGCTACAGGATAGCCTTGAGGCCTGTGTAAACGATGCCCGCATTGTGCTGATTGGCAACCTCGGCGGGCAGCAGGCCACGGTCGATACGCAAGCCTGGCGGCTCAAGCGCGTCACCGTCGTCGGCGGTGGGCAGATACGCACCACGCCTGAAAACGAGCAGCGCATCCTGCAACTCATCGCCGAGAAGGCCATCGAGCCTATCATCGCCCGCACCATGCCCGTGGAGCAGGCCGCCGAAGCCCACAGCCTGCTGGCAGCAGGCAAACTGGCAGGCAAGATCGTGCTTGTGCATTCCTGAGGTTCTGCGGCGGCTTGCATTGCTGGAGGAAGCGCAATGCCGCCGCAAGCGCAGGTCTCTCAGTTTCTTTGCCTCCTGAGACGCCAGAAACTTAGTGGTACTAGTAGCACAGCCAGAACACACAGGATGGTGGCCTCTACCGCCTGCAACAACCAGAATCTTTCGGCGGGCTGATACACAATCTTCCACTGAAGATGATGATCTTTAATGCACCTGTCTGCCAACGTCCCATAGTCTGGATCAGCCAGCGTCCTCTGAAAGCCGCAATAAGTGCTGATCTCGCCCGTTTCGTGCCCCTCACTATCAGCATATCCAGCGTAGAGCACAAGATCTGTTGGCCCTCCCCACCTAGTATCCCGGTTCGTGCTAAGTGCAAAGGTTCGGCTCAATGGGGGTACGAGATAGGGATACGTGAAATGCATAACCGTGAAGACTACAAAAAAGATCACAAATGTGAACGCCATAGCAAGCACTGTTCTACGCGTAAAGGTCCCGACGGCGACACCGAGCATCAGCCCGAAGAGCGCATAGGCTGGCAGCATGAACCCGCGGACATCATAGAGAAACCAGGGACCCATTGTGGCACTCAAAGGCTCACCCCACCATGTTGTTAGCAAGCTGAGAGCGCCGAAAGCAAGCAAGGTGAACACCGCAATCAAACCCAGCTTCACGGCTAACCAGTGGCCTCGTGTCGTGCTTTGCAGCCAGACGAGGTAATGCGTTCGATGTTCTCGTTCTCTGGCTACCAGTGGCGCGCCTATAAACACCCCTATCAACAATGCAAGCCAGGGCTGTAAGTAATCAGCAATTGTTGAAGCCAGACCAAGTGTACGCATTGGAAACGCCTGCGAGCAGGGGTCCTGAGGAGAACAGGTAGCCATGTTTAAAGCGTGGTAGAGAGAGTACATAGTGAAACCATCAGGTATAAGCACAATGCAGAGAGCCGCCAGCAAGAGGATACCGATCAACGCTTCGATGCGATGTTGTCGCCAGGTGAGCCAGATCATTTCACAACCTCCTGTTTGCTTTCATGCTGCTCCTGTATGTCTTCAGATGGCAAATCAAGGTACGCGAGGACAATTTCTTTCAGTGTGACATCTTGCACCTGCCAGGATGGATAGCTAATTGGGCTGTTTGTGCGCACTAACAAATGACTCTGCCGTCCACGATGACTGGATTGGAGAACCACGTGCGTCCTGGTAATAGGTTCGCTTCGATCATATGGCCCGATCAACCATTTATGCGTTGCGAGCAGGGTCTCTATATCGCTAGCGATTTGGACACAGGCGGCAGATAGAATAATCAGATAGTCACAAATGGTCTCAAGGTCCTCCAATATATTTGAGGAGAGCAGGACCGTCGTTTCATGGCTAGCAACTGTTTCCATCACTATCTTACTGAACTCACGTCGGGCCAGTGGGTCCACATTGGCAAATGGTTCGTCCAGCAAGAGAAGCCGGGGTCTCTTCGCCAGCGCCAGGACGAGCGCGACCTGCGCTTGCTGGCCCCCTGAGAGCTTACCGACCAGAGAGGGAAGAGGGATCTTCAATCTCTCCAGCAACTCTCTGGCAAGTTGATCATCCCACTGCGCGTTCAGCTTGCCTCCCAGCGTGAGCATATCCTTCACTGAGAAGTACCGATAGAGGGGACGTTCCTGAGCAACAAAGCCAATACGAGTTAGGAAGCTCGTCGATATCTGCGATGGTGTCTCACCCAGCACCTGAATGCGACCGGAGCTTGGCTCAATCAGGCCAGCGGCGAGATGCATTAACGTAGTCTTGCCTGCACCATTCAGTCCAACGAGACCCGCCACGCTGCCGGCCGGAATTTGCAGGGTACAGTCTCGTAATCCCCACTGGCGTCCATAACGCTTGCCAAGACTTTGTGTTTCCAGGACAGAAGTCATAGTCTACTCTCCTTATAAGGTTTTCTCGCTTCTGCATATCATCTACTCGCACTCAAAAAGCTGTCCATAGATACGCAGAATGTTTGTGGGTTTCTCTCATACAATGTACTAACCCGTCGAGGCTTTTCCTTCCTTCTGAAGCTGTTGAAGCGTATCAGTGAAAAGAGCAATGATACTCTCAGCATCTAGCCCAGCCTCGTAAGCGCGCTGTAGCCATTGAGCCAGGTCTTCACGCAGGGTGGCATGGTTGAAGAGCGATGGACCTGCCAGAGTTTTCTGCACAAATGTGCCCAGGCCCTGACGGCTCTCAACCAGTCCCTCTCGTTCAAGTTCGCGATAAGCTTTGAACACAGTATTAGGATTGATAACGATCTTCGTCACAACCTCGCGTACCGTGGGCAACTGATCTCCTGGAACCAGAAAGCCCAGGCGCAGCGCCTGCTTGACCTGTTGCACCAACTGCATATATGGAGGTATCCCAGAACGGCTTTCAAGATGGAATTCGATCATCTTCTGGCCTCGATCTCCCCGATTATTCTGCTAAACTACTAGTTATCTAGCAGTATAAATCAGATGACGCGCTATGTCAAGTCTTGCCGGCAGGCATCATGTGAGGGAAATGGTCGGTGCTTCATATGCCGTCTGTTTCTCCTGTGAGGCAATGTCGGCGGGTAAAGGGAGCCGAAACCTCTGGACCTTGCCGCCTCCGCGCGTTAGTAGTACAATCAGCAGCAGAAGCCGCAGCCAGGGCACTTATTTTAGAGAAATGGCTATAGGAGATGAAGGATCATGGCACAAAGCACACGCCCGGCAAAAATGGAGCCGATTCTATTTACCAGGGGCGTCCCAGCGACCGAGGCCCTGCCAGCCCAGTTGATAGGCCAGTGTATGCAAGCGGTCCTGGAAGGGCCAGAGGCCGCGTCGGTCCTGCAATATGGCCACAATGGAGGCTACCTGCCGCTGCGACAACTGGTGGGGGACCGCTATGGCGTGGCCGAAGACCAGGTGCTGATTGGCAACGGCTCCCTGCACTTACAGGACATGCTGGCCGCGAAGCTTGTCAAAGCCGGCGATGTGGTACTGGTAGAGCAGCCGAGCTATGATCGCGCCATCAAGACGTTCCGGCGGCGCGGCGCCAGGGTCATCGGCATCCCGCTGGAGCAGGATGGCGTCAACCTTGAAGCACTGGAGCAGGCCCTCAAGAAGCAGAAGCCAGCCTTTATGTATCTTGTGCCCGATTTCCAGAATCCAACCGGTATCACCACGAGCGCGGAGAAACGTGAGCAACTGGTGGAACTGGCGGAGCGCCACGACTTCTGGCTGATCGAAGATGTGCCCTACCGCATGCTGCGCTATCGCGGCACATCGGTGCCGTTCCTGCGCTCAATCAGTCCGCGGCGGGTGCTGACTATCGGCTCCTATAGCAAGCTCATCAGCCCCGGACTGCGCGTCGGCTACCTGATTGGCCCGGTCACTATGATTGAGCAGCTCCAGCAGCTTGCCGAAGAGACGGTGCTTACGCCCGTCCTGCCTACTGAGGCGGCCGTGGTCGAATTCTACCGGCGCGGCTACTTCACCTCGAACCTGGAGCATCTGAAGCGCCTGTACGCCCCCCGCATGCAGGCGATCATCGCTGCACTCAAACAGCACCTGCCCGATGTGCCGTTTGCCGAGCCTGAGGGCGGCTTCTTCGTCAGCATCACCTTGCCCGAACAGGTGAATTGCGCGAACCTGCTACGTCGTGCTCAGCAGGCCGGCATTGTCCTCACGGATGGCAGGGACTTCTTCGCCGACCCGCTCGATGACAGCAAGAAAAACGCGCGCCTGGGTGAGCGCTTCGTGCGGCTTCCGTTCTGCGCGCTCACGCCTGACCAGATCGACGAAGGCATCAAACGCCTGGCCAGCCTGGTCACCAAGTAGCACGTATACCAGGCAGGCGTAGCGATAGAGATTTAACTTACCACACAGCACGTATACCAGGCAGGCGTAGCGATAGAGATTTAACTTAAGCGAATTTAAACGATTGCAGCATAGGCTGGAAGCTGCTGCTATTTGTCTGGTCAAAAAGTGATGTCAGCGTGCCATAAAAGATGACGAACAGCCTGGTCGAGGATGAGCTTGCCGGATGGTTGTCAGCCAGCACCACATACTTCACGTTCTGTGTCTGCCCGTTCACTGTCGCATCTTCAGTGGCGCTACTCTGATCCCAGTTATCCCCGGCAATCGTCGTCTTCGAGGTGCCATTCACCTTTTGAAAGTTCTTACCATTTGACGTCAGAGCTTTCTCAGTAGTGCTTATAATAGTAGAGGTTGGGACGATGGCATTGGGATTGGCTGTAAACTCAATAACTAATGTGCTGACTCCCAGAGCATCGCTAAAAGTCACCAGGTTACCACTGCCCTTCTTCACATGCCAGCCTTGAGGATAACCTATGGTATAGCCATCGGCGGTATAGGTTGTCAGGTTAGCAGATGCGGTAGTCGGCGCAATAGTGGGGGCCGGGGATGGATTCGATGACGCGGATGTTGGCGTCGCGGTAGTAGGGGTACTCGTGGAACCACCACAGGCGGTTAGCAGCACAAGCAGCAGGCTGCAGAGGACCAGCGAGGACCAGCGTAGAGTAGAGTGTATGTAAGATTTCATAAATGGGTCAACCTCCATATTCTTTCCTAAACTTCTGTCTGAGCGCGGCGCGGCACCTTCCGCCTGCATCCTGGTAGACCCTGCGCACATCTGACATACCTTACCGGCGTTTCAAGACGAAAGTATTATACACTATCCTGAGAAGCCAGACTGTGAGCAAATTCACTGTCATATTTATGGGATATCCCTGGTCAATAATAATGAAGACCTATTTTCGATCTTTATGAGTGGCAAGGCTGCATGCATGTAGGAGAAAGGAAACAGGAAGTGAGTAAAACTGCCAGAACAGCCCCCAATGAGCAGTTGAAGCGGGAACGCCTGCGACGCGGGTGGTCCAGGGAATACGTAGCCAGGCAGATCTGCCTGGCTGATCCCAAGACCCTGGGCCGCTGGGAACGTGGCGTCTCGTCTCCGAGTTCCTATTTCTTACAGAGGCTCTGCGCCCTCTTTAGCATGCAGGCCCAGGATCTAGGACTATTGTACGAGGCATATTCTGGCTGCGCTGAAACAGCGCATATCCCTGCTCCAACTTACCAGCATACCACAACTATTCCTGCCATGATACCAGTATATGACCAGGCCATTCCCCCATTGCCTGGAGAGGCTGGCGGACTCATCGGTCGAGACGCATTACTGATTGGGATCAAACAGCGTTTGAACGCCGGCAAGCATACAATGCTATCCGCGCTCCATGGGCTGCCGGGAGTTGGGAAGACCTCGCTGGCGGTAGCGCTGGCACACGATGCCACAATTCAGCAGCATTTTAGCGATGGTATCCTCTGGGTAGGCCTGGGACCACAACCAAATGTCGCGGGACAGTTAGGCCGCTGGGGAACAGCGCTTGGTATTCCTCCAGCCAGCATGGCAGCGGCGATGAGCGAAGAGGCCCTGGCTGGCGTGGTTCACTCGGCCATCGGCACGCGTCGCATGTTGCTGGTGATCGACGATGCCTGGACAATCGAGGAGGCCCTGGCCTTCAAAGTAGGCGGTCCCAATTGCGCGTATCTGCTCACGACGCGTATCCCGGCGGTCGCGCTGCATTTCGCCAACGATGGAGCCACCTGCGTACAGGAATTGTGCGACGAGGACGGCTTACAGCTCCTGGAGCGCTTCGTACCGGGTATCCTTACCTGTGAACCGGAGGCGGCACACAGCCTGGTGCAATCGGTCGGCGGCCTTCCACTGGCACTGATGCTCGCGGGCAGGTATTTGCAATCACAGACCCACTGCGGTCAACCACGCCGCTTACACGCTGGTCTTGAACGCCTGCACCATCCCATAGAGCGCCTGCGACTCACCGCGCCCCAGGCTCCCCTGGAACGCCACACGAGTTTACCGGCCGGGGCGCCCCTTTCACTCCAGGCCGTGATCGAGGCCAGTGACTGGCTGCTAGATGACGCGGCCCGGCAGACCCTGTATGCGCTCTCGGTCTTCCCGGCGAAACCGCACAGCTTTTCGGAAGAGGCCGCCCTGGCCATGGACGCAGCCTCTCTAGAAAAAATTGACGCACTGGTAGACGCCGGACTCCTGCAAACCGCCGGACCCGGCCGCTATACGCTCCACCAGACCATCACCGACTACGCGAGCAACAAAAGGCGTGGCGAGACTATGACTTTTTGCACTTCCTCATCATATACATATTCTCTATAATAGACATAACCTTCGGGCGAAAATACTGTTTTCACATAAGAGGGTAACAGCACCGCCGGGGGCAGAGATATCCATGAAGGGCCTGACATGTGGCACAAAATACAGAAGAAGCTGCATAAGAAGGTCAACCTTCCTGATCAGCCGCCTGATTTCGCGATTGCACCCAGCAATCCAGAGCGGCCTGTGCGTATCCGCTTTGTCATCCATCAAACCGCAGGCGGCCTCGATATTTATCGCGCCTGATCGTAGAAACGGTCCCGGCCTGCCAGGGAAGTTTCAGGAAACGTATCTCTGGCATACCGGATCAATCAAGCCAGATGCGCCAATTTCCTGACAACGGACTCTCTTTTAGGAAGAGGGTCCGTTGTCCTGGTATCCACTGTCGAAATGGTAATACTGTTCTTCCCATCATCGGTGAGCAGCGCTTGCCTGGCGGCGATGCTTTCATAGTACGTAAATCCTGTGAGGGGACCCAGTGCGAGCGGCTGTGGCTGAGCGATGAAGGTGGAGGCCTGAAGCGTAATCTGTGCAGGTATTGGCGTGCCAGCCTTGTAGCCATAGGTGTCAAACAACTGGTCACCCGACCACGTGGAGGTCGTTGTGCAACTGTGATCGCTGCTCAAAGGGGTCCCTGCTGCGGATTGTACCCGGAGATTGAAGCCATAGCTGGTGCGAAATGCAGTGCTGTGAGCATTCATAATGCTCCAGCGAATGGTTAGCCATTGCGCGTTCGCGCTGAAGTCATGGATGAACTGAGCGGATGGCGAAAGAAGCTGCAAGCCCTGATTGAATGCATGTGGCACCGCAGCCGGTTCTGGCTTCGCGGTAAGCACATAGACCTGGTAGGGAGCCGTGCCCAGATGCGGGGGAGTGGCGACAAGCGTCGCGTTTGTATACACGTGGAGCAGCGTTTCTACGCGTACGTCATTGGACGAGGTGAGAAAAACGACTGGTCCGGCTGAGACCGATGGCAGGATAAAGCAGCCATCTATATCCACCACTTCAGTAGGTGTTTTGGCCTGCAAGGCAAGGTAATCTAAAGCTCTTGTGGTGCTATACGTAGAAGATGTAACATAGACGCGCTGAATATGGCGCTGTTGTGCTATTTGATTGGCCACGTATAGGGCGTTTTGCGCGTCGTGCAGGTCGTTGAAAGCGGCACTGGAGAAGTGCCCGGCACTCATATCGAGAAAAGCACTGCTAATGCCTATCAGTTGTCCAAGAATGACCACCATTGCCAGGGCGTATATGCTGTAGCGAGTGATACGTTCTAGCGCGGGACGATAGTATTTTACCAGCGCAACAATCTGCGCGATACACAGGGCCATCAGGATAAACGGGCCAGGCAAGAGAAAGATAAAATAATGGGCGAATAAAACGACGGAGTGACGCGTCAAAAGAAGCAAAGGCGCGATTTGCCAGAGGAGGATGAGCACCAGTCCTTGTTTATAGGAGCTAGCCCGAAGTTCGTGCCACCAGCGAACAACTCTATGCTTGTGAGGATCGCTGGCCGAGTCGGCGAGAATCTGCACACTCGCGATAAGTATGCCACCCAGCAAGAGCAGAAGGCCCAGCAAGTACACTCCCTGGATAAAAAGATGCAGGTGACTCTGCGCAAGGATGGAGCTACCGTTTGGCGAGTTAATATGATTATCGCGAAAGCTAGCGCTCAGGTCAATATAGGGCTTAATGAGCGTTGGATGAATAAAGAAGAGATAAAAGTGCAACGCCTCTGTATCAATGTGCGTCTGCTGTTTCGTCAGGTCAAACAGCAAGAGCACATCGGCAAAGTGCGTGTGCCATTCCCAGATGATGTACGGCGAGAAGAGCAGCAACAGGGCAACGAGGCTCAACAGAATGTCGCGCAGGCGGATAGTTTTGTACGCAAAGATCACAGCGGCAGCCAGGGGTATTAGAAGATAGAGGGTACTCCCATGGAACTGATAGAGTACGCCGAGCAGGACAATGGCCCAGAAAAACCAGCCTTTACGCCGTTCAACCAGGCCGAGGAACAAAACAAATATAAAGAGTATGACAAAGAAAGGCAGAAAATTCTGCGGCCAGATATTGCGGCTGAAGGTCCAGGCCCCGACAGAGGTGGCGAAGAGCAGAGCGGCCACTGTGCCGGCAAGTCGTCCATAATAGCGGCGCACAAAAAAGTAAGTAAGCAGAACTGCGGCTGTATTGAAGAGCGCGACCAGAACCTCACCCCAGAGTGGATTGGCGCTGAGGGAGGCCGGAAGCATAAAGAAATACACGACGAGCGGCGGATTGAGATTGCCGAGGGAGGCTCTGTTACTTGTCAACGGCAACCAGCCGGAGACGATAGCATCGTGAGCCAGGCGAAACACACCCGCTTCATCGTCGTTGAAGATAACTGTATCAATGCGCGCCAGCCGAAAAAAAGCGCTGATGAAAAGGATCAAAAGTGCTTCCGGCCAGCCCAGGAGCAAACGGCGAGCCATAGCAACGAAGCGCGCATAGCCTTCTGGCTGATCGGAATATGTTTCTTGCTTATCAGGATGAAGTGCCTGGGTCATGTCTTACTTAAAACCCCGCCTTTTCTTTAAAATAGCCACCTGAATCTCATCCAAATTGATGGCACGATGTTCGGGCCGCCGGAGCACTTGCCGTGAGAAGCTAAACGCAGAAATGGCTGGAAACTTTTCAGCCAATAACCCGGCTCTCCGCCTGATCTTTCAAGCTATGTATGTAAACGATTATGGTAGTGCAAGCGTTTTCTAGCTGGCCGAAAGTCCTGTTTCTTTTTTTATCCGGGCATCGCGCTTCTGACAGAAGGGATCCTCTTCCATAAGAGAGCCAGTTGTCATATTATACCTCTATCAGTTGTCTTAAGAATAAGAAGATAGAGCGCGAAGATCACAGAAGGAGAAAGCCAGATGTCCTATGAGAAACGGGATGTCTCTCCGCCGGGTGGCCCCTCTGACGAGTACCGCCTCGTCGTACAGGCCCAGGGCGGAGATCAGGCTGCCTTTGAAACGCTCTATGAACGCTATAATGATCGCATATGTCGCTACTTAATACGTATGGTAGGGAATGATGGCATCGGCTGTGAATTGACGCAAGAAACCTTTATGAAGGCCTGGGAAATGTTATTGACGCTGCGCGACCCAGCGCGCTTTGCCGGCTGGATTTATCGCATCGCCACCAACAGGGCTTACAACTATCAAAACCATGCGAAACACTTTCATATGATCCCATGGGATACATACCAGGCAAGCGAGGGGGCTGCGAGCATCGCCGGACCTGAGAGGCAGGTGGAGGAAACGGAACTGCTGACCCAGGCTCTGGCACGTGTCTCGCCGACCTACCGCCCCTGCCTTATTCTCTATGTCGTCGAAGAACTGCCACAACGACAGATTGCTGAGTTACTTAAAATGAAGGAATCCTCTGTGGGTAAGTATGTGAGCCGGGGCAGAGAAGAACTGCGCCAGGTATATTATCGTCTGACCGGCGAACGCGCCAGGACGACGAGAGGAGACAGGCAAGGCTTATGAGCAAGCAACCACCTTGCCCTGAATGGGCAGATACCCTGGCTCTTCGCCCGGACGACCTCTCACCGGCCGCCAGGGCCGCCCTCACTACGCATCTACAAGCCTGCCCGGCCTGCGCGGAAGCTCTGGCAGATTATCATTTTCTTGATGCACTGCTGTACCGCTTGCCAGAACCTGCCATGAAGCCACTCCCGCGTATCTCGCCTCTTTTAGCGCTGGATGACGAGATAGTGCTAGAGGAGCCGGAAGAGGATCACCTTGAACGCGACATGCGTTCCATGAAACCCGCTCAATCGCCCTTGCCGGACAGGCGGCGACGCGCGCGCCAGGCCAGATTCGCCCACATGGCCTCTACTTTCACCAGCGCGCTCTCTGGCACACTCGTTGCTGGTCTGATCCTGGCGATGATCTTCCTCTTTGGCACGCGCTATGTCACCGGCCGGGGTCCATTCCCCCCGGTCACGGCGCTCCTCACCTACCGGAATCATAGCAATTCAGTGAGCGCCCTGGCCTGGTCCCCCGACGGTAAATATATCGCTTCCGCCAGTTGGGACAAGACCGTCCAGGTCTGGGACGCCAGCAATGGCAACCTCCTCGTTACATATAGAGGGCATAGCGATTTCGTAGATGCCCTGGCCTGGTCATACAACGGCAAATACATTGCCTCCGCCAGTTGGGACCATACCGTGCAGGTCTGGAATGCCAGTACAGGCGCGCGCCTCTTCACCTACCGGAGGCATATGGATTTCGTGGATGCGCTGGCCTGGTCCCCTGATGGCGCATATATTGCCTCCGCCAGTTGGGACAAGACCGTCCAGGTCTGGAGCGCCAGTAAGGGTACGCCTCTCTTCTCCTACCAGGGCCATAGCGATATTGTGAATGTGCTGGCCTGGTCTCCTGACGGCAAGCATATCGCCTCCGGCAGCCGCGACAAGACCGTCCAGGTCTGGGATGCTCACACCGGCGCCCACCTCTCCACTTACCGGGGCCATAGCGACGAAGTTGACGCCCTGGCCTGGTCCCCCGATAGCAAACGCGTCGCCTCTGGCAGCCGCGATCATACTGTGCAGGTCTGGGAAGCTAATACTGGCCTCTTCCTCTTCACTTACCGGGGCCATAGCGACGAAGTTGATGCCCTGGCCTGGTCCCCCGATGGCAAACGCATCGCCTCCGGCAGCCGCGACAACACCGTGCAGGTCTGGGACGCCAGTAGTGGCGCTCCCTTCTTCACCTACCGGGGCCATAGCGACGAAGTTGACGCCCTGGCCTGGTCCCCCGATAGCAAACGCATCGCCTCCGGCAGTTGGGATCACACCGTGCAGGTCTGGGACGCCACCTATACAGGATGATGTCTAAGGTGTAGGGACATGATAGGGGCACACATCATAGGAGCGCCCCCCATAAATCCGTAGCGCGTGGCTTGCCTCGCCGTCCTGGTCGTTGCAGGACGGCGA
>JALYTT010000045.1 GCA_030854145.1 Chloroflexota bacterium | reverse complement strand
AGTGGCGGGATGGCGGCTCAAGCCGTCACCCCGCCACTCTTACACATAGCAGACCACAGGTTCATCCAGCTCCTAAGAGCCGGGCATTCCGCTTAGCGCTTTGTTGATGGTGTCTGACGCCACCAGATCTTTATAGGGGAGTGCTATTGCCAGGAGGCCGGCTTTCACTTCAAATTCATTTGCGGTATCATATGCTGCCTGGCTGATCAGCGGAGACTGTGGCATACTCGCCTTCGCGGCATTCCAGGCGATGGCGCCCGTTTTTGCATTCAGGTGGAGGTATTTTTCCAGCAGGACCAGCGCCTGGTCTGGATTATTTTGGATGAATGTATCAGCCTGGACCAGCGCGCGAATGAATGCCTGCACCGCCTGGGGCTTGCTATCGATGACCTGTTGCTTGGTAAAGGCCACTTCAAAGAGTTGCCCTTGCATCGAAGGGACATCACCACGAGTCGGGCTAATGAGGATGTCACCAAAGCCTTGCGCTCTGGCTATCTCTCCGCCTGGCGCGGCGACGACGATGGCATCAACACGACCGGCTTGCAGTGCCGCGAGATCTGTGGTGACGGAGGCGCCCAGATTCACCTTGGTAGCATCTTTCAGGGCATCGAGGCCTTGCTGCCTGAATAAGTAGGTGAGCAAAGCATCCGTAGAACTACCCGGCGCTGAAATGCCGATTTTCTTGCCCACCAGGGCTTTCACCTTGTCGGCTAGCGAGCTTGTGGCCGTGAGATGCGTCTGCTGGGCAAAATTCTTGCCCATGACAACGTCAATGAGAAAGCCATTGTTGACTGCTCCAATGAATCGTATGGATGTGTCGATCCTTGACACCGTGAAGGCGTCATGGACGCCGCCCACAGCGACTTCGATACCGTTTGCTTCAATGGCTGTTGATAGCTTCGCACCGCTTCCCAGCAAGGGAGGGACAGCGGGATCGAGCGTTAATCCCTGGGCTTTGAAAAAATTTTTCTCTCTAGCGACATAGAAAGGAAAAAAAGGCACCGCATCCGTGATCGTGCCTACTTTCAATGTCATGCTCGTGGTAGGACTCGGTGTTGCAGAGCCACCACAGCTAGCGATGCTCAGACCAACGAGCAGCAAACAGGCAAGGAGCAACACAGGTCTGTGAAAAGAAAGGTGCATGGTTATCCGTTCTCTCTTTCTAAAATAAATGTTATACAAGCAAGCCTCTCTAGAGTACTAGAGTATAGGTAGGTCTGCTTTAAGGCGCGAGCTTCTGGCTCATACTGATTCCCGTCTTCCAGCGAGAAGTCATGCGATCAATGAGATTGACGGCGGCGTTGAGTATGCCAGCGATCAGGGTCAGTACCAGTAAAGCCGCAAAGACGCCCGCCGTATCAAAATCGTTTCCCGATGCATCGATCAGATAGCCAAGTCCGCGATTCGACGCGATCAGTTCGCCAATGATAGCCCCGATCAGGGCATAAGGAATAGCAATATGCAGGCCTATGAGTACAGAGCCAGTGGCTGATGGCACGATGACTTTGAACAGAATATCCCGCCGTGTTCCCCCCATAAGGAGCACGGCATCGATAAGATTCTGCTCAACGTTGCGTACTCCGGCGAGCGTATTGAAAAAGACCAGGAAGAAAACTATCACGGCGGCGAGGATCACTTTCATCGGCATATCGATGCCGAACCACAGAATGAAAAGGGGGGCCAATGCAGGTTTGGGAATGCTGTAGAACGCGACGATAAAAGGATCAAGAATCTTTGCCAGGGTGGGCTGAAGCCCCAGCAGGAAGCCCGCCAGGATGCCAGTGACCAGGCCAAAAAACAGCCCCAGCAGGATTTCCTGGAGCGTAATGGCGGTATGAAACCAGAGCGTCCCGTCGAGGGACCAGCTATAGATCCGCTCCCATACTGCCAGAGGACTACTGATGAATAAGGGATTGACGAATCTCCCAGAGATAAACTGCCACGCAATAAGCACACATGCAAGCAGCAAAATGCGACTCCCATGAATGATCAGTGCTTGCCTTCGCTGGCGGCCCCTGGCATTTCGGCCAGTAGGTGAGGTTGGCAGGGTGCTCTGGCTCTGTTGATCCATTTTACCAGGAAAAAGTATTATCCTCATGCGTTGACCTGCTGCTGCCTACGGGCCTGCATTAAAGCGTCCCATAGATGATGATGAATATCAGCGAACTGGGGTTCGAAGCGTATCCTGGCAACATCGCGCGGTCGCGGGAGATTGATGGATGTATCCAGGACAATGAGGCCCCCTGAGCCAAGGACGATCACGCGATCACCCAGGGCAATCGCCTCTTCAAGATCGTGCGTGACGAAGAGGACGCTCCTGCCGCTCCCAGACCACAGGTTGAGCAGTTCGCCTTGCAACTCCAGGCGCAGTTGTGCATCCAGGGCCGCGAAAGGTTCATCTAAAAGCAAGGTCTCAGGATCGGTGCTGAGCATGCGTGCCAGGCTGGCACGACGCAGCATGCCGCCCGAGAGTTCATGGGGATACATCTTCTCACGCCCCTTGAGCCCGACCTTCTCGATGAGGCCGCTGGCTTTGTGCTGACGTATCGCTTTGCCCACCTTGCGTATCTCAAGTGGCATCTGAATATTGCGCTCAATCGTCCGCCAGGGCATAAGCGTATCTTTCTGGGCCAGGTACCCCACTTCGAGACGCGGCTTAACCATCAGGCTCTCCTGATAGTAGACCTTGCCTGAAGTTGCCGGTAACAACCCGGCAATTATATTGAGTAATGTCGATTTACCGCAGCCGCTGGGCCCCACCATCACGACAAAACTTCCTTGCTCTATCTGCACACAGATATCAGACAGGACGGGGATTTCCTGATTCCCACGAACAAATACCTTGCTTACCTGTTCAGTACGAATGATCGCGGTCATCCCTCCATCCTTTCAGCGTCGTGCTCCGTGGGGGGTTCTGCATAGGGTTTCCTCCAAGAGCTCTTCTGAGCTGTTCATTCTCATTACGAACTTGCTGAATGGCCATGCGTGCTTGCTGTAACTGCTCTGCCTCTTGACGCCAGCGTTGCGTACGCGCTAGCAGATTATTGAGAGGGCCTGAGATTTGCCAGAGGATGTTCTCTCTTGTGAGAGGAACGCGAGCGCTCCAGTCCCCATTCGCCACGCGTATATGGGTCTCCACGATTTGCTGGACACTGGCCTCTAGCTGTTGCTTCTGTTGAGCAGACTCCGCGGCCTGTAGTCCGAGATCATGTTCGAGCCTGGCAATCTCCTCAGCATGATTCGCGCGGATGAGTGCGCGGGTCGTCCCTTGCACCCAGGCATAGGCCACGATCGATACAATGAACTGACTGAAGATGATAGGGAGCATGATGCCGGCAAAAGCGATGGCGAGTATGGCGTCTAACTCTGCTGTACGGGGTAGGACTGTCAGAGAGAACCACGTAAAGAGGCAATTTCCTAGAGCCACGACAAAGACCCATCCGGGAGGAAGAAAAGAGGCGGCACACAGCAATGGCAGTACGAGCAGGGCAAAAAGAGGCAGGACCAACATGCTCAAGCCGCCTGGAGTCGACACAATGCTGAGCATAGGAAATGCCGCGAATGTGAGCACAACCAGGGTCCCTGCCAGGGTGATCTGGCCCAGACGATTGAGCACCGTGGCCACAGTCAACGCAATAGCTGATCCGATGACGATCGGGATCAGGTACTCGTTGGTCCCGACAAAACTCGCAAAGACGGAAGTAATCAGCAGAAGGTAGAGAGCCAGGATGATCTGGCTTCCTGCTGTTCCACGGCGGAAACGTTCCATTTCTTTGAAAGAGGCTGACCGTGCAGGCTCAGGAGGAGCGGCTAGACGATACCACCATTGCAAAATCCTGTTCTCCTCCTGCGGCTTGGAGGTCAAATAGACAGGAACCTGCGTGTTTCTTGTGGGAGTCTCTAGAGAACGGGTGGGAAAATTATTCATTAGAACTCCATTTCAATCATAAAGTTAGTAGGAAAAACAGGAAGGAGCGTTTTTCTCACAGACGAGACCGCTTACAGGTGATTCCTGCCATCCTGTCGTCCCATTGCAATGATGCCCATCGATTGCATGTCATTCAGGGCTTTGTCTACGAGATCTGGTGAAGTCGAGAGAATCTCCGCAATTTTTGTCGCACTCTTTGTTCCATCAGCCAGTGCAAATACCGTTCGGTGTAGACGCGGTAAGCTGCTCATCTGCCATCTTTCCAGGTGGACAATCCGCTGTGGAAAGATGGGAATTTCTCCTGGTGCAACGGCAGGAAGCGCTGGCTGTGTACTGGATTCTTGCTGAGGCGTAAATGTCCAACTCAACTGCCCCAGACGGAAAAGTTCCTGGATAGCTTTTTCTCCTGTCAAGCGGCGTCCACTGGTACCGACAATCGTACATGAAATAATGTCCCCTGCCATAATGGTAATCTCTACGTGGCAAGTTTCCCGTAAGCTCGTGACGCCTGGGGGCGTCGTGGCAGACAGGGAGCCCGTCTTTTGATGTGCCTGCATCACTTGCCTTATCGTTTCGAAATCGAGAGTGTACATTAGGCAAAGACTCATCCTATCTCAATAGATTTGTGAAAGCGATATACCTTGAGCCTCTAGAACCACCTACGACCCTGAGCGTTGCTACCAGTTTGTCGTGAGTATTGTCCTCCTGATGGCCGCATTTGCAAGATAGCCTGCCTACCAGTAGGCCAACTATCGAATGTAGAGCGAATGGTCAGGCATTGTTCGTCGAGTTTTGAACCCCAGGGAGCACAATAGGTACCATCAGGTAGCCAGGGAGAATAGAAATAAGAGCTACTTTCGTAGAAAAGACAATGAAGATTATCATAGCAATTAAATAGAACATCATTAATAAAGAGGGCATTGCTGGCCCTCCAACTATTACAGATATAATACTGGCACAAGGGATGTGAGCCTCTGCCGTAACGAGCGTATTCGCACCCTTTTCTCCTCTTTATGCTTTGCCTCTGTCTTGAGCCATGAGGAGGAACGATACGCTCTTTTGCAAGATTCTCTACTTGCTGCAAGCGTCATCATAGTACTACAGATATAATAGCGTGTCAATAGAAACTCTCCCGTTCTGGTACTGATGGAGAAGCGAATACGATCCATTCACTATTCCTCCTCATCTCCCCTTTGCTCTTGCGAGGTTTAGACTTTTTCTGCTTCTGCCAGCTTTTCTAACTCTACTGCACCGGCATCAAGTGGTAATACCTGGCAGGCAGTGGGTGAAAACGAGAGAACCACTGCCTGTGCGACATAGAAATCACGTGCGTGCTGGCTGGGGACATCGGCAGGGAGCGTTGTTTCCTCGTTGACGCGTACATGAAAGCGCGTAAATGGCCCTAAGCATGCCAGGCCTGATAGACCTGCATAGCGATGCGATTGAAAAGCTGGTTGAGCCGCGTCCAAACGTGTATTTTGCCCTACCTGTAGCGCTGAAAGAGGCGGATTGGCGCCTGGCCGGGTCGCCGATCTGATTGTGGTTGCTCTGAACACTGCGGGTTGCCAGTAGTCCAACGCGTGTTTGTGGGTGGTAGAAAGAAAGTGACACGAGCGTTTTTGTCAGGCGCCCGAAAACCTTAACTCGATGCGCATGGGACTGGCGGCAACGTCAGTGAGTGAGAGCCAGGTAAGCTGGAGTTCTATGGCCACGATTGGTACACGGGCGATAAAAGCGGCGGCTACCTCGGATTTGCGACCCAGGCGTTCGCGGACAGCGGCGCCCGCGCCTTCGTCGGTAATTACATGGGCCAGGGCCGTGGCTTCGAGCCAGGTTGTAGGCTGAGAAGGTCCGATAAACAGCCCGACACGCGGGTTTTGGCGCAGGTTGGCGAGCTTGCGCGAGGTGGTAATGAAGGTCCCATGCAGCGTAATACTCTCCTGGATAGGTTGTTCGATGTAGAATACCCGCGTGACATACGGTTGCCTCTGGTCCACGGTGGCGATGGCGAGTGTATCGTATTGTGCCAGGAAGGTACGCAGCGTCTCACGAGTAGAAGTATCCATAGAAGTTACGCTTCCTTTAATTTCTTATAGTCATTGAAACACAAACATCCCCTATCTCTGGGGGGATAGGGACGAGGCCACTGCCACGCGTCAGGAACAACACTATGAGCAGTGCAAGCAAGATGATCAGGACGACGACCGCGATGATAATGCCAATGCGCAGATCGAACCCGGATGCGTGAGAGGGGGTCGCGGGAGGAGTACGGGGCACCTGGGCCTGACCCTGTTCTCTCCCTGGAACAGGAGTATGCTGCGACGATAGTCCGGGTGAGCCATGGGTAGGGGTCCTGGTCGAGAGTGCCGCGCCTTGAGTCTGGGGTGGTGTATTCGTGTGCATGAATTGCGGTGGCTTAGGGCTGCTTACCTGAGATGAGTACGGGCCGGAACTGCGGATGGGCGCTTGCATGGAAGCCTGTTGAAGCTGTGCGGGTGGCGTTGGCCTGTTTCTCGCCCTGGAATCTGGTACCTGGACCTGTGGCGTTGGCCTGGGTGCCGAGCGGAAATCCTGTCCTGAGACATTCTTCTGTGTGCCAGGTGCCTGCCTTCTGTCATTGGGACCAGATGCCGGTGGCAATGGGGCACCGCACTGCGCGCAGAAGACCGCTTGTCTGACTGGTATAGCCCCGCAGCGCGAGCAACGGGCGGGAGTCGAGGCAGGAGCCACTGGCGGCGGCTCAGGTGCTGGCTCGGAAACCTGTTGTTGAGCTCTCTCCTTGGCCGCCTGGAGCGCTTCATAAAGCATAGGGAGATCAGGCTCAGTGCCATGCGGGTCCTTCCGATGTTGTTGTGCCGCCGCTGGAGTAGCCGGCGCCTCGACCGGTAACGCCTCCAGCACACGCCTGAGATCCCTGGCCAGATCCGCGACCGACTGGTAGCGGTCAGCTGGTTTCAGGGCCATGGCACGCTTGATGGTGTTGTTCAGTCGCTCAAGGAGTTCTGGCGGAAGTGTGCCGAGCAGGGCCAGGTGACGTAAGTGGCGCGGCACCGGTTTGGCCGGTTTCGAGACGCCCAATCTGAATTGCCGGGCAGGATTACCATCTTCACCGTGCTCCGGTGGATTGCTGGCAAGCAACTCTTGTAGTGTGGGCAGATCGGGGAGACGTTGTTGTAGCGCCTGGTTGCGCGTTGAGACGCTGGGCGGCTCGTGGGTCGTCAGCGCGAAATAGAGTGTGCCGCCCAGCGCGTAGACATCGGAGCGAGCGTCGGTGCCGGTGCCACCAGGGTACTGTTCGGGGGGGGCATAGCCTGGCGTCCCCTGGTGACGAGCAAAAAATAAGGTGCGTGCGCCATCGGCAATGGCTTTCGCATTACCCAGGTCTACCAACACGACTGTGCCATCCGGCGTGATACGGATATTATCGGGCTTGATGTCGCGGTGAATGACCGGAGGCTGCTGGCTGTGCAAGAACTGCACGGCGTCACAGGTGGCGATAAGCCAGTTCATGACGCGTTGCAGGGGAATGGGTTCGTTGCGCTGGCGGGCATGGCGGATATAGTCCGTCAGATCGTTCCCATCGATATAGCTCAGAACGATGTAATAGTGGTTGTGCTCACTGAAGGCATCAAGGAACATAGGAAGATTGGGATGGTGCAGGACACTGAGCATGCGTGCCTCATGTTGAAGTTGTGCCTGGCCGCCGGAACCGGTCACCATGTATTCTTTGATGGCGCATTGTTGGCCCGTGTTGGTGTCGATGGCCTGGTAGACATGTCCAAAGCCCCCACTGCCCAGGGCGCGCTCAATGCGGTACCGAGCGCGCAGTATCGTACCTGGCGGGATGGTTTCCATCATCATAGAGGGTTTTCTCCTCCGCTGTTCTGACTGGTTGTGTATGGGCGACGGGGCAACGAGAACGCTGAATCGTGCCGCATCAGTCTGACCTGGCCTCGACATGCCATGCTCGCATTATACACCAGTTCAGGAGGCCTGTCATCGATTAATGTACCAATAGGGATGGTACTATAGATCATGTGTCCCATAGTTTCGCATAGCTTCGCTATGAAATAGTCCCCTATGCTATAAACGAACGAAGGGCAGAGAAATACAGCATGCATTTAAAGAGAATCCCATGCTGATTCAACTCAACTCGGTGAAGAAGATCGTCAACTTGCCAGCCCCCGAATTAGCCTCCCAGAGTCGCGACCATGATCGCCTTGATGGTGTGCAACCGGTTCTCGGCCTGATCGAAGACGATGGACGCCCTGGACTCGAACACCTCGTCGGTGACTTCCAGTGCGCTCAGCCCATATTTCTCGAAGATGTCTTTGCCCAACTTCGTGCTGGTGTTGTGCAGCGCCGGTAGACAGTGCATGAATTTCACTGACGGGTTGTGCGTCGCGGCCACGAGTTCGTTGTTCACCTGGTAGGGCAGCATCTCTTTGATACGTTCTCCCCACAGGTCGGGCGGCTCACCCATCGAGACCCACACGTCAGTGTACAGGAAATCGCAGCCTCTGACAGCGACTCCGGTGTCCTCGGTCAGCATGATGCGCCCGCCGGTCTCGGCAGCGATAGCCTGGACCTGGCTCACGCGGGCATCTGCGGGCCAGGTCCGCCTGGGACCCGCCAGGCGCATATCCATCCCCATCATGGCGGCCCCGATCGTGAGTGAATCGGCCATATTGTAGCCGACATCGCCCAGGAAGCAGCACGAGACGGCTTCTAGCGGCTTCTGCACATGCTCCTGCATGGTGAGCAAATCCGCCAGCACCTGCGTCGGATGTGCCTCATTGGTCAGCCCGTTCCAGACGGGGACGCCGGCAAAGTGCGCCAGCTCCTCGGCCTCTGCCTGCGTAAAGCCGCGGTACTCGATGCCGTCGTACATGCGGCCGAGCACACGGGCAGTGTCCTTCATAGTTTCCTTGGAGCCGATGTGCGAACCGCTAGGGCCGATGTAGGTGACGTGCGCCCCCTGGTCGGAGGCGGCAACTTCGAAGCCGCTACGGGTACGCGTTGAGTCCTTCTCGAAAATGAGCACAATCTGTTTCCCGTTCAGACGCTGTACCTCCGTCCCCGCATATTTCGCTGCCTTCAGTTCAGCTGAGAGCCGCAGCAGAAAGGTGATCTCCTGCGGAGTGAAGTCATCCAGTTTCAAGAAGCTTCTGTTTCTCAAGTGAAAGCTCATGGTACTTTCTCCTCTCGCATACACTCATATCGGCCGGGTCGCCCAAGAGCGGACGAGATCCAGTGGCTGCCACCGTGACCGCGTCCCAACTCGGAACCCAAGGTCGTGACGACTTCGATACCGCCTTTGCGCAACCTGATGTTAATCGCTCACGACAGCATCTCAATGCCACGTGAGCGCACAGGAAAAAGGATGTAGGCAGCGAACACAGATGAGATCGTACGCGAACAAGGAGAGATTACCTATTCGCCCCGGCTGAACATTCACTCCCTGGGGGAAAATCCAACAGATGTCCAGGTATCTTTGCAGACGCGCAGGTACATAAAGGTCTCTGCCTCCTGGACTCCGGTAACTTTATAGAGCTTCTCTGCAAGAAAGCGCAAGAAGTGGTCGTTATCGCTGCATACCACCTCGGCCAGCAGATCAAAGCTGCCGGTACAGAGCACGAGATAGACGACTTCATCGAAGGCCGAGATCTCATCTGCCGCTTCCAGCAGGCGCTCACCTGCTACACGGATACCGATCATGCTGGCCAGCGAGAAGCCCAGCTTGACCGGGTTGGTGACCGCGACGACCTGCATGACCTGGGTGTTGATCAGGATCGCCACACGTTGGCGCACACTGGCCTCGGAGATACCCAGGTCGGCGGCTATTTTGGTAAATGGGCGTCGCCCATCCTGCTGCAATGCCTCGATAATGCGCTGGTCGATGTCATCGAGGACACTTTTCGTATTATGCTGCTCCATGGTATGATCATGGTACCATGTTGCGGCCCGGCTTGCAATGTCTCTCGGCTGCCTTGGACTCAGGCATTCTACACGGGTTAAAGAAAGGATCGTTTGTCATGTCTCGTCAGCAGAGCGGCCTTGTTTTCGATGAGCGTTTCCTTGAGCATGATACCGGGATGGAGACGACCGTGAACATGCGCGAAGGCTCGTTTCAGGTCGCGGGGGAGCCACACCCGTCAGCGACCTCGATTACCCGGCGCATCAAGCAGTTTCTTGATGGCTCAGGTCTCACGGCGCAGATGCAGCCGATCCCAGCTCGTCTCGCCACCGATGACGAGCTGGCGGTCTATCATACACGCGCGTACATCGTCGGTATACGGGCATATACGAATGGCGGGCCTTACCGGGGAGCGTGGGGAGAGGTGGAACCGGATACACCTTTTAGCACGGGGTCGTTAGAAGCAGCGACCTATGCTGCAGGTGGAGCGATGAACGCCGTGGACGCAGTCATGCGCGGCGAGGTACGCAATGCTTATGCGCTTTTGCGGCCTCCGGGACACCATGCTACCAGCACCTGCGCGATGGGCTACTGCATCTTTAATAATGCCGCCATTGCCGCGCATCACGCGCGCAACACCTACGGGCTTGAACGCGTGATGATCGTCGATTGGGATGTGCATCATGGCAACGGCACGCAGGATGCTTTCTACCAGGACCCCGGGGTCCTCTTCGTATCTCTGCACCAGCACAACTGGTATCCCAAGCTCTCCGGCGAACTGGAGCAGGTGGGCAGCGCGGCTGGCGCTGGCTATACCGTCAATATTCCCCTGCCCGCCGGCACAGGTGATAGAGGCTATCGCGCCGCCTGCGAGCAACTGGTGGTCCCCATCGGCTTGCAGTACCGCCCGCAACTGCTGATTATCTCGGCGGGGCAGGATGGGAGCTGGCTTGACCCACTGGCCCAGATGATGCTGACGATGGCCGGCTTCCGCCAGATGGCACAATACATGCTTGGCCTGGCGGAAGAGGTCTGCGAGGGCCGCCTGCTGATGCTGCAGGAAGGCGGCTATAGCGCGCCCTATGTGCCCTATTGTACCCTCGCCGCAATAGAGCCGCTCACCGGCGCCGACCTGGGCATTGTTGATCTCTACGAAGGTGCCTCAGAACTCGAACGCAGTGCGACCATCTTCACACGTGAGACACGCGAGGCCCTGGCGACGGCACACACCTGGCATGCAGGCTGGTGGCGTATTTGACTACTTGACATAATATTCCTATAGTCATGGGATACACAACGAAACCCATCACCCGTTCATATCAACGTAATGGGGAGTTCCAACAGGCCGCGAAAGACCTGGCTAGAAAACCAGTGTGCGTCATTCGTCACCAGGTGTGGATGACTGAAGCGTTGAAAGAAACTGCCAAAGGCGATCTCTGCTTCGACACGAGCGAGGGCCGCGCCCAGGCAGAAATGAATGCCCTGGCCAAACGCCATGTGCCGATTTTCCTGGCGCGTGAGATTGAGGCTATCCGGATCGGCGAACTGTGCCGGATCATGATTGGCCGCGCCGAGACTGAACAGCACCTCCTGTCCGGCCTGGATGATTTTTCCACCCAGACTGAGGTCCTCGCGAGCAATCCGCGAGGTCATCTGCACCGGACTATCGTAGCGCAACAGTTCCGCGACAGCGCCGGGCAACAGAGCAGGCTGCGTTCGCAGGAACGCGATCTGCTCAGGATGGCGCAGCAGGGCCAGCAGACCATTGCCGATCAGGTGGGTTGTGGTGCCATGACCGGCAGCCAGCAAGAGGACACAATTCCCCAGCACTTCGTTCTCGCTCAACACATCCCCCTGCTCCTCCGCCTCGATCATGGCCTGGAGAAGGTTATCTCGTGGCTGCTGGCGCTGTTGGCGAATGATGGCACGAAAGTATTCCATAAACTCGTTGATGCCCAGCAAGTTTTCAACCAGTTGTTCGAAGGTCATGCCACTCCCGCCATCCAACAGGTTGGCAAAATTGCCGCTCCATAGGGTAAAGCGCTCGCGGTCCTCAGAAGGCACGCCGAGCATTTCGGCGATCACAATAGCCGGTAGGGGATAAGTGAAATCGGCGATGGCCTCGATCTGCCCCTTCCGCTGTGCAGCGTCCAACAACTCATCGACAATCTGCTGGATACGCGGGCGCAGCATATCAATCATTCGAGGCGTAAACGCTTTGGAGACCAGGGAACGCAGGCGTGTATGATCTGGTGGGTCCAGAAAAAGGATCTGCCGGGTAAGCGCCGTAATCGGTGGCTCCAGCCGGCTTTTCATCTCCTCCGGTATCCAGTCAGTGGCGATCTCCATACGTTGCGCCGAGAAGCGCGGGTCGCGCAGACCGGAGAGAACGTCAGCATGGCTCGTGACGACCCAGCCACCCAGCTCCTCATCCCAGAGCACGGGATCAGCGGCGCGCAACTGGTGATAGAGCGGATACGGATCAGAGAGATATTCCTCGTCCAATGCCTGGCGCAGGCTCGGTTTGTGATTGGTTGATGACGACATTATAACTCCTCTTTCACTTGAGCTTCTCAGCGAGGGTGATTTTCTTCCATACTCTATATTCGGATAGACAGGCCCCCGGGTTGCGAAACCTCTTTTTCAGTCCGTCTACTAAAGCATATATTGACATCAATTTAATTCAAGACTTATACTAAGACTTAGATGTCAATAGTTTGAGCAGGCTCTAAGGCAGGAGATAAGAGGAGAACACATGAGTATAATCCACGAGAGACATCCCCATGTACAGATCGAACCAGAGTTGGCCGCAGCCTTTCCGGCGGACTTCCTCTGGGGGGCCGCGACCGCTGCGTATCAAATTGAGGGAGCTGCCTCTGAGGATGGACGTGGGCCGTCGATCTGGGATGAGTTTGCCGCCACGCCGGGCAAGACGTACCAGGGTCAGAGTGGAGCGGTGGCCGCCGACCATTATCACCGGGTCGCCGAGGATACTGACCTGATGCGCCAGCTCGCTCTGGGAGCCTACCGCTTCTCGATTGCCTGGCCGCGTATCCTGCCACAAGGCCGGGGCACAGTCAACGCCGCCGGCCTGGATTTTTATGATCGCCTGGTCGATACATTGCTGGCCAAAGGCATTGCGCCCTTTGCCACGCTCTATCACTGGGATCTCCCCGCGACCTTGCAGCATGAGGGAGGCTGGCTGAATCGTGCGACGGCCTACGCTTTTGCCGAGTATGCCGAGATGGTCAGCAAGCGCCTGGGAGATCGGGTAGCGGGCTGGATCACGCTGAATGAACCCTGGTGCAGCGCCTATCTGGGCTATGGGGTCGGCATCCACGCGCCGGGCGCGCAGGATCGCCAGGCAGCCATCGACGCGGGGCATCACCTGTTGCTGGCTCATGGGCTGGCCGTGCCGCGCATCCGGGCCAACATCAGTTCTCGCTCTCAGGTCGGCATCACGTTGAACTTTACTCCGGTCTACGCTGCCGATGAGCGTCCCGAAACGCGACGTGACCAGGCGCTCGCGGATGCCTTTTCCAATGGGTGGTTTCTTGATCCCCTGGTTCGCGGAGCGTATCCTGAGGGACTGTTCACACATATGGGGCTAAATCAGCCACCGGTACAGGAAGGCGACCTGGCCATCATCGCGACGCCTATCGATTTTCTGGGCGTCAACAACTACTTCCGCCAGATTGTCCGCGGCGCGGCAAAGCAGCCTCTGGCCGATCAATGCGAGAGTGTCTCACCGGTGCCAGGAGCGTGCTATACCGATACAAGCTGGGAAGTCTATCCTCATGGGTTACGAGATCTCTTGCTCCACCTGCATCAAGAATATGCTATCCCGAAGCTCTATATAACCGAGAATGGCGCCGCCTTTCAAGATCACTGGGATGGCGGTGACCAGCTCAGCGATCCCCGGCGCGTGGACTTTCTGCGGACACATATCAAGGGCGTCGGCGAAGCCATCGCGCAGGGTGCTCCCGTGCGTGGGTACTTTGTGTGGTCATTAATGGATAACTATGAATGGGCCGAAGGCTATAGCAAACGCTTCGGCATCACCTATATCGATTATGCCAGCCAGCGCCGCGTTATCAAAGAGAGCGGCTACTGGTACGCGTCGCTCCTGGCCGCGCATCGCGAGGGGCAGCACCGCTAAACGCGCGCTCCTCTTCAGGCTCGCGCGTACCTGGGAGGACGGTGGAACAAGGGCAAGGATAGCCCTTGTTCCACCGTCCTCCTTTCCTATCTCCAAGTGTGGTTGGCCGGCCAGAGCAGGTCAGGCCTGCACCAGGCTCCATTCCTGATTGGCATTGCCATTGCCCTGGGCCCACAGTTGTATCTGTGTGCCATTAGACGTAGACCCGTTGGTGTCGTCAAGGGCCATGCTACTATGCAGGTTGACAATGTAGTCGTAGCCATTGCCGGCAGAGACGAGGCTCCACTCTTGATTAGCATTGCCATTTATCTGTGTCCATTGTTGGACAAGCGTGCCATTGGACGTGGACCCGTTGGTGTCGTCAAGGGCCAGGCCGCTATGGCGGTTGATGATATAGTAATAGCCATTGCCGGCAGGGACGAGACTCCACTCTTGATTGTAGTTCCCGTTTGCCTGCGTCCACTGCTGCATGATGGTCCCGTTAGAGGTGGAGCCGTTGGTGTCATCCAGGGCCTTGCCGCTATGCAGGTTCACAATGTAGGAGTAGCCACTGTTGGAAGGGGTCGCAGTCGGCGTGGGCGTTGAGCCTGTGGTGGTGGGCGTGGGCGTTGAGCCTCCGCCACCAGTGCCAGACCATTTGAAGGTAACAGCCGCACCCGCGGGCAGGGAATACGAGAACGCTTCATTGTTCCAGACTACCTGGAAGGTGTTTGTGCCGCCGCCGCCATTGTAGACCACCAGCACCTTTGAGCCATCGGAATTTTTGAAGGCCACGTCCTCGATATTGCCGCCGCCAAAGGAGTTGGAGTCGACACGATAGGCGTTGGGCGTCAGGAACTTACTGAATTGTCCCAGACCGTAGTAGTCCGAGTTGTAGGTCACATTGCCGTTGCCCTGATCGATTGAGACCACGCCACGGCAATTACTACAAGAATCGGGACTATTCACATGGGGGTTGCCGTTGGGATCGAGGGCCAGGCCCCAGCGTACGACAGTTCGCGCCCAGTTGCGCGCAGAGTTCACGCCCAGTTCTACAGTGTTCTTAAACCCGGCGGGCCAGTTCGAGCCTTCCCAGCCTCCACCTGAGCACTCGGTCTCGTGGATGTCCTTGTTCGGGTAGGAATTGTGGAAGGCAGTCATGGCGGTGGGGTCGCCGGCGTAACAGTGCCAGGCTGTAGCTGCCACATAGGAGGCCGCCGTGGGATTGTTCAGGATGGTACTGGGGTAACCAGGATTATCCCAGTTATGATCGTACGCCCAGATCTGGGTCGAGGAGAGGCCATTGCTGGCCATGGTTGGTCCCAGGTTGTTGGCGATAAAGTTCATCTCATCGGTGGCCGACATCGGCATGGTGGGCATGCGATTGTTGTTGCCCGGCTCGTTTTGCGGCGAGACGGAAAAGATCGGAAGACCCTGCCCCTGGTAGGCCTTGATAAAATTGACAAAGTACTGGGCATACACCTGGAAGTTGGCGGTGTTAAGGCTGCCCTGTTCCAGGCTGCCATTCGTCTTCATCCAGGCAGGCGCAGTCCAGGGGGTCCCCATGATCTTCAAGTTGGGATTGAGCTGGAGCGCCTGCTTGAGCACGGGAATAATATAGGCGCTATCGTGGGCAATCGAGAAGGAGGTCAGATTGGGATCGGTCTGACCGCTGGGCACATCATCGTACGTATACTCATTGAGCGCCAGATCAGAGGCGCCCATGGGTTGACGTAAGAAGTTGAGGCCAATGCCATTGTTGGGATCGAACAGGTTGGTCATTAACTGATTGCGCTGGCTCTGGCTCATTTTGTTGTAGATCAGCCAGGCCGACGAATCGGTAAGCGAGGCACCGAAGCCCAACATCTGTTGATAGGTCTGCGCGTCATTGACCGTGATCGTGGTGGAGTTTGAGCCAACGCTACCAAAGGTCAGGTTGCCCTGGGGACTGAGAAGGTTGGCCTGGTCGGGTGTCGTCAACCACACGTTGACAGTTTCGCCACTGGCCCTGGCCAGTCCTCCTTGAAATTGAAACGCGATAGTGGCCAGAATCAGGCAACCGAGGAGGGCGCACAAAGCGCCACGAGAAATGAACCGGTGCATACAATCCTCCTGATATCGTATCTCTCTGTTCGTGCAGAGTAAGAAGATCCTTTTCTTCACGTATGCTGGTATTCGCCGGACACGCGATCTACCATGAGAAAACAGGCGGGCACACCTCCTTCCAAATAACGACAGCATGTAAACACATCCTGAGGTTACGACAAGCTGTCAAGCTCTATAAGAAATCTATGAGAGGCCAGTTTCTCTCCTGCCTGTGACACGTGCAGGCAGGAGATCCCATGATACTCACAGGAACGGCCCTGCTCAGCAGGATGGAGAAGGGATACTTAGCTTCGGCCCAAGGGCAAGCGTGCCTGGCTCATCGTTCTCGCCAGGAGAGGCTGACCGGCTGGTTGTCCAACATGCATAAGAAAGGCTTCCAGAGCTAATCTGGCAGCGCCAAGGCTCGCGGCGTCCCTGCCAAGCTGGCTCACCTGAATGCGAGTGGCCTCAAACGGTTGCTTGAGCGCGTGGCGTTTGGTTTCCCGCAGCAGCTCGGACAAGAAATGCTCTCCCAACACCAGGCCAACCCAGCCACCAAGAATAATCTGCTGGGGATTAAAAAGATTGATCAAATTTGCCAGGCCTGCGCCGAGGTAGTGGACCGTATCCAGCAGCACCTGCTTCGCTGTAGAGTCACCGTGTTGAGCTGCCGTCATGAGGTCGGTCATTATGTGTACTTCGTCGTCGCTCGCCAGGATAGGACTGGCGGGCGCGCTTTCGCGCAGGTGCCGGATAATAGCCGGAGCGCCAGTGTACGCTTCCAGGCAACCGCGATGGCCACAGCGGCACAGTTCGCCATCCAGAACAATAGTTGTATGGCCCCACTCGCCCGCGCTATTATTGCCACCCCGGTACAGTTTCCCCTCATACATGATACCCGCGCCCACTCCCGTCCCCACATTTAAAGCGATGATCGTTTTTTCGAGCATATCTGGCTGCATGTGCATCTCAGCCAGGGCCATTACCTTTGAACCATTATCGACGTAGAGCGGGATCTGGAAATGTTGTCCCAGCATAGCCTTGAGGGGAGTTGGCTGCCAGTCCCAGGCGGGCGCCGCCACGGTCTCCTCTTCTGCATGCTCAACGACCCCCGGCACACCAACACCTATACCCAACACCTTCTCGTGGGGGATTTGCGCCTGCGCGAGCACATCCTGCACACCGCTGGCAAAACGCTGAACCACGGTCTGTGGGTTATTCTCTTCAGGCATCAGAGGATAGATCACGCTTTTGAGCTTCTGTAACTTTATATCAAAAAGGTCAATGACCACTTCTGTCTCACCGATTTCACTGCCGATAAAATAGCCGTACTCCATATTCAAGGTGAGAATCGTGCGCGGTCGTCCTCCCTCTGAAGCCTCGAACCCGGCCTCCTGCACTAACTCTTCTGCCAGCAGTTCCGCTACCACATTTGCAATGGTCCCGGCGCTCAGCCCCGAAAACTGACTGATCTCCATGCGACTCATAGGCCCTTGCACGTAAAGATAGTGAAACACAGTCTGGCGATTGATCCGTCGCAAATCACGCGCAGTAGGGTTAGCGGATTTCATGGAACATTTTGCTCCTGTTCTCAATGTCTCTCTATTCTTCAAGACTTAGTATAACTAGTAAATAAACTCCTGTCAATCCTTCCTGTTCAACCCCCGATGTGTGAAGGCATCCAGCAGGCCAGGCGCCTCCACACATCGGGGGGCACAGCTTTCCTCTATTATAGCCATTTTTCTTCGCTCTTGACACCTCGCAATTTAATCAGTATATTTAATTTAACTCTTATTTTAAGTAATATACCCATCTATATCTAAGGAGGTGACGGCGTCCAATTCTTTGTTTCAAGGCATAGGAAACGAGCTACCAACAAACAACGTGGATCATCGGGCCGGTGAGGTGTGTGACTCTCAGGCCTTTTCATCAAGGAGGATGCTATGTCTCGATGGATTACCCGGTACAAGGTATCAATAGTCATCGTGTTGTGTACTCTGCTCTTGAGCGCGATTCTCTTCCTGCCGTCCTCTCATCCGTCTCTGGCGGCAACATCCGCAGGCAATGGGGTGAGCGTGTGGATGACGACCGCTGATTTGAAGACACATCTTGCACCGCAGGATGGCGCGCATTTCTCTAGCGGCAACGGGTCAGCTATTATCAAGATCACCGTGAACGAGAATCAAACGTACCAGCAGATGGATGGCTTTGGTGCATCGCTCACCGACGGTTCAGCGTGGCTCATCTACAACAAGATGAGCAAGAGTCAGCGGGATGCCCTCATGACAAAGCTATTTAGCCCGGTCAAGGGCATTGGCCTGAACTTTTTACGCCAGCCTATGGGCGCCTCGGATCTGACCACCCCTTCATCCGGTGAGTATTCGTACGACGATATGCCCAAGGGGCAGACCGACCCGAATCTGAATAACTTCTCGATTGCGCACGATAGCGCCTATATCATTCCATTACTCAAGCAGGCGCTCCAGCTCAATCCTACCCTGAAGATTATGGCAACGCCGTGGAGCCCGCCGGGTTGGATGAAATCGACCGACTCGATGGAAGGCGGCACGCTCAACGCTGACGCCTATACTCCGTACGCAAACTATTTTGTGAAGTTTATCCAGGCGTACCAGGCACAGGGCATTCCCGTTTACGCGGTGACCGTGCAGAACGAGCCGCTCTACCAGCCGGTGGGCTATCCTGGTATGTCGTTTCCCGCGGATCAAGAGGCCAACTTTATCGCGCACTACCTGGCGCCGGCCTTTGCCGCTAACCACATTACCACCAAGATTCTGGGCTACGACCACAACTGGGATACCCCCTCCTATCCTACGACGCTGCTGAGTGACGCCAGCACCAATGCAGCCCTGGCGGGAACGGCCTGGCACTGCTACGCGGGCGCCGTCGAGGCGCAAACCCAGGTCCATAACGCGTATCCCAACAAGGATACCTATGAGACGGAGTGTGCCGGCGGCCAGTGGGAACTGAACAATGGCCTGCCTGGCACGACGAACCTGTTGATCGGCACAACGCGCAACTGGAGCAAATCTGTGGTGCGCTGGGGCCTGGCGCTGGACCCCAATGGGGAGCCGAACCTGGGCACTGGCGCGGCCTGTACACAGTGCCAGGGGATTGTCACTATTGATCAGAAAACTGGCAAAGTCACCTACAATGGCGATTATTATGCGCTGGGTCAGGCCAGCAAGTTCCTGCAGCCAGGCGCTGCGCGTATTGACTCCAGTGCCGGGAGCAATGAGGTGTCGGATGTCGCTTTTAAGAATCCCGACGGCTCAAAAGTGCTGGTGGTCTACAATGCGGCCGCGAACCGGCAGCGCTTTGATGTGCAGTGGGGCGGCCACTGGTTCTCCTACGCGTTGCCTGCCGGCGCGGTAGCAACCTTCGTCTGGAATGGTGGGCAGACTGCTGGTGGCGCGTCTCCCCTGGTCGCGCTGGATCGCAGCGGCTGGATCGCTTCAGCCTCGGCAACTGATACGTATGGCGACGTGCCAGCCAACGCCATTGATGGCAACACGAGCACGCGTTGGGCCAGCGGCGAAGCCCAGACACCTGGTTTGTGGTTCCAGGTGAATATGATCCTGCCGCGTAGCATCAACGCCATCAGCGTAGATGCTGAAACCAACGCTGGCGACTATCCACACGCGTACCTGGTCTTTGTCTCGCTGGATGGTGTCCAGTGGGGGCACAGCATTGCCAGTGGCGACGACACCAGTCAGGGCAGTGGCGCATATGTGCGCGATAACCAGGTCATCAACATTACGTTCCCCACGCAGTTAGCGCGCTTCGTCAGGATCCTCGATATCGGCAGCGCGGGAAACTGGTGGTCTCTCAACGAACTCAACGTGTATGGCGTGCCCGCGGCCAATCCGCTGCCCCTGAACCGCAGTGGGTGGAGCGCGACGGCCTCGGTCTCCAATCCCGGTGATGTGCCGGCCAACGCGCTTGATGGCGTGTTCGCGACGCGCTGGTCGAGCGGCCAGCCTCAGAGTCCTGGGACCACTTTTCAGGTCGATATGGGGAAAGTGCAGAGCTTTAGCAGCATCGCCCTGGATTGTGGAAGTAGCGGCGGAGATTACCCACGCGGCTACCAGGTCTTCGTGTCCAATGATGGCACTACCTGGGGAAACCCGATTGCCAGCGGTCAGGGGAGTAGCGGCTATACGGTGATTCCCTTCGCGAAGCAGTCGGCTCGCTATGTGAAGGTCGTCCTGACTGCCAGTTCGGGGAGCTGGTGGTCCATCGATGAGTTCTACGCCTTTGCCTGAGATCTAGAACGGGCACCCGCCAGGGATGCCCAATAGGCGTCAAGTGAAGGCATCGCTTGCAGAAAGCAAGCCACGCCCTACGGATTCGCGGAGATGGCCCATCGATTCTTGCCCTTACCTTGACGCTTATTGGGCACCCGCCAGGGATGCCCCTACATTTCTGACCAGGGGGTATGATATGTAG
>JALYTT010000445.1 GCA_030854145.1 Chloroflexota bacterium | reverse complement strand
GTAGCAGATATGCTTAAAGCTTGGACATAAGGCGCAGTGTCACGGAGAAAAAGGGAGAGACACGATGCTCAACATACACGACGAACAGCAAACAAGGGCCTCCGCTTCCGCTCTTCAGAAAGAAGAGCTGGAGGAGGCACCCACAAGCACGTCCCCGGCTGCACCTGGCCAGCGCAGGTTGGAGCGCTTGTTGGGTATCGTGAAATGCTATCCCGTTCCATTTATAGCAGTGACGTTGATGCTGGCGAGTCTCGTGTTATGGCTAGCCAGGCGCGGGGATCTTGCCAACTGGACGCTGCTGGCGGTGGCGCTGCTGGGAGGGATCCCGCTACTCTGGGAAACCCTGAAGCAACTGTTCCATAGGGAATTTGGGGTCGATCTGATCGCCATCCTGGCAATAGGTGGGTCGATCTTCCTGCAGCAATACCTGGCCGGGGCGCTTGTCGTGCTGATGATGTCGGGCGGCACGGCCCTGGAGGCCTACGCTCTACGGCGCGCGCGCTCCTCCCTCTCGGCGCTGGCCGAGCGTGCCCCGCGCAGCGCACATATCTGGCGAGGCGAGGAACTGATCGATATTGCGGCGGAGCAGGTCGATGTTGGCATGCTGATTATCGTCAAGCCCGGAGAGTTGCTCCCTGTTGATGGCGTCGTGACAGCAGGCTCCTCCAGCGTGAGTGAGGCGGACCTGACGGGCGAGCCTGTGCCGGTGCGCAAAGCCCCCGGCATGCTCGTCCTCTCTGGCAGTGTAAACCTGGACGGCGTGTTGGAGGTACGTGCGAGCAAGCGCAGCGCCGAGAGCAAATATGCACAGATCGTGCGCCTGGTCGAAGAGGCCCAGACACAGAAAGCCCCCATTCACCGCCTGGCCGACCGCTACAGCGTCTGGTTCACCCTCGCGGCCGTCATCCTGGCTGGCCTCGCCTGGGCCATCTCTGGCGATAGCGTCTACGCGCTGGCGGTGATGGTCTGCGCCTCGCCCTGCCCGCTGATCCTGGCCACCCCGATTGCCATTATGTCGGGCATCGACCTGGCGGCGCGCAACGGCATCATCGCCAAGAGCGGTGGGGCCATCGAGCAGCTAGGAGAGGTTGATGTCGCCGTCTTCGACAAGACCGGCACGCTGACGCTTGGCATGCCCAGGGTAACCGCCATTGTCCGTGGAGAACAGGAGATGCCAGGTGCAGGAGAGCAGGACCCAGACCCAGGCGCAGCAACTTCCCTCCACTCCGCTGGCGACGAGGGGACGCTGCTGCGCCTGGCGGCCTCGGTCGAGCAGTTGTCCACGCACATCCTCGCGCGCGCCGTGGTGGAGGCGGCGCAGGAACGTGCCCTCCCTCTCAGTTCAGCGAACGAGTTCGAGGAGATCTTTGGCAAGGGCGTGCATGGACGTGTGCCGCCGATCGCTCAAGATCAGCGGGAGGCCTGGCAAGGTGCGGGTAATGACGTAGAGGTAGCCGTGGGCAACCGCACGTTCATGCAGCACCTCGGCATCATGGTTCCAGCCGGGTTGCTCGCCGAACGAGAGCGGCGTGTCGAGAGCGGGCAGATCTGTAGCTTCCTGGCGGTGGAGAAACACGTCGAGGGCCTGCTGGTCCTTGAAGATGTTCCGCGTCCAGAACTCTCACGCCTCTCGGCGGACCTACGCGCGGCGGGTATCAAAGAAATCATCCTGCTGACCGGCGATAGCGAAGTCGTGGCGCAACAGATCGGCACGATTGCCCAGGTGGACCGTGTGATCTCGCGGTGCCTGCCGGAGGACAAGGTGCGGATCGTCAAGGAACTGGAGCAGCAGGGGCATCGTGTGCTGATGGTTGGCGATGGCATCAACGATGCCCCCGCGCTGGCAAGCGCCACGGTTGGCATGGCACTTGGTACACAGGGCTTAACCGCCGCCGCCTCTGCCGCCGATACTGTGCTGCTCTCAACCGATATCCTGCGTGTGGTGCGCGCCGTGCGCCTGGGTCGCCGGGTCATGCGCGTGGCCGCCCAGGGTATCTGGGTGGGCATGGGCCTCTCCGCTCTCGCCATGGTCTTTGCCGCCTTCGGCTTCATTAGCCCGGCGGCGGGTGCCCTCATCCAGGAAGCCTTTGACGTGATCGTGATCCTCAATGCCCTGCGAGCGGGAAAGGCCACCTTCTGATGCCGGTACTAAAATAGAAGAAACACAAAGTTCTGGGACGACAACATGAGAGCATTGCTACAGCGGGTCAGCCGGGCCAGCGTCACCGTCGATGAAGAGATCACCGGCGAGATCGGACTGGGGCTGCTGATCCTTCTTGGCGTGGGGCAGGGCGACGGCGAGGGCCAGGTGAAGATGCTGGTTGATAAGATCGTCAACCTGCGTATCTTTGGTGACGACGAGGGCAAGATGAATCGCTCGCTGCTGGATATCGGTGGGCAGGCGCTGGTCGTCTCGCAATTCACGCTGTATGCCAACATGCGTCGGGGCCGGCGACCGAGCTTCATCGAGGCCGCGCCACCCGCGCTGGCCGAGCCGCTGGTCAAGCGCTTCCAGGAGGCCATTGCGGACTACGGTCTGAGCGTGGCGGGCGGCATCTTCGGCGCGCATATGGCCGTCGAGTTGCTGAACGATGGCCCTGTCACTATCTGGCTCGATAGCGAGCAATTGTGAGCCTTTGTACTCTTTCTAGCTGCCAATCATACAAACAGGGATGAGCCTTTGTACTCTTTCTAGCTGCCAATCACGTGAAAAATATAGATACCTATAAATTCAAGCCACTTGATAGCATACGTATTTTCACTAGAAAGGAGCACGCGCATGTCAGTGACACCCTCTTCCCCCGTCGTAGGCATTTTCACAGACCAGGCAATGGCTGAACAGGCTGTAGGAGCGCTGTACAACGCTGGATTTGCCCATGAGCAGATCCGCTATTCGGTCCCCGGTACCTCTGGAGGGTTTTTTGATGAACTCAAGAGCCTCTTCACAGGCACGACCTCCGAAGGAAACAACCTTGCCAACGATCTTACCGGCATGGGCCTGGCGAACGAAGAAGCTCGCTACTATACTAACGCCTACAGCAATGGCAATGTGATCCTTGCCGTGCAGGCCCCCGGTCGCGAGCAGGAAGCTTCGAGCATTCTGCAACAGTATGGGGCCCACAATTCTCAGGGGGCAATCAGCCCGGCAACGAATGATATACAACAGTCTTCAAGCGCTACACAAACAGAGAGTTACGCGACTCCACAGGTGCAGGACAACGCGCAAAATTGGCAGGCATACCCTCATCAGACTACTGTCGAGCAGCCTTCTGAGGACCGCCAGCAAGATGCGGGCACTCCTGAGCACGACGCAGCAGATCAAACCGCGCAACCCGTTACATCCGCGTATGATGCAGGAACGTATTACACCCAGGAAGACCAGGTTAGTCCTGAAGACGAAACTGAAAAACGCCTCCCTCTAGCAAGCATGGTTACTCCTGAGTATGCTACAGAGGATCAGACGGCCCAATCCGAGGCGCTTGTTTCTCAACACGAGACCGACTACCAGGCCTCTCAAGTGGACACGGCTACTCCTGAGTATGCAGGGGATCAGACGGCCCAATCAGATGTGACTGCGGCTGAACATGAGGCCGACTACCAGGCCTCGCAAGCGAACACAAGTACTCCTGAGTACGCTACAGAGGATCAGGCGGCCCAGGCGGATGTCACGGATCCTGAACACGAGACAGATTACCAGGCCTCTCAAGTGGACACGGCTGCTGCTGACGTTACAGAAGAGCAGACGGCTCAAGTGAACGCGCTTGCTCCCCAACAGGATGCCGACTACCAGGCGCCTCAAGCAGATGCGGTTATTGTTGAAGAGGATCAGACGGCTCAACCCGATGCTCTCGCTCCTGAGCAGGATGCCGACTACCAGGTGGCTCCAGTGGATGCGGTTATTGTTGAAGAGGATCAGGTGGCTCCAGTGGATGCGGTTATTGTTGATGGCACTACCGGGGATCAGGCGTCTCCAACGGATACAGTTGCTCCTGAGCAGGAGGCCGATTACCAGGCGCCTCAAGTGGATGCAGTTATCGTTGAACAAGAAACCGAATCTCAGAGTGCGCCGTCATTTGGAACTGGCAATGATAGCGAATCGCCAGCAGCGTCAGCGGATGCAGGTGCTCCTGAGGCCAAGGACGACTACTGGTCTGCTCAATCGAATGTGAGTGCCTCCGAAGCCGATACAGCCGATCAGCCATCGCAAGCGAGCGTGGTTACTCCTGATTATGTTGCAGAGGATCAGGCGACCCAGGCAGATGTCACCGCACCTGATTATGCTACAGCAGATCAGGCAAGCCAGGCAGATGTGACTGCTTCTGAACAAGAGGTGGACTCCTCGACAAACGTGGATGCTCCTCAGCCAGAAGCTGAAATGCCGGTCTCTCAATCTGGCGCGGTCTCTACCACGCCTGTAGAGGAACTGGCGCAGCTCCGGGAGCAACTCCAGGCGATCCAACAGCAGCTCCAGGACGCCAAGGTGCAGCTTCAAGCTGAGAAAGAGCGCGAGTCACACTTGCAGGCCAGCAAAGAACTTGAGACTGCCAGGCAGCAAATGCAAGAGCTGCAAGCCGAACTGCAAGCCACCCTGGCGGAACTCGAAGAGACGCGCTCCCGCCTGGCACAGTACCAGTAACGCTTTTCACGGTTCGTATAACCTGTAAAAGGTAGGGGCGCCGTTTACAAGCCCGCCTGTCCACCGAAGACCATTCGCCGAAGAACAGGCGGGCTTGTAAACGGCGCCCCTACCTTTCTTGCCTCTTTCGTTCGAAGCTATCTTATCCTTCCGCCGCGTTACACGCTGCATGTCCCCTGCCAGGTGGCGAGTAGCGCTCCTGTGGGAGAGAACTTTTGCAGTTGCGTGGGCCCCGTTTTCCCCTTATCGGTGGCGTACACGTTGCCCTGACTGTCAACGGCTATACTGTTCACCACTTCGATGCCCGTTTTCCATACATTCAGGACCGCCAGGACTTTGCCAGCAGCGAAATCAATTTTCATGATACGTGGGTAATACTTGTCGCTATCCATGATTAATTGAATAGCATACACGTCTCCATGCGCGTTAACGCTGATACCTTGCCAGAACTTTAGAGTAACAACATTTGCATCAGCTATCTTCAAGTAGTCAAGCACCTGGCCTGTGGTAGATAGCTTGATGAGGTAGAGATTATCCGCAACGTAGAGTGTATCGCTGCCGTCAAACGCCAGGTTGCTGGGTACAAACTGATCCTGCTGGCTCCCCTTGATCGTCGGTATAAAAATACTGAGCAGCTTACCCGTGTTGGTAAATTTCTCGATGCGACCGGTGTCGCTATCAAAATCGCCAACGTAGACATTGCTATGCGAATCGAGCGCTATCGCTGTAATCTGCGTGAATTGTCCTGGCCCGCTACCATATGTACCCCAGCTTGTCACGATAGCGCCTGTGGGTGAGAGCTTTAACACCTTCGAGCGGCCCAGATCTGCAACGTACATATTGCCCTGGCTATCGATAGCCATACTTCCTGGCCCCTGGGTTGTTCCCAGGCGGTCCGGGGGGAAGGGATGCCACTCTCCAAGCGCCTGTCCCTGAGGAGAGAGCTTGATGATGCGCTCGTGAACCGCGCTATCGTCGTTATCGGATACGTAGATAGCATCCTGGCGATCAACCGTCACCGAGAGTGGGCAATAGAGGGGCAGGCCCTTAGGACCTGTCCCCGCTTGATTAGTGCTCGCGCCCGGAGTCGAGGTTGCCGCCGCGCCTGTATTTCCACTGCCGCCACAGGCCACCAACGAGAGTGCGAGGAGCAGCAAGAACGCTATCCTGGATAGAGTCTGGTCTCTCTGCATGGGTCCCTCCATACGCTACGAAAATAAGAGAGGGTCAGCGGTGTTGGGGTGTTGAAGGGGTAGGGGCGCCGTTTACAAGCCCGCGTAGGTTTATGCGGGCTTGTAA
>JALYTT010000444.1 GCA_030854145.1 Chloroflexota bacterium | reverse complement strand
GCAATGTTTCACGTGAAACATTGCCGCTTCCCATCGACCCATTCTCAGAAAAGGTTAGTTTGCAATGCATGCTATCTGCCTGACTTCAACTGGCTAAGAGTAGGATAGTATGATAGCGAATTCGTTTCACGAAAGGATGCGAAGGCATGATGCGTAATCTCTTTTTTGCCGCCGACGGCAGGATCGCCTTATTCTGGAGACTGTTTTTAGCGTTTGTGGGTACCTTGCTTATCTACTTGATCTTTGACCTTGCAGCCGGTTTTTTCCTCTACCTGGGCCTGCATATCAACTACAGCTATCTCTCCAATGTCTACTCCCCGGCGTACAATACAGATCTTCGTGTGGTAAGCTGTTACAGCGTTGCCTATGTGCTGATTGCTGTAGTAACCGTCTGGTTTCTTCGCTGGTTCCGGCGCCATGTAGATCGTCGTTCTCCTGCGGGCTTAGCCTGGACCGGCCTGGACGGTCACTGGCGCGGCATACTGCTTGGGGCTGTGCTGGGGGCAGCCGTGCCGCTGCTGGCCGTGTGGATTGGCAGCGCCTGGGGCCTGTTCAACTTGCACATTGCCCAATTGAGCTGGTCGGGATTGGTGATTGTCATACTCTTTAATGTGATTCAATACACTGCAACCGGCATTCGCGAAGAAACCTACTACCGTGGCTATGTCTTTCAGAACCTGGGCGAACGTATGGCACTCTGGCTCAATGTGGTGTGTGTGGGTGTGTTCTTCATTCTCGGTCATCTGTTAAATGGCCTGGCCTATGTGTCCCCATCATTCGCCGTCGGCGCGATGCTTGCGAGTACGATCTGGATCTGCGGACGGCTCCTGACCCGGTCCCTCTGGTTTAGCATTGGCATGCACGCGGCAGGGGATAGTGCCTCATTCTTGATAGGTATCCTGCTTTTCAGCGGGCTCGGTTTGAACACGGCGGGAACGTCTTTACGCTGGCTAGAGGCCCCCTTTTTGGTTCTCATCCTCCTTGTGCTTGTCGGCTGGACCATTTGGGGAAAACAACGCATCAACTGGAACGCCCGTCTCACAGAGCGTGGAGAGCCGACCGGCCAAACGCCATCTTTGCCTGAAGAGGTTGCCGTGGCTGCCCCTATAGACATACACATGAGACAGAAATAGCAGGAGGCGAGCGGCGTGTTTATGAGTCATCCCGGATTTTTCTAGAGCGTGAAAAGATGACTGCCGCGTGGTCTCCCAGCAGGAGTGCAGAGGGCGGCTGCCCTCTGCCGGGGCGTGGGGTGTCCCCCCTCCTCCTCTTTTTTCTTCCCGCCCCGCCTGCGGCGGGGCGGGAGAGGGAGAAGCATGGGGAGACCCCATCCCCCCAAAGGGGCGGCCACCCCTTTGAACCCCGCACAAGGAGTTTTTCAGACTCCTCAAAAATTCGGGATGACTCATAAACACGCGCTATGTGACTGCCCCCGCCAGGGACATATTAAAAATGGCAAGTACGCGCGTCCATCAGTGACCACTCCGTTTCACGTGAAACCTTTGGGTATGTTTAGATTGGTAGAGCGATATACCAGAGAACGTTTCACGTGAAACATTGTCGTTATCAGCGAATCGCGTTGAACGCGCCATCCTGCACGGCCTTCGCTAGCTTTTCGATATCGGGTGACAGCGTGCGGTCATCTTCGAGTTCCGCTACGTAGGTACGCACCAGTTCGTAAGCTTGCTGTACGCCGATGCCGGGCTGTAGCGGCTTACGGAACTCTAGCATCTGCGCGGCGCACATCAATTCGATGGCCACGATCTGTCGCGCCTGCTCCAGGATGCGCAGGACTTTATGCGCGCTGGTGACACCCATGCTGACGAAATCTTCCATGCCGGCCGAGGTGGGAATGGAGTCGATGCTGGCGGGATGGGCCAGGATTTTGATTTCGTTGACCAGGGCCGCCGCGACGTATTGCACGATCATAAAGCCGGAGTTCAGGCCCGGATTCGGTGTCAGGAAGAGCGGGGCCCTCTTTTCGCTATCGTCCCAGTCGTGCGGACCCATCAGGCTGTAGATGCGCCGCTCTGAGAAGCTGGCTACCTGAGTAAGCGCTATGGCCAGCATATCCAGCGCCAGGGCCAGCGGTTGCCCGTGAAAATTGCCCCCGCTCAGCACCTCGCCGTCCTGCGGGAAGACCAGCGGGTTATCGGTGACGGCGCCCAGTTCGCGCTCGAAGATGTCGCTACAGTAGTCCAGGGCATCGCGCACGGCTCCGAATACCTGGGGCGAGCAGCGTAGGGTGTAGGGGTCCTGGACGCGGGGACAATCCACGTGGCTCCGGTTAATCTCGCTCTCGCTCACCAGCGCGCGCAGGTGGGCGGCGCTCTGCTGTTGACCCACCTGGCCCCGCAGTTCGTGGATACGCGCATCCAGCGGCACATGGCTCCCCATCAAACCTTCAAGGCTCATCGCGCAGGCAATCTCGGCCGCGTGCAGGATCGTGCGCGCGTCGGCGAGGGCCAGCACGGCGATAGCCTCCATTAAGTGAGTGCCATTGATGAGGGCCAAACCCTCCTTGGCCTCCAGGTGCAGCGGGTCCAGCCCGGCCTCTTGCAAAGCTACCCCTCCAGACACACGCTGACCTTTATAGAAAGCCTGGCCTTCGCCGATCAGCACAAGGCCAAGATGGGCCAGCGGCGCCAGGTCCCCACTCGCGCCAACCGAACCCCGCGATGGGATCACAGGATAAACACCTGTATTCAGCATATCTATCAGAAGCTGCACAACAGCTACACGCACCCCTGAATGGCCGCGTGCCAGGCTTGCTGCCAGCAACAGCATCATGGCCCGCGTGACCTCCTCGCTCAACGGCTCGCCCACCCCCGCCGCGTGGCTGCGCAACAGGTTATGCTGGAGGTGGACCAGTTGAGCGGGCGGGATGCGCACCCGGCTCAGGTGCCCAAAACCTGTGGTGACACCATAAACTTTGCTATTTTCGTCAGCAATCGTCGTGATCACGGCCCTGGCGGCCTGAATACGCTGCATAGACGCGCTGCCCAGTTCTGTCACTGCATGATGACGGGCCACAGCGAGCACTTCGTCAAAAGACAGCGCCTGCCCCTTCAGAGTCACATGCTCACGGGCAGGCGGATGTTGTTGTCTGCTCTCTATTTCCATCGTGGAAATCCTTTCTGGCTACATTGCCTCTTGCCTGCATTGTAACAAATCGGAAGAGACACGTAAATAGGGAGATATCACGTGAGCCATCACGCATCTACAGCGCGCGTGCCTGCGCCACCGGGGCCGCGATCAGCAAAAAGAGCGTCACCAGCAACAACGGGAACTGAATGGGCTGGACAATGAACGCAAATTGAGGGGGAGCCAGCAAGACAAGGAAATACAGGCATTGCGCCAGCCCAGCAAATTTGCCCCACACGGTTGAGCCGAAGCGTAGCGGGTGGGTGAAGAGGAAATAGCTGGCCAGTGCCGCCAGGACTGGAACACAGAAGCGCAGCAACATCAGTAGCCCCAACCAGGCAGGCAGTGCGCCGTTCTGGATCAAGATGAGGCTGATCGCCAGATACAGGCAAAAGTCCGTCTCGCCATCGCCGATCTGCCCCAGCTTGCTCTGTGTATCTGTATGGCGCGCGATAGGTCCATCGACTATATCGGTGGCCACGCCAGCGAGGAAGACAGACAGCGCCAGCCAGCCAGGGGTACCGATGCCTGCGAGCAGCCTACCCAGCAGAAACGAGGCGGCCAGCGCACGCAACCATGTACAGGTAGTGGCCAGCCCTACAACCGGCAACAGCGCACCCGTTTTCGCGTGCCGATTCAGGCCAAGGTGCCAGAATAAATCGCATTGCTGCCACACGACGCAGAAGAGGAAACCCGGCAGGAGACGCAGGGTGCTACCAGGCCCTTCCAATCTGAAGCAAACGATCAGAATAGCCAGCGCGAGCACGCCTACCAGTGCCGTAATACGCGCCCATGAGCGTGTCAGTGTAGGATGCGCGCGCGCCATCTGCCACGACATATCCCACGAACGTTTGAGGAAGCGCGCCCATGCCACAGGGCTGAACCTCTCACGCCGCAGCGTCGTAAGCAGTTCGACAACAAACTGGCTTTCATCGTTGATAGCTTGCTTCATCTCCCTCATCTTTGCATATAATGTTTCACGTGAAACATTCGTGTGATTTACCCAAAAACACAATAGATCTCGCATATTTGTAGGGTGTGGCTTGCCTGCGCCCGATTGGTCTCTTTCGTTGATACAAAATCATGTCTTACATCGTCCAAGTGAAGATATGTCGAGTTGGAACAGGGCGACCGCAAGGGATTGCCCCTACATTTCTGACCGGGTGAAACTGGCACGACGGTGGGGACTACTGCCTGTGGCAGGTTCCATTGCTGGTCTCATGATTCGTATAAGAGCGCTGATCGCTGGGTCAGATATGTAGGGGCGATCCCTTGCGGTCACCCTGTTCCAAGGCTGACAAATGATTTGTATCAACGAATGCGCTGGCATGTAGGACACATGCCAGCGCCGCTCGCCTGCGCCCGTTATCTATGATACCAGCACCGATTGCACCAGGTTTGTGCCGAAATGATAGCCGAGCTCGCGATAGTCCTGGATTGACCACAGAGCCAGTTCGCAGCGTTTGCCAACTTCGATGCTGCCCACCTGATCCTGCAGCGCCAGGGCACGCGCGCCATTGATGGTGATCGCTGCCAGAGCCTCTTCGAGTGTCATGCCCATGGCGGACATGGCCAGTCCCAGGATCATCTGCAAGTTCTCGCAATAGGACGTGCCCGGATTGAAATCGGTGGCCAGGGCAACGTGGAGGCCGCGATCAATCAGGCGTCGGGCCGAGGGATAGGGAGTGCGCAGGGTATAGGAGCAGCCGGGCAGGAGCGTGGCCACGACACCGGCCGCGCGCATAGCATCCAGGTCCTCATCGCTGGCATAATCCAGGTGATCGGCGGAGACCGCTCCCAGCTCTGCCGCCAGGCGTGCGCCGCCGGAGGGACTCAACTGATCGGCGTGAATCTTGAGCTGGTAGCCAAGCGCCTGCGCCTGGGTAAGGATGTGGCGGCACTCATCTACGCTAAACGCCTCGCGCTCGCAGAAGACATCGCAGAAACGCGCCAGCCCAACAAACGAGGGCAGCATCTCGTTGGTAACCAGGTCAACATAGGCGGCGCGCCGATCTTTGTATTCTGCTGGCACGGTGTGCGCGCCAAGAAAAGTAGGTACCACGCGCAGGCGGTAGTGCCTGGGCGTGGCCGTCGTTTCGAGCGCACTCAGATTGTTGATGATATGCAGGCAGGCCTCTTCGGTCACTTTATCCAGGCCGTAGCCGGTCTTCACTTCGACGGTCGTTGTGCCATAGAGCCGCATCGTATCCAGCCGCGCGCTCGCCAGCTCTACCAGCCCTTCCGTGCTGGTACGGCGCGTGGCCTCGACCGTCGCTTGAATGCCACGTCCCTGGGCCAGCAGATCTCCGTAGCTCACACCCGCGCGGCGCAGGTGAAACTCCTCTGCGCGGTCACCGGCAAACACCAGGTGCGTATGCGAATCAATCAGTCCCGGTGTGATGACGGCTCTCTGCGCGTCAACAATCGTGATCCCATCTTTATGGGTAGAGGTCGTTTGCTGGAACATCGGTTCAGCGTCATCGTCTGGTCCAATCCAGACGATCTCACCGTGCCGCACAGCCAGCGCGGCATCGGTGATCACTTGCAGCGGTCCGCTGCCACCAGGGATGGGCTGTTGTGCAACCGTGACAAGCTGCCCAATATTGCGAATGACAGTATTGGCCTGGATCTGCGGCTGCGATGGATCAGGTATCATGAAGCGGTCTCCCTCCCGAAGAAATCTCAGATATACCCCCCCTTTATAACATAAGCCCTGTAGCAGAGCAATCCCCTGGTTCGCGTAGGCTTTCAGGGCGCAGGCGAGCGGCGCCCCTACACGAAATGTCAGACTC
>JALYTT010000443.1 GCA_030854145.1 Chloroflexota bacterium | reverse complement strand
CGGCGAGGCAAGCCACGCGCTACGGGGGCACGCCCCCGACGCGGGTCGATTCTGATATCGACAACGCGCTCGCTAATACCGTATAGTGTATGGGTGACCCGTAGTGTATTTCTGTTTGTTGTGAAGAGGGAGAGTTATGCCTGATTACCAGTACATTGTAGTTGAGCGCGACGAGCATGTGGGGATCGCCACCCTGAACCGCCCCAAAGAACTCAATGCGCTCAACTTCGAGATTGTGAGAGAATTGAGCAGCGCGCTGGATGAGTTTGATCGCGATGACGAGATCCACTGCATCGTGATTACGGGTGCGGGCAGCAAGGCCTTCGCTGCCGGCGCCGACATCAGGGAGATGTCCGACAAGACGCCGCTCCAGATGATGCTGGGTGGCTTCGAGGCGTGGGCACGCATCCGGCGTGTGCGCACGCCGCTGATCGCGGCGGTGGGCGGCTACGCGCTGGGCGGCGGCTGTGAACTGGCGATGCACTGCGATATGATCGTGGCCTCGGAGAACGCGCGCTTCGGCCAGCCCGAGATCCTGCTCGGCATCATCCCCGGCGCCGGCGGCACTCAGCGACTCGCGCGCACCTTCGGCAAGTATCGCGCTATGGAGATGGTGCTGACGGGGGCGCAGTTCAGCGCGCAGGAGATGGCGGACCTCGGCCTGGTCAATCGCGTCGTGCCCAAAGGCGAGCACTTGACTGAGGCACTCAAGCTAGCAAAAGAGGTAGCCGAGCGTGCCCCCATAGCCGCGCGCCTGGCCAAAGAGTCCGTGCTGGCGGCCTTCGAGACCCCGCTGGAGGCGGGCCTGGAGGCCGAGCGCAAGAATTTCTTCTTGCTATTTGCCAGCGAGGATATGCGTGAGGGTATGCAGGCCTTTCTAGAGAAACGCAAAGCCAATTTCCAGGGGAGATAACAACAACCATGGAAGAAGCGGTTATCGTCTCAGCCGTGCGCACTCCTATCGGGCGCTACGGCGGTGTCCTTAAGGATGCGCGCCCGGATGACCTCGCCGCGCTGGTGATCGCCGAGGCGGTGCGGCGCGCGGGTATCGATGGTGGCAGCGTAGAAGATGTCATTCTGGGCTGCGCGAACCAGGCGGGCGAGGATAATCGCAACGTGGCCCGCATGGCGCTGTTGCTGGCGAACCTGCCCGTGCATGTCGCCGGGCAGACCGTCAACCGGCTCTGCGGCTCCGGCTTGCAGGCCGTAAATAGCGCCGCCCAGGCGATCCAGACCAACGCCGGCGATACCTTTGTCGCTGGCGGCGTCGAGAGCATGTCGCGCGCGCCCTTTGTGCTGAGCAAGGCCGACAGTGCCTTCAGCCGCAACATGAACCTGTACGATACGACGCTCGGCTGGCGCTTCGTCAATCCGCGCCTGGCCGAGATGCACCAGCCCTTCAGTATGGGCGAGACGGCGGAGAACGTCGCCGAGCGCTACAAGATCAGCCGCGAGGACCAGGACGCCTTCGCCCTGCGCAGTCAGCAGCAGGCTGTCGCCGCGCAGGGCAACGGCTTTTTCACAGCAGAGATCATCGCGGTGCCTATTCCACAGAAGAAGGGCGAGCCTGTATTGGTGAGCGCGGACGAGCACCCGCGCGCTGATACCTCGCTGGAGAAGCTGGCCGCGCTCAAGCCAGTCTTCCGCAAGGGCGGCAGCGTAACGGCCGGCAACTCAGCGGGCATCAACGATGGCGCCGCGGCCCTGGTCATCATGGCCGCCAGCCGGGCCAGGGAACTGGGGCTACGTCCGCGCGCGCGCATCGTGGCCTCGGCGGTGGCCGGGGTCGATCCAGCCTACATGGGCCTGGGTCCCATCCCCGCCACGCGCAAGGTCTTGCAGCGCGCGGGCCTGGGCATCAAGGATATCGACCTTGTCGAGCTGAACGAAGCGTTCGCCGCCCAGGCGCTCCAGTGTGCGCGCGAGCTGGAGATCGATCAGGAGAAACTGAACGTCAACGGCGGCGCCATCGCCCTGGGCCATCCCCTGGGTTGCAGCGGCGCGCGCCTCGTCGTGACCCTGCTACACGAACTGGAGCGGCGTGGCGGTCGCTATGGCCTGGCCACCATGTGCATCGGCGTCGGCCAGGGCATCGCCACGATTATCGAACGTATATAGGAAGCACGCGGCGATCACGTGTAGGGGCGAGACGGTCTGCAAATCGCAGGCTACCTCGCCTCCACATGGTCAGTGCGCATTGCCATTGCTCAAGCTATGCCTGGCCTCTTCAACGCTCTGAGCCAGCGTTAGCTTGAGAAACAAGCGCTGCAAGGTTGCGGATCACGCGTATGTTCCACCAACGCTTTCGCCTGGGGCAGTAGCGCTGGAAAACGCGCCTCCACGATGGTAAGCAAGGACTGAATCATCCCCTCGTAGCGTCCTTCTTGCAATCCCTGCTCCAAACCCTTTTGCAATCCCTGTTCAAGTCCCTGATTTAAGCCCTCTTGTCGGCCCTCTTGCAAGCCTTTTTGCAGCCCCTCTTGCAAGCTCTTTTGCTTCCACTTCTCCTCCGCCTATTTCTCGGCCTTCTGTTTCATCTCTTTATAGGCCCAGGACTCCTCCAGAATGCTTTCAAACATAGCGAACCTCCTCTTCAACCAGCTCTGCTCTACAATCCCATGTTGGCAGTATAATACTTCTTAAATGCAATGTCGATACGCAATAATACCTATAGATTTATAATCAAGCGAACTGCTACGCAAGGTGCGATAACGGTCATTGGCAGGAGCAGGAAGAGGAAACGAAGAGGTTATAGTGGGTGAGGACTACGGCCTGGCTAGCCAGGGATCAGGAAAAACACCACGCAGGCCATAATGTAGATCGCTACAAGCTGCACGCCTGCCAGCCAGGTCGATTCGCCGTCCAGGGTGATAATGGGGAAGAGGATGGTCGCCAGTCCCAGGACGACCAGCTCCACAGGCTGAAAGACCAGGTTGAGGTGCGCACCGCCCATGAAGAGACTGACCAGCACAAGCAGCGGCGCGACCAGGGTGGCCACCTGGATCGCTGAGCCGGCGGCGATGGCCATGCTCAGGTCTACGCGGTCCTTGTAGGCAATGTATACTGCGCTGGTGTGTTCGGCGGCGTTGCCCGCGATGGGAATGATCACGAGGCCGATGAACGTCTGCGACCAACCGAACTGTGCGGTGACCGGCCTGATGGCCCCCACCAGCAGTTCACTGTTCCAGGCGGTGCCAACGGTAGCAGCAAGCAGGACCAGGCCCGAAAGCCAGGGATACGGCGGCTTCTGCTCCTCCACCTCGCGCGCGATCAGGCCCCCCGTGACGGCATTTACCTCCTCTTCCTCTGCCCCCTCTTCGCTCTCAGCTGGTGGTGGAGGTGGGGCCTTGCCTTTGCGGCGCGGAGTACGGCGCGCTGAATGTACATGGAACACATGTAGCGCGAGGTACAGCAGGTAGACCAGCAGGAGGATGATCGCGATGGCAACGCTGATCGATTGGATGCGCGTAGCGTCGTTCTTGATGATCAGGGTAGAGGCGGCCGGAATGAGCAGGCCGGCCATAGCCAGCACCAGCATCGCTGAATATTGGCCCGCGTCGCGCGCGTTGAAGTACTGCCGGCCCCAGCGCCAGCCTCCAAGAGCCAGCGCACTGCCCAGCACAAGCAGGATATTGGAGATGATCGAGCCCGTGATCGAAGCTTTGACCACGGAGATCAACCCTGACTGCAAGGCAAAGATGCCGATGATCAGTTCCGGCGCATTGCCAAAGGTCGCATTAAGCAGGCCGCCCGCGATAGGCCCGACGTAATATGCCAGGTCTTCAGTGGTACGGCCAATAAGCGCTGCCAGCGGGATCAGGCTGATCGCCGAAGCCATAAAAATAGCCATTTCTTGCTGTGGCCCCCAGATCAGCGCGATCAGGGGAGCAATAATGGCTGTGATGAGCAAATAATACAGCCAGCGCGACAAGGCTCCGCCCTTTACATTTACTCAGCCGGGGTTTCTTCGGAGACTGTTTTTTCTGCTGTCTCCGTTACTTTTTCGTCAACGACGTTGACTGTGATCTTCGGCTCAAGCTTTTGCGCGACCTTCACAGGAACCATGAAGGTGCCAAGGCTGCGAATAGGGGCCGATAGATCGATCATGCGCCGGTCGATGACAATGCCTTCGGCCTCACGCAGGCCGGCGGCGATATCCTGGCTGGTGATCGAGCCATAGAGGCGTCCCTCTCGTCCGGCTCTGGCCTTAAATGTCAGTGTGACCTGATTCAGACGCTCGGCCTGTTGCTTGCTCACCTCTCCCTGTTTCTCGACTTTACGTCTTTCAGAGGCGATGCGTTGCTCGCGATTGGCCACCAGCGTCGGCGTCGCGCCGGCCGCTATCCTACGGGGCAGGAGATAATTGCGGGCGTAGCCATTGGCGACCTCTTTCAAGTCGCCCGCTTTCCCCAGGCCCTCTACATCTTGCAGAAGTATTATTTTCATCGTATATACCTAAACTCCTAGCAGGGAGGGTGGAAGAAAAGAAACACTCTCCTCCCTCTCTGTCATCTATACTATTGCGCTAAAGTATACACCTTGTGCCAGGTGAGCGCAAGTTTACATTCGACCCGCGCATCGTATTCTCATAGCCCCTATGTTGACAACACTCATTGAAGCAACGGCCAATTGAAGCAGATATATAGATATTTCCATGAAAGTGTCAAGTGGAATAGGACAAGGGGTTTCGTGGCTGTAGTGTTATAATGCAAAGCAAAGGTCAAGTATAATAGGCATACCGGGAGGATTTGATGACAACAGATAGTCAGCACAATGCCGCGCGGACCTGGCGTAAGCGCGTCGGGTTAGTGGCGGACTCGCCGAATTTTCCGGGCGAGTGGAACCAGGTGGTCGAGAAGGTCAAGATCGCCGACGAGCTGGGCTTCGACTCGGTCTGGCTTGGCGAGTCCTGGGGCTATGAGCTTTTTACGTCTATGGGCGACCTGGCGCGCGAGACGAAGCGCATCAAGATCGGCGCCGGCATTGCCAATATTTACTCGCGCACGCCCGCCTTGATTGCCAGCACGGCAGCGACGCTGGATGAGCGTTCCGGGGGCCGTATTATCCTGGGCCTGGGCGCCTCAGGCCAGCGCGTGATCGAGCACTGGCATGGCGTACCTTTTCAAAAACCTGTACAGCGTACGCGCGAGTATATCGAGATCATCAAGATGATCCTGCGCGGCGAAAAGCTCATCCATCATGGAGAGTTCTTCAATCTTGAGCGCGGCTTCAAGTTGCGCTTCACGCCCCTGCGCGCGGAGATCCCTATCTATGTCGCCGCCATGGGTCCCAAAAACGTTATCCAGTCGGGCGAGATTGCGGACGGGGTGCTGCCTGTCTACTGGCCGGCGACCATGTGGGGCGAGCTGCGCCAGCAGCTCGACGAGGGGGCTCGCAGCGCCGGTCGCCCACCACACAGCGCCGCCGTCGCGCCCTATATTACCAGCGTGCTCCTCGCTGAGGATGCCAGCGAGGAGGCGCGGCAGGTAGCCCGCTTCCAGGCGGCTGCCCCACTGGCCTATTACATCGGCAAGATGGGCGACTATTACGCGGGTATGCTGACGCGCAATGGCTTCGGCGAGGATGTGCAGGCCGTGATCGCGGGCTGGAAGGACGGTATGCAGACTGCCATCATGGCCGTCAGCCCCGCCATGCTCGATGCCGTCTCCGTCATCGGCACGCCCGCGCAGATCGTCAGCAAGCTCGATCAATGGGCCGAAGCTGGCGTCGATGAGCCTCTGCTCTCCATGCCCGCTGGCTCTATTGACGAGGTGGCTGCCAGCCTATCCGAACTGATGACTGCCCTGAACGCGTAACGTGTGGCTGGCCTCGTCGTCGTCCTGGAGACCCGGCCAGGCCAGCCCTATAGGCGTGAACGTAAGACAAAAAAAGCGCTTGCAGGGCGAATCCGTAGGGCGTGGCTGGCCTCGCCAGTC
>JALYTT010000044.1 GCA_030854145.1 Chloroflexota bacterium | reverse complement strand
CGACAAGCGTATGGCCGAGCAAGCTTCCAGACGCTACGCAAGCGGGTCTTGCGATGCGCTTAGCCAGAGCGCTCCAAGTGGACATGTTCTCGATTCATCAAAAGTTCGGGAGACCCAGCTTCCTTTTGAGGAAGTCACCGGGCCAGAGCCAGGTAAGTGTCACTCTCGGCTGCTATGGTTTCTTCCTCAGCTGAGTTCGTGGTCGTATTTTTAAGCGAATCAAGAATTAAATTAAGTAGTGAAACTAAAATGTAAATCTATACGTATGTAATTACAAGGAGCACTTAAAACTGAGTGTCTTATTCCTGGGCAATATAGAAAGAAGACAGATATGATGAACGGAAATTATGGTGGCGGATGGATGGGAGGAGGATGGATGATGCTCATTGGAGTGCTCGTCTGTGTTGCGATCATAGGGGTAGTCGTTTGGCTCGTGATGCGTTCGCTACAGAACAAACAAGCGCCACCTCCTTTATCTCTACCGCAGCAACAACCTCCGTATCAGATGAGTGAGCAAGGATATCAGCCACTACCTCAACAGTCAAGCGAGACATATCAAGAAGGTGAAAAGCAGTACAGTTACCCGCAGTCAGGGCAGTACCCATCACAACACGAACGACCATTGGACTAACCTCGTCTGGTGGCCAGGCGTGTGGTAATCAGAACACCTCCCAAACCTGGGAGGTGTTCTGATTATCACACGCCTGGCACGGGGAGTCGTCACTCGACAATCAATTTGCCTCGGAACATACCCATCTGGCAGGAAAATTCATACTCGCCTGCCTTGTCGGGCAGGAACTCTACTGGAACTGTCTCGCCGGTCGGGAGCTGTGCGCTCTTACCGAAATCGTTGAAGATGACCATCTCCGAGCAGGCTGCCGTTTCTTCACGCCGGAAGTTCAGGCGCACTGGCTTGCCGCGTTGCACGATGATTACATCGGGAGTATATCCTCCCTTCACCAGCACCATCGCTTCTTGATAGCCAGTCGATGTGGTTGCGGCCCGCACCCCACCTTTGCGCGGTCCCCAGAAGTACCAGGCAATGCCGCCAATCATTCCCAATCCAATCAGCAGTGCGAGTATATGTGAGAATGTCATGATTATGCCTCCCTGGGTGGTTGTGTTTCTTTTGGATGCCAGCCGCGCAAACGGTTGGCATTGGTAACGACTGTCACGGAACTGGCGGCCATTGCCGCTGCAGCGATGAGTGGACTCAGCAGGATGCCAGTGAACGGATAAAGCAGTCCCATGGCGATGGGTAAACCCAGACCGTTGTAGATGAACGCGCCGAACAGGTTCTGGTACACATTGTGCATGGTTGCTTGCGAGATTTGAATGGCGGTGACAACTCCCCTCAGACTCCCACTAATGAGCGTGATATCCGCGGCCTCGATAGCCACATCCGTACCCGTCCCGATTGCCAGACCCACATCGGCCTGGGTCAGTGCAGGCGCATCGTTGATGCCATCTCCGACCATACCAACCTTCTTGCCTTCCAGTTGCAGCTTCTGTACTTCATGGGCCTTATCTTGTGGAAGGACCTCAGCGATGACGCGGTCTACTCCCACCTGACGTCCGATGGCCTCTGCTGTACGACGGTTATCGCCAGTCAGCATGACTACCTGGATGCCAAGTCGCTTGAGTGCCGCTATCGCTGCCACCGATTCTTCCTTGACTGTATCGGCTACTGCGACAATCCCTGCCGCTTTTCCGTCAATGGCGATATACATTGGTGTCTTGCCGTCATCTGCCAGGTGCTGGCTTTCGGGTACCAGGCGACCCAAAGCAACCTGTTTCACTTCCATGAATTTGGCATTGCCCAGTAATACATGCCGTCCCTCTACATCCGCTTCGACTCCGTGACCAGGGACAGCGTTGAAGTTCTTCGCCTCTGCCAGGGCGATTCCTTGCGCCTTTGCGCCTGCGAGAATGGCACTGGCCAGGGGATGTTCGGAATTGCGCTCGATAGTTGCCGCTAAGCGCAAGACATTGTCTTCATCAAACCCCGTTTCCGCGATCACATTGGTCAGTTCTGGCTTGCCTTTGGTGATCGTACCGGTCTTGTCAAGCACAACCACTTGCAGCTTTTTCGTGGTTTGGATCGCATCGCCCGAGCGGATGAGGATGCCTTGCTCCGCGCCTTTGCCAATGCCAACCGTCAGGCTGGTCGGAGTCGCCAAACCCAATGCACATGGGCAGGCGATAATCAGGGTGGTCACGAAGACAATCAGCGCGTAGATGTAGCTGGGTTGCGGTCCGAAGATGAACCAGATCACTGCCGAGGCAACTGCCAGGATCATAACCGTCGGGACAAAGTAGTGCGAGACCTGGTCCACGACCTTCTGAATAGGGGCTTTCGACCCTTGAGCATCCTGGACAAGCCGGATGATCTGGGCCAGCGCCGTATCCTTGCCCACTTTTGTGGCACGAAAGTGGAAACTCCCCGTCTGGTTCATGGTCGCACCAATCACCTGATCTCCGGTTTGCTTCTCGACCGGGATAGACTCTCCGGAAATCATGCTCTCGTCTACGGACGAATTGCCATCCAGCACTACGCCATCAACCGGAATCTTCTCGCCAGGGCGTACCACGATGGTATCGCCAACCAGTACTTCCTCAAATGGAATATCTCCCTCCACGCCATCACGCACCACACGCGCCGTCTTGGCCTGCAAGCCGATCAACTTTTTAATGGCTTCGCTCGTGCGCCCCCTCGCTCGCAGTTCGAGTGCCAGACCCAGGTTGACGAGCGCGACGACAACTGCGGACACATCATAAAAGACTTCCGCGAAATTCGCCTGGGGGAAGATGTGTGGGACGAGCACCGCCACCGTCGAGTACAACCAAGCCGCGGAGATGCCAATGGCGATCAACGTATGCATGTTGGCCTGACGGTGTGTAATGGCCTGCCACATACCCGTAAAGAAGTGGCTGCCTGCCCATACCATGACTGGGATCGTTACCAGCCCAAGCAGGCCCCAGACGAGGCGGCGTGCATCACTTGCAGGCGTCAACCAGTCGCGCAGCCCCGGGAAGAACTCTGGATAAGAGAAGACGATCACCGGAAGCGAAATGATGGCCGCAAACCAGAACTTCCTGAGTAATGCCTTATACTCCTGGGCGCGACCCTGCTCCGTGCGGTCGCTAGATGTCTCGGCAGAGGCCATTGCACCGGGTTCTCGTACCTGATATCCCGACGCTACAATCGCCTGCTCTACTTTCTTGCGGTCAATGAAGCCGGGAATATAGGCAATATGCGCCTGCTGTGTCGCGAGGTTCACTGTCGCTGTAAGCACTCCAGGTGTCTGTTGCAGGGCCTTTTCGATGCTGACAACACAGGATGCACAATGCATGCCCTCGATGTCGAGCTGCGTGGTTGCCGCGCCAAGCGTATATCCGACCGCTTTGGCTCGTTTCACAATACGGTCCACCTGTGTTTCAGACGGATCAAATGTAATGCGCACCAACTTTGCGCGTGCATTGGCTGTCACCTCGCGCACACCTGGAAGCGTTTTGAGCTGTTCTTCTAATCGGTTCGCTCCATGTCGCCCATCAATAGCAACGGCCGGAAGTTCAATGTGCTGAAGTCCCCCGTTTTCGGACACACCTGTCGTGGCCGAACTCGCGTGTTCGCGGTCAAACCGTTGCACACACCTGTCGGAGCAGAAGGAGAAGGTCTCTGCACCGACCGTGCGCTGTGCAAACGCCCGTTCTGTTTCAATGGTCATGCCACAAATGGGGTCGCGAACAGTCGCCCCTTGCTGTGGTGTTTGTATCATCTGTTGTTCCTCTTTTCGGAAAAAAAGTGTCTTTGTAAAGGTACTGAAACGTTCTGTTGTAAAACTCTGTCCCGTACAGCGTTCGACCTGCACACCCTGTCTGCTTCTATTTTGCTTTCCCTGACTGAGACCCACTTGATGGAGGACTGATGCTACGCTGAATATTCAAAAGAGGACTGAAAATTCAGGCGTTGTGGAAAAGAAGCTTCTCATCATACGTGTCAAGGAGGCCCCTGCTTTCAAGCATGAGGATGAAGTGCCACGTGTGTTGAAAGTCAACTACCTCTCGCATCAGGTACATCGGGACTGCTGGAACCAGCGGGCATTCTGGGAAAGAGTAGATGCAGGCCCTGCACTTCAGCCATGGGCAAGGTGATTTCCCGGAGCCAACACATGGATGTTTATCTGATACTCGGCACACCGACATGGAAGCCAGCACGCTCTATTGCAGCGACCAGATGATCACTATCCGTGAGCGATGGGTCATACTCGACATACGCCATCTCTATCGCGGGATTGACATAGACATGGACGGCTCCATGTGTACGCGTAAGCGCACGTTCGATGATGAGTGCTCCACCACATCTCAAGTTGTCAATGGGCAAGGTGATACGCGTTGTCTTCATGACTCTCTTCCTCTTTCCACGCGACCTGCATGGTCGCAATATTTCTCTTGAGCGCGCAATGAATTGCGCCATGCCTCATGGAATGAATCGTCTATTAGCAGTATTGAAGATATTTCTGTTGCGCAGATGAGGCATGGCTGATGGAATGCTGAGGATTCCAGGCATGGTAGGAGGCTTTCAGGGATAGGTCTTTATGGCCCTACTCCTGAGCCTGCTCGGGTTTCAAGTCTTTTGGTCCGCCTCGCAATATGTATTTGGGGCAGCTCCTTGAAAGATAGGGGGATGCGGCAGCCCTTACTTCAATAACTTCAGGAGAGCATCAGCAACCATTCAACTTCGCCACAGTCGAACAAGGTATACTTCGCAAAGTAATTCCATTGAAACATCTCACGAGTTCATGAAAGGACCTTTCCGATGAGAAAGCTACGATTGATAGCGGTCGTATTTGTGGCGCTTGTGGCATTTGTTGGCTTCAACCTGACCGCTTCTGCGACAGCACATGCACAGACGACGAGCATGGATGGTTGCGTCCACCAACCAACCATAGACACGCTTGAAGCATGTGTTGATCATGCGGCAGATCAAGGATTCATTGACAGTCGTTGGGTCACCCAGAGCCTGCTCGCCAAGCTTGACAGGGCTGAGAATGCACTCAGACACGGGCGCACTTCAAGAGCTATCGACGCGCTCAACGCGTTTGTCTCTGAAGTCAGAGCGCAATCCGGCGAGCATATCGTTCCGGTGCATGCCATGGGCCTGGTGATGCATGCTCATTTGGTGATCGAGGCATTGGAAAACACGTAGGCGGCCGAAATGGTAGAGAAGTCTGTTTAGATTGAGTTCAGGGCGAGGTCTTGCTCGGCGGTCCGGTGCATGTCCTCGCCTTTCTGCATTCGTGAAATGTTGGAGGACCGTTTGCTCGTCCGCAATCGAAAAGGTCATGCCAAGAAACTCACCCCTGATGGAGGGTAGGGGTACTAGGGGCGGAGCCAGAGAGGGATACGAACTAGAACCGTGGTGCCATGGTTTGGTTGGCTCTCAAGGGTGATCTCCCCTTCATGCTGTTCGACGATCCACCGGGCAATTGATAAACCCAGGCCCGATCCGCCTGGATCACGACTGCGACCGGGATCGGCACGGTAGAGCCGTTCAAACACATGTGGCAGATCTTCCGCTGAAATACCAATGCCGGTATCACGTACTGTCATGATGGCATCAACGGACTCACGATGAAGACCAACCGTGATCTGTCCGTCAGGAGGCGTGTATTTGAGCGCGTTATCGAGCAAGATTAAGAGCACCTGTTTGAGTTTATCCGCGTTACCCTCGACTTTTGAAGGCTCGAATGGCTCAAGCAGGAGCGTTTGTCCCTGTGAAAGGTGATGTGCTTCACGAAAGGCGTCCAAAATGACCGGGTCGAGGTCAACAGGGCGGCGTTTGAGTGTGCTTCCTGCATCGGCACGCGCCAGCGACAGCAGATCGGCCACCAAACGAGTCAGGCGATTGGCTTCTCGCATGGCCTCATCCACTGCTTCTTTGCGCTCTGCTTCGGGCATATACTGGTGGCGACTGAGCAGTTCCAGATTCCCCTGAATGGCCGTGAGCGGGGCACGCAGTTCGTGTGAGGCGTCCGCTATAAACCGTTGTTGCGCGCGATAGGTGGCTTCAATGCTTCCCAGCATCTCATTGAAGGTAGTGGCAAGGCGACCAAGCTCATCACGGCGAACAGGGGTCTCGATGCGGCGCGACAGATCGTGCGAGTGCGCAATCATCTGAGTGGTCTGGATCATCCTGGAAATGGGGCGCAAGGCATTACCTGCGATCGCCCAGCTGCCCACGAGTGCAATGACGAGACTGCTCAACCCCAAAATGAGTAAGTCAATTTGGAAGCTTTGCATGCTGGCATCAAGTCTGCCCAGGGGAGTCAGCGCCTCGATGTAGCCGATGACCATTCCAGTGTGCTGTACGGAGAGGACATAGACGCGCCAGCGTTGTCCTGACGAAGAGATCAGCCCAAAGTGCCCATTGGAAGGCGTCGTGACCCCACCCATCAGCGGTGGGAAGAGCCGGACGATGCCATCGTATGCTGGGCCAGAAGGTTTCTGAAGTACGAACCCCGGCTCAACGGTTGGCGCGATTTCGGCATCAGAAGTGTTCTCCTGGAGGGTTCCATCAGGAGCATAGAGACGAAGGACAATTTCGAGATTGCTGCCTTTTTCAGTCAGATGCAGCCCTTTCGTTGAGATGGCCGCTTCAGACGCGATGTGACCAGCACTGACAGCCAGGGTACGGTCCAGATCATCATACTGGCTGCGGGCATGGATCGCATAGCAGAGGACCGTGAACATGGGCAAGATCAGCGCGAACAAGATCCCATAGCATAAGGCCAGCCGCAGGCGGATCGACATAGCCTATCCTTCTTTCAAGACGTAGCCGACATTGCGTATCGTATGAATCAGCCGTGGTTCCCCTTCAGCCTCAAGCTTCTGGCGCACCTGCTTGACGTACACTTCGACCACATTGCCACCGAAATCATAGCCCCAGACACGGTCGAGCAGGATATCTTTGGAAAGCACCTGTCGGGGATGGGAAAGAAATTCCTGGAGCAGTTTAAATTCCTGGCTCGTCAGGGTAACTTCACATTGCCCTCGACGCACACTATGGCTCCCGGTATCCATCGAAAGGTCAGCAAAGCGTAAAACAGGAGGATGATCCACCTGTTGTCTCCTCAAGAGAGCATGAACCCGTGCCAACAACACCTCAAAGCTGAATGGCTTGAGGACGTAGTCGTCAGCCCCCAATGTCAACCCTTGTATCTGGTCATTGGGTGTATCTTTGCCGCTCAGCAGGAGTACTGGCAGATGTTCATCACCAGCGCGCAAACGCTGCAATACCTCAAAACCGTTGAGACCGGGCATCATGATATCAAGAATCACTACGTCCGAGGGACGTTCTCGTGCACTCGTCAGTCCCTCGGCTCCAGATTGAACCGTCTCAACCATAAATCCTTCGTAAGATAAACCACGTTTCAACAAACTGGTTACAGCAGGATCATCATCAATTACCAATATTCGCTGCATGGGAAGGCTCCTCTCACCCTGTGTGTCTCGCTGGACGACCTTCTGTATGTGTGGAGATTATTCCTGAACTCTCTCATTTCTAGAGAATGCCAACTTGGGAGGTAGCTGAACAATGTGTTTAAAATACCCGTATGAAAACGAACACCACTGCTCTCAACGACAAAGGCTACCGCCTCTCTTCCCTCCTCAACTACCCACTTGCTGGCTCGTCTCGACGAACCAGAGCCATTTGTCAATGCCTCGGGCGATCTGGGTGAAGAGAGCAGCCGTATCGGCGTCCTGCAGTTCGCTCGCCTGCTCGCTGGCGTAGCGGGCATGCCTGCCAAAGTCGGTGAGTGTCGCCGCAAGCGCATCAATGTGGCCTTTCCCAACGGAAGTCGCAAGCCGATACCCGTCGAGCGAAGATCGGCTGGCAACCACGTGCGCCGTGCCTTCAGCCGTGCCGCCAAGCTGCACTATGCGCTGGGCAATCAGGTTCGCATCCTCCTCCACCCCTTCGGCAACCTTGTCGAATAGCTCACGCAGGGCTATGAAATGGGGACCTTTGACGTTCCAGTAAGCCTGCCTACTTTGCAACTGCAGATCGATAGCGTCGGCTAAGCGGCGGTTCAACCTCTCGATCCGTTTAGCCTGTTGCTCTTCGGATAAGGCTTTATTTTTCCTGTCCATGGCAACACTCCTTTCACTCAAAAAGCACTTTGTGCGATAATAGAGAGGGTAGAGAGTATATGGAGTGCTCGACTTGAACTCTCTGACAACCTTCTATTCTTGACAAAAATGATGGGTGTTCTTTGAAGGTGAGTCAGTTCTCTTCCCTGTATCATCTCAGTTCTCAGTATAACAGCCAAGCGTTATAAGGACCGTTAAATGGGCAACTTATCCCTCTCCTTGCTGGGTGCGCCGGAAGTGCGTCACGCCGATCAGGCGTTGCTATTCTCCACACGCAAGGAACTCGCGTTGCTCATGTATCTGGCGGTGGAAGGCCGACTTCATTTGCGCCAGACCCTCGCCGAACAATTCTGGCCCGAGGGTGACGCCATGCATGGCCGGGCAGCGCTGCGCGTTAGCCTGCTCCACCTGCGTCATCTGCTGGGTGAGGGTGCTGGCACCGATGCCGGGTCTCACCTCCTCGTCACACGCAACACCCTCGGTCTGCATTTCACATCCGCTCTCGTACTCGACCTCCATATCCTCCACGAAGCCTGGACACTGGCGCGTGCGTCGGTTCGTCCTGCTGCGACCATTCCCGAAAGCGAACACCGTAGCCTGCTTGCCCAGCTTCAACGAGCGGCCAGCCTCCCTCGCGGAGAGTTCCTGGAGGGATTTTCGCTGCGCGATGCCCCGGCCTTCGACAACTGGATGCGCTTCCAACGCGAATACTGGCACCTGCACACGAGCGAGATCTTCGACCGGCTCTCCTCCCTCCAATTTGAAGCGGGAGAGCTAGCGCCTGCCATTAAAACGGTCAGCCGCTGGTAGGCGTCCTCGCTCCGCTGCACGAGGACGCCTACCAGCGGCTGATGCGTTTGCACTTCGCGGCCGGGGAGCGAGTCGCCGCGTTGCACGTCTATGACACGTGCCGGGCAAGGCTGGCCACAGACATGCAGACCGAGCCGTCCCCGGAAACCGTGGCGCTGGTCAGTCGCATGAGGGCTGTGGTGCCTCCTCCTCGCAGGCAGACGCCCATGCCCCCACCTGCGCTTTCCCTGGCGATGTTCCCAGGCGGCCCGCTTCTGGGACGGACAGCGGAGTTGAGTACATTGATCAGGGCCTATCACAGCGCGCGACGTGGGCAGACGCAGGTTGTTCTGCTAGAAGGGGAGGAGGGTATTGGCAAGACACGACTGGCGAGCGAGTTCCTGGCCTGGGCGGAGATAGAGGGGGCAGACGTGTTGCAGGGGCAGGCCTTTGAGACCGGGGGGCTGCTGCCCTATCGGCCCGTGATCGAGATCGTCACGACGGCGCCGGCCCATCACCCCGCGTGGATCACTCCCACCCGACAGGGTCACTGAAAAGGAAGGAGATCAGCACGATGGAGCGCCTCTGGCTCGCCGCGGATTACCATTTCCCCGGGACCTACTCGCTACGCATTCCCCTGAGCAGTGCCAATAACACGCGGGTCATGCCTGCTCCCGGTCCTGGCACCGTCCGGCTGGCCCTGATCCGGACAGGGGTTGAACTCTTTGGTCTGCGTGCAACGCGTGAGGATCTGTTCCCGTCTCTGTGTGCTATCCAGATCCGTGTCCGTCCGCCAGCACAGATCGCCATGACTCCACAGCGCCTTCATGGCTATAAATGGTCTCGGAAACAGCACACGCCACACCTCTCGCTGATCACACGCGATATGGCGCAGACTAGCGCCATCATGACGATCTATCTCCATATTCCCGCACACGAGGAACAGATGTATAGGATGTTGCTCCACACCGTTGGCTATTGGGGACAAAGCGACTCGCTGACGACCTGTGTCGCCATCTCAGAACGGAGCCCTCTCCCAGGAGAATGTATGATGCCGCTGGCAGCTCTCCCTCCTACATCATCCGTGCAGCCATTTTTTCTCTGCCTGGCGTCCGAATTCCGGCATGCTCATCTTTCCTGGGAGGAAGTGGTTGTGGCAACCCCGGCGAAACAGGAGCCGTTTGTGCGCCTCGATCTCTCGCTGTGGCCTCTGCTCATCCAGCGACGGGGAGAATGCACACTGCTGACCTGGTGTCCCCTACCAACGTAATGTCAGAAGGGCGCGCCTGATGCAGAGAAAGAAGGAGAGGAATATCTCTGGTGACGATTCGAGTAGTGATGGGCTTGAGGGGATATCTTGCACGCACCGAAAAAGCCTGTTTTTTGGGGTGCGTGCATTGGAAACCCTCTCCGTGCATTGGAAAAGTGCCTATTGTGCATTGGAAACCGGGTCATCCCAGAAATAAGTGAGCTTGCTTGCTCAGAAGAGCTCAACGGTCTATTCCTCTGAACTCAGGTGCGATTTCCGCTCTCCGCTCCCTCATAGAGAATGCTTCTCCGAAGCGCTAGAGGAACAACCAATCATAGGGAGGGAATATGCGCTCTTTTCCTGGTCGCTCTTGTGGATTCCAATGTAAGCGCAAACTCGGCAAAGATTCTACTAGAAACGCGATTTAAGTACGCTGCGATAGCAAAAACCTTCCAGAGTAAGCGCGAATTAAGGGTTGCATAAGCCCAAGAAAAGAGTAATTACGGCAAATAGATCGGGTAATTGACCTTCTCTGGGCAATTCACGCTTGATGTACTTTATTCGCGACAGTACAAGAATCCTGTACTTATTCCGCGATTACGTTAGAATAGTCCGCGCTTACTCTCGGCAAAAATTGCCCTTTCAAGCTCAGTCCGCGAACGCGATTACGTTGGAATCTACAGCTCTCAAGGAGAAGAATACAAGAATGCTTATTTTTGACGAAGACAGACCATCCGACTCGTCTTTTGTCGAACGGGTCTGGCGCTGCCATAGCGAGGGCGCGGTCCCTTTTCTCTCCATTGCCGCGAGCCGCTGCGAACTGGTGGTGGGCAGACTTGGGGGCAAGGTTACCATGACGGTGCGCGGGCCAGAGACCAGAGCCACCCCGCTGGTAGACTGTCCTGGGGGTGGGGAGTGGCTTGGCATCCTCTTGAAACTGGGCACGTTTCTGCCGCATCTGCCCACCAGCATACTGGTGGATGCTGGGATGGACCTACCCGCACGTTCGAGGAACTCTTTCTGGCTCTTTGGCTCCGCCTGGCAACTCCCTACCTATGAGAATGCCGACACGTTTGTGGACTGGCTGGTGAGAAAGGGCGAGCTTGCGCATGATCCTGCCGTAGATGCCGTCTTACAGGGTCACCTCACAGACCGCGACCCTCGTACCATTCAACGTCATTTCAGGCGTTCGACTGGGTTGACACAGAGCGCGGTTCGTCAAATCGAACGCGCCCGCTACGCCATGCACCTCTTACAGCAGGGCGTCTCTATCCTGGACACCGTTGTGGAGGCGGGCTATTACGATCAGCCGCACCTGACCCGATCGCTCAAGTCCCTCATCGGACAAACCCCTACCCAGATCCGAGCGCAAAGCCGACCCGAGCAGATGCCGTTTTGATACAAGACAACGCTCTTGGGATGAGTCATACTCTCTCCATCTGGCCTCATAGGCCAATAACACGTCTGAGATTTCAGGTGGTAAAAACGAAGGAGCAATCGATATGAGAAAACTCATTGTGACAGAATTTTATTCGTTGGACGGTCTGATGTCGGACCAGGAAGACAAGCAGGACTGGATCACGACCAATTTCAGTGTCATTTAAATTAATTAGTGGCGCTTTTCTATCATATAATTTGCCAAAGACTGGCTTGTGAAGGGCGTTGAGACGATTTTTGGGAAAAGTCGTTAAAGCATAATGTGGTTCTCCCGCAGCCTCGATGATGTGAATGTGGTAGACTGAAGAACCGAACAAACTTTCCACTACAACATTTTCTTGATCCAATGATGAGGCTATGACGATACTTCCAGACCTTTCCGACCTGATCGTTGAGCAAGTCAGCATGACCGTTGAGGTAACCGTCACGGTGCATGCGGCTTGCCCAACCGCTTCTTGTCCCTGTTGTGGCACGATCTGCCGGCATGTCCACAGCCATTACACGCGCACGCTACGTGACCTTCCGGCCAGCGGACGCCCTGTTCATCTGAAGGTGGACGTGCGTCGCTTTTTCTGTCCAGAAAGCACGTGTCGACGGAAAATCTTTGCCGAACGCTTTCCTTCCTTGACCTTGCCTCGTGTGAAATTCACGTTACGGTTACAAGAAGCTCTGCGGGAGATGGGCTTTGAACTCGGTGGGGAGGCGGCTGCACGCCTGGGTAAGAAGCTGAGTTACGCAGGGAGTCCTGATACCGTCTTGCGACTGGTCAAACGGACCCCGTTGCCAACGGTCTCGTCTCCGCGTGTCGTTGGAATTGACGATTGGAGTTGGAAACGCCGACTGCGCTATGGAACGCTGATCTGCAACCTTGAAAATAATACACCCATCGATGTGTTGCCTGATCGTTCGGTGCAAACCGTCTCAGCCTGGTTTGAGAACCACCCCAGCATCGAAATTGTCAGCCGAGATCGTTCATCCGAATATGCAGCGGCGATTTCGAAAGGCGCTCCCCAGGCTACTCAGGTGGCAGATCGCTGGCATCTGGGAAAGAATTTAGCCGACAGTGTGCAGACGCTGTTAGCTCGCTGCCGAGCCGAAATACGACATGGTTTGTACGTACAGGTAGCACCAGAGCTGGAAGACAGGGAACCTCTACCAGAAGAAAGGCGTCCTCCTCGATCTCGCAGCGTCGAGCAAGCTCAGTTCGCTCGTCGTGCTCAGAAGCAAGACCGATACGCACAAGTGGTTGAGCTTCATCACCAAGGAGTCAAAGCCGCTGACATTGCTTCTCGCGTTGGGATAGGAGAGCGGACGGTTCACCGATGGAAGAGCTTCGGTTCTTTCCCCGAAGCCAGACGCAGACGAAGGCGGCCCAGCCTCATTGATCCCTATGAGCGCTACGTGCTCTCTCGATGGCAAGAGGGGCATCGCAATGGCTCTCAGCTCTACAAAGAACTGACAGCCCAAGGCTACAAGGGTTCGCCCAAAGCCATGTACAATTATCTGGCGACCCTGCGGATACCTCAATCAGACGCACCAAAGTCGGCACCATTGAAACGACGAAGGCCCAGGAGCGTCCCCTTGCCACCAGCACCACTGGAAAACTTCTCGGCACAGCGAGCCACCTGGCTGTTTGTGTGTCAAGCAGAGAAGTTAGACGAGAGACAGCAAGCAGAACTGGCGCTTATCAGGCAGGCCAGCCCAACTACCGAGACCGCTTACGGCTTGGTACAAGCGTTCATGCAGATGATCTGGGAACAGACGGGACAGCAATTGGACACGTGGCTCGCTTCTATCGAACTGAGCCACTTGCCCGAGCTGGAGTCGTTTGCCAAGGGGATCCAACAAGACAAAGCGGCAGTGTTCGCAGGGTTGACATTGCCTTGGAGTAATGGACCTCTGGAGGGACATGTGAACCGGCTCAAGCTCTTGAAAAGAAGCATGTATGGCCGCGCCAAACTTCCTTTGCTGCGAGCACGTGTGCTTCATGTGGACGAGAAGGAGCCTTCTCGCGCAGCCATCCTCGCCGGGTAGTGATGTGCTCACGCGCCCGTGTGCAGAGCAGGTGTAAGAAGGTCGAACAGGTGTGCAAACAGAATAAGCACATGTGGGATGTCGAAACGGCCCATGATGAACCGAAGCAAGGAGGACGATGAGGATGTCGTTTGATATCAATGAACCGGTCTTTGATGAGCAAGGCACGTATCTGGAGGAGAACGCATTGCGCTATGAGCAAGCCTTGATGGACCAATTTGCTGCCTCACCTGAAGGACAAGCGATCAAAGAGAAAAGAACGGAACTGGGCTGGGCAGGGGCAATGATCCATTATGCGATCAGCTATCTTGGTGTGACCCCAGCGACGATGACCCCCAGCGATCTAGAAACCATCGTCTATGACCTCTTCCCGCGCAAAGTCATCACGGAGAGGGGGGACGGGGCGGAGATTCTCCAAGAGTTAGGCGCATTCTGGCACTTTTTAGAGCGCGTCTACCAGTTGCCGCAAGCCAGACAGATGCTGGCATGCTTGACGCCACAGGCCACCCGACGCCTGGAGCGGGAGTTGCAGGAGCCAGCCAACTTTGGCATGGCCAAGTCCTTTGTCTTGATGGGAAAGGAGGCAGGCTTTGATATGGAATCGCCAGAAGGCATGCAGGCCTGGGTCCAAGCCTACAATGCCACCGTGGCACCGACGATGGCTGCTGCCTCTGGGCATCAGGGGCCTCTGACCACAAAGAAGTCGCGTACTGCACCCACAGGCACGATGAACGCACTGCGTCGCAAGAAGAAGCGCACCCCACCTCAATGAGAAAAGAGGTCATGTTGGGCCTATGAGCCGGACTCCTGCACGATGATGCTGGAATTCTGAGCTTGCAGGCCGGTTCTTTAACGCCAGGAGCCTGCTTCTTCGATCATCACCAACATCAGCGGGCCTGCGGGAGAACCACAATAGGGTTCCACATAGTGCTGGTGCGCTGGGAAGAACGAGACGATCCAGGGGGCCAGTCGGGCTTTTGAGCCTGGGTATTTCAAGATGGGCCTGAGAGGGGTGCTGCTCATGCGCTCACCTCCTGAGAATGGAGGAACACGAACGGGGGTGCCTCCTGCTTTCGGGGTAGATACTCCCAGATGGGATAGGAGCGCCAGCCATAGCTATTGAAGTAGCGTACGAAGTCCTGGCCCTGCTGATAGGAAGTCCAGTCGTAGCGCAGCTTGACCTTGCGAGGATCACCGAGCCAGTTGAGTGGCAAGATGAACTGGCAGAAGGGTTCGCCGCCCCATTCGAGAATCTTCGTTGCTCGTTCATAACAAGCAGCAATCGGTTCATTGCCCACCAGGCAGTACACGCGCTTTCGCCGGGCGGGCTCGTCTGTAAGAATGCGCAGCATCCGTTGCACATAGTCGAGTTCTCGCATCTCATCGAGGGCGAAACGCCACACACCACGCAAGACGGGCTTCCATCGCCGGTAGGTGCCTTCATCGAAGAAGTGAGGCTCAAAGCCGGAGTTCGCATCCTTGAGCGGGATGCCACACGCCCGGTAGCGTGCGATGATATGATCCTGGTAGGCGACAGGAAGCGCACTCAGATTGTTATCGCAGAGGATCGGCGCCGGAATGAAGTCGGGATCGTAGCTGAAGGTCACTCCTTCCAGGCGTGGCACGATGCAAAAGGAGCAGTTGACCGGGCAGCCACGGGAGGCAAAGCACATCAGGTAGTTCCCTCGTTGCCGGTCAAAGCGCTGATCCAGCCCCCGCGTCACCTCGCATCCAGTTTCTTGCCTCCACCAGTGGGCTAGCGCAAAGAGACCGGGGCCGCCTGCCCAGATCTCGGCGCGATCCTTCATCCGCAACGCGATCTGCCGCGCCAGAGGTGCATGCCAACTGAAAATGACCGAAAGGCAGACGAGATCGGCATCCAATTCCCACAGACCAGGGTCACCGTGAACAGAGGTGACGGCATAGCCTTGTTCTTGCAACCAGTCAGAGAGTTTGTGCGCTCCCAGATTGTAGAAGGGTCGCCCATCGGCCCGGATGGAGCAATTGACGACCAGGGCCCTGGTCCCTCGTTGTGCATTCATCGCGTGCCTCCTTCAAGAGAGGCAATACAGCGCTCCAGGAGCAGGGTCATCACCGGCGGGGTCACGGCATTGCCATATTGTCGAACTTGCTGGCGGCTATTGCCCAGAACCGTATAGGTTGCTGGAAAGGCCATGGCTCGCCCGACCTCGGATGGCTGTAACATGCGGAAGGAGCAGTCTTCAACCCGCGGGAGCCTCGACGGCGCCGTTGGAATCACTAAGGCATGCCGATCGCGGGTGGTGATTGTGCCGACCGGGTCAGCAGTAGAATGCAGACAGTTCTGCCCATAATAGCTCACGAGGAAGGAGCCAGGGGCTGGCTCTGCCGGTGCAAGCATGAGGGCCTGATGGTTCCCGCCAGCGACGACCGTTGAAAGCGGCTCATCCATGCCACGAACACGATGCTCCCAAAGCAGATCAACCATGTACGGGAGAACCAGCGCTTGGTCCTGACACGTCGTCTGCGTTGGGATCGGTGAAAACACGCACGAGGTCCGTGTTCCATCGTCGTCTTCTTGTACATGGCTGGTGATCACCACAAACGGAGGGGTGACCACCGCCATGCGGGTGTCCGTGGTCACCTGCAGAAGACCGGTCTGGTGATACTTTTGCAGGCCCGCCTCAATGCGTCTGATCGTCCTGTCCTTGAGAGGTTTCTTTCGCGCTCCAATCAGCGAGAGGGGATGGGTCCAGTCAATCGCCGTCGCCGCTGCGGCGTAGAAGGGAGTCACGTCGCTGGCACACGCCGGACACCGATACACATACTGGCGCCTCCTGCCGTAGCGTCCCCATTTTTTCAGCGGATTCTTCCACGACTGGACGGCTTCGATATGGCGGTCGCAGGTGTCACAGTATGCCTTGGGACAGATGTGCAGGTCGGGAGCGCGGTTGCCACGTTTATGAAAGACCACGTACATGCGATCACGTGATTGCGGTGTTGGCGGGACGAACATGGAATTGAGGTACACGATCTGATAATGATAGTCTAGAGCGTGCATCGCCTTGAGCCAGGCATCAAAGAGTCGCCAGTGTCGAGCATCAACAACGTTCTCCACGATGATGAGACGGTAATCGTGATAGTCTGCAAAGCGAGGAACATCCCACATCGTCGCCCGGCTTCGCTCTTCTGCCGGGTCCAGAGGCGTCTGCTCCCAGAGGCCCATCTGAGTCTGGTGTGTGCGTCGCTGGCCCTTGGCAATGGAGTGATTGACGCACTCCGGAGAGGTGATCAGAATATCGGTGCTGGGATAGCGCCGTGGATTGCATGCACTGATATCCGTACACTCATGAGCGGTGGTGGGAAAGTTGGTCTGGTGGGTCTCTACAGCCAGCTTCCAATGATTGAGCGCCAGGACCACTTCGGCCCCGGCAGCGACCGCTCCCAGAGAGCTGCCCCCAGCTCCAGCAAATTGATCGGTCACGGTCAGGTACGACGTTTTTTTCATGAGACCACCTCCGGCTCATACAATAGCGCCTGCACAATGCCATCGGCGACGACCTGAGGCATCAGCACATCCCCACGCACTTCGTGGCCGGTCCAGCGATCTGGCCAGGTGTTGGCCTCGATGAGTTCAAGAATTCGGGCACGTTCTTCCTCGTTAATAAGATCCATCCTCGGTCTCTCGTGCGCCAGCGCCGCGCGGCTGATCTCTTCCTGGATGGCCAGCACTTCAGCGAGACCGGCGCGCCGGGCCTCCATCGTCAAAGGACCCATACGCATGGGATTGGCAGCCAGGGTTCCATCTTTGAGCCGGTCCGTGCCGTCTTTGCGCAGGCGATGCCGGGGCTTGATAATATCGGCATAGAGCGGCCGTAATCGCTTGAGTGGCGCCAGGTACTGCCAGTGGGGCAGCTTCAGGATCGTATCGAGAGCTACATCACGCGAGGCCAGGTTACAGCCCACGCAGCCAGTGCGCGCGTTGATCTCCTCTTTCTCATCGCCTCCATAGATCTCGGCGATCACCTGGGTAGAAAAGCCGTAGCGAGGGGCATGAAAAGTCAACCAGTCCCAGGTGTGACAGACCCGCCAGTGTAAGCAGGGCGCCAGAACATCGGCCACCGCTTCCGGGGTCTTGGTTTGAAACCAACCCTGGCCACACTCGGCCCCATCTTTGGAGCAGGAGAGGGCGATGCGCTGATCACGCGCGGCGCTCTCGCCGATACGGACCCCGGTGAGCATCAGCACCTTCTGTCCCGACTGCGCGCGGAGATTGGCCAGTGCTCGTTCCATCGGGTCCACCTTGAGTTGCGGGGTACACCAGCGAAACAGGTTCTTGGGCAGCGGGACGCCCCGGCCGAACATGTACACGAAGAACCTCAGGTCCAGGGCCGGCAGCACGATACGCGTCTGCATGCCTCGCTGTCTGAGTTCGCGCAGTACGTCCATGGCAGCGGATTGGAGTGGAGGCAGTTCCATACGCGTATCCACGTAGAGCACGGTCAGGCTCTCCGGCGCCGGGATCATCCTGGAGGCGATGAGATGCGCGATGAGTGTTACCACCAGGGTGGAGTCCTTGCCGCCGCTGTAGGCGATCGCCCAATTCCGGTAGAGCGACCCATACATCTGGAGGGACTCAATGGTCAGGGCCAGAGAGCGCTCCATGCTCAAGCGTTCATCCTCCCACAAAGAGAGGCGTTGGGTTGTCATAGCTGCACCTCACAAGAGTGGTATGTGTTCTGCTCGTCCTCGCACTCAAAAGGGTCAATGCCGAAACGGACCGCTTCCCTTACCCATTGGCGCAAGGTCTCAGCCGTTTGGACCTCATGCTCAAGGCAGGTCTCAAGCGCTTGGCGCTCTTCCTCTGCCTGGGTCTCATAGTAGCAGGGGGCTTTGATAACAGAGAGGCAATAGGCTCGGATGGCCTCTCCCTGCTGCGGGGTGATGCCGCCCTGAGGAGCAAGGTACGCCTGAACGGCGGCTTTCAGCTCTGGGTGAGACTGCCAAGGATACGGCACTCCTGCGATCCCGTGATACGCATCTTCCATAGGCTGACGAACGGACAGGCAGGGCAGAGTCTCCCGAAATGCGTCTGTCTCAGGCTGGATCACCTGTATAGTTGGCAGTTGCTCCTTGAGCAGATCTACAATCACCTTGCGATGACAGCGCTCATAGTCTCGACATCCGCAGAGAAGGACAAGATGATAGCCGTGCTCCAGGTAGCGCCGGAGTCCTCGCAGTCCTGTTGCCGCATCAGCCAGGTGGATAGGACCGCCGCTGCGATAGGTGACATTGCCCAGGAAGGTGCCAGCGTAGCGGTATCTGGACCCATAGGTTGTCTGCAAGGCGTCTCTCGTCCAGGCAGGCCAGCGCGAGGCGGGTGACAGACGCGTATCAATGAGCAAGGCGCGCTCGTCTCGCTGCATGATCTCGGCGATGGCAGCGCCATGCGCGCTGTAGCCGACGGGGTAAATGAGCATCATGGCTGCACCTCCTTGGTCTGGGACATGAATGCCTGCACCACGTCAGCAGACACATCGTGCATCATGCGAGGATAGTAGAACCGCTCTCGGCCGTCGTGCAGGCTGATCACCCCGATCTTCCAGCGCAGCGCGGCCTTCTGCTCCTCAGCCGTGAACGTGACATCACATTCACGCGCGTTGCCTGACCAGTACCCCAGACCGTCCACCGTCTCGACATAGTGTCGAGTCGGGACCGGTGTAGGGGTGTAGGGTTGTTCTTGTCCCTTTTTTGTGTCTTCAACGCTCTCCACAGGCGCGCTGAGAGAGGTTTCATCACAGGTCGGTTGGTGTAGGGTTGTAGGGACTTTCGTATAACTTTCTATTTTCTCTTTTTTTTCTGTTTCATAAGGGAAGTTTCGAGAGGAACCCTGCATCCCTACACCAGAGGGATCTATTGGGTGCATGGATCCGCTTCCCAGGCCCATTGATGATGGTGTAGGGTTGGACATTTTTTCGTGAGAAGGGCTACATTGCCCTACACCGTCTGGAGCCAGTAAACCCACCCCTTCATAGATGATGCCCTGCTTGTCCCGTCTGCTGGTGACCATCTTTTTGAGTTCAAGGCCGAAGGCCGCGCCAGTCATTGGTTTCACGGTGTTCTCTTGCGTCCAGGTCTTGTAGCGTTCATAGAGCAGTGAAGCTTTGACGCTGGCCTGTTTCGTGAAAACACAGCAAGCGTCGAAGAACTGGCCCAGGGTATCCTCTTCGCCCTGATAGTCTTGTCGCGCTCGCAGCACAGATGCCGGGATCTGCAGGCTATGCTCTTGCCAGGCCAGGCACCCACGTACCAGCCAGGCCAGGATGCCGCTGGCCTCTGCTTCCAGGGCTTTGCCTAATGTGATATCCTTCTGCTGTTCATTGGGGCGGATCGGGTGATCGACGAAGTGCATGTTGAAGAGGACGGGACAGAGCCGACTCCAGAAGGCACGATCGCTCGCATCAGCATGTGGCTTGTTGTTGGTGAGCAGGACCAGCAAGTGCGAGGGGTCAAAGCTGTAGTCTTTGCCGTAGAGCTGCCGCGCAGCAATGGCGCCCCCGCCAGTCAGGAACTTGACCTGGCTCGCATCAAAGCACGCGCCGCGGTCTGTCTCACTGGCCCAGGCAATACGCTTGCCTTGCAGAGCCACCAGGTGTGGCTTGGCACTGCCTGGAGCGGTGAACCTGCCACTGGCGATGATCACGTCATTGGAGACGGCCCCGACGGTATTGCCCAGCACTTTCGCCAATACGCTCATCAGCGTATCTTTGCCATTGCGACCCTCCTCGCCGTAGAGGATCAGGAAGATGTGTTCAATGACGTGTCCAGAGATACCGTAACCCAGTGCCCGCTGCACAAAGGTGATCAGTTCATCACGCTCGGCCTGCTCGCGATCCGCAAAAATCTCCTGC